>JBJLIB010000011.1:0-129909 GCA_045564015.1 Gammaproteobacteria bacterium
ATGGTGGGTCGCACAGGATTCGAACCTGTGACCAATTCGTTAAAAGCGAACTGCTCTACCAGCTGAGCTAGCGACCCAAGATAGGATTCCATAAAAAAGATGTGATTATTCCATATTTTCTAATAACTGCAAGGCTAATGAAGAGGCAGTATTCTCTGGAAATGTTTGAACAACAAATTGATATTTAATTTTTGCAGCCCCAAGATCTCCTGACATCATTAAAATGTCCCCAATTTTTTTATGAGCCAGTGGCGCTCTCCAATGATCAGGAAAGTCTGAGGCTAATCTTTGAAAAAATTTCTCACTCTCTTCAAGGTTAGATTCTAGTAATGAAATTTCTCCAAGCCAAAAAAGGCTTAAAGGAATTTTCTCATCATCATTAAAATTATTTGCTAGATAAGCAAAGGACTGTTTAGCAGACTGAAAATCTTTATTATTTAGTTTAGAAATTGCTTCATCATAAACCTCATCAATGCTTCTACTATCATTAATGCCTTCAAACCTGAATGTGCTTACTTCAGAGTTAATGTCAGCTTTTGGGAGAATGTTATTCTCTTCTAGGCTTAATTCTTCATTTAACAATTTTTCAATTAAGTATGCTTGCGACTCAAGCTCACTCCTTAAGCTAGCAAGCTCTCCTTCAAGCTCTTGTATCTTTAGAAATAAGATATCAGATGCGTCTGCTTCTTGGGAATAAGTATCTAGGGGCACCAAAAGAAGTGCAATAAAAAAAAATTTCATTCAAAAAAGTTACTTAATTTCAACTCTTCTATTTTTAGCCCATGCAGAATTATTAGAACCAAGAGATAGAGGTCTCTCCTCTCCGTAACTTTTTGTAATTAATCTATTTCTATTAATGCCATTTGCAATTAAATAATTTGCAACTGACTCAGCTCGTCTTTGACCTAAGGCTAAGTTATATTCCCTAGTCCCTCTTTCATCAGCATGCCCTTCAATTGAAATGGTAATTTTTGAATTTCTCTTCATTAGATCGCTTACACCTTTCAAAGCTTGTATTGATTTAGCAGTAAGATTGAATTGATCATATTCAAAATAAACAACTGCATTTGCAAGCACTGCCTGAGTGGCAGTAGATTTTGATGTAATGGATACCCCAGCAACACTTTGATCTGCTACTGCTTCCTCTGTTATTTGGACAGAACTACAAGCGGAAAAGATTAATATCGTTATTAAAGCGAAAAAAGAATTAATTGATTTGTTCATAATAATTGTTCCATTTTGATGTTATCTTAAAAAATTTGACCAAGCAGGTTCTCTAACTTCACCGTCTGAGGCTGGCAGCTTAAACTTTGCACCGCTAAGACTAAATCCAGCAAGCATACTTAGATCATTTTCTTTAATACCATAGATTACCATATTACCATTAGGAGCAACACTGGGTGATTCATCCATCTTCGCTTCTGTTAATACTCTTATAAAATTTTCTCTCTTGTATTTAAGGGCGATATGAAATAACCCATCGTTGGATCGATGAACAAAGATAACCCCCTCTTCATTTGGAAGATATGAAGCTTTTGCATTATATGTCCCCTCAAATGAAATACGTTTGGCTTTTGGGTTTAACTTTCTAAGATCTAATTCATAAATTTGAGGTGAGCCTGACCGACCGCTCGTAAAAAGAATTTTATTTCCCTTAGGAGACCAAGAAGACTCTGTGTCAATTGCAAATTGATTAGTCATCCTGGTTAAAGTTCGATCTCGTAACCTTAAAATATAAATTTCTGCATTTCCATCTTGATAAAGAGTTAAAGAAAGATACTTTCCATCGGGAGACCATGAAGGAGAACTTATCTGAGTATCTTGTGATAAGACTGCCTCTCTTTTGCCAGATGCAATTTCTTGAATAAAAACTTTTGCAATGCCTGTTTCAAATGACACATATGCCACCCTCTTTCCATCAGGTGACCAAGATGGAGAGATAATAGGCTCGGAGCTTGATAAGAGAACTTTTTCATTAGCGCCATCAGAATCAGCCAACATAAGTTTGTAGATAGAGATGAAGCGAGAGTCTTTTACTTCATTTACATACAAAAGCCTAGTTGCAGCAATGCCTTTAATTCCAGTGATTGATTCATAGATTCCATCACTAGTGTAGTGAGCAAGCTGTCTGATTTGGTTCGGGATTCCAAAAACTTTTGAACTTCTAACTTTTCTTTTTTTATGAATATCAAAGATTTCATAACTAATATCTAGAGAGTTATTAGCATTAGCAATTGTTCCTGTAACCAAATAATCTATTCCGAGTAATTTCCAATCGCTAAATACCAATTCATCATTAATAATCTTTACAGGCAATAATAATTCTTCATCAAGAATTGAAAATTCTCCTGTACGAATTAAGTCATTTCGCATTATGTCATTTAGTTGCTTTGAAACCCTTGAGTTACCTTCAAATGGAATCATTGCAACTCTATACGGATCTTCAGAACCCTTAGTAATTTCTAAAAAAAGCTCTCCATAGGTAAAAATTGGAAACAACAATAAGACAACTAAAAAAAGATTTTTTTTCATGATGGGTTAAAACTTATGGCAATTATTTTGAACTCCTTGTCATATAAGGTTTTAGGCATTGAATCAAAAAAATTAAATGTCTCTACTCTTCTTACCGCCTGAAGGGCTGAGTTATCAAATCGAATATTGCCGCTGCTTTTAAGAAGTTCTGCACTTGCAATCCTTCCTGAAGAGCGAATTTTAAGCCTTAGATTCGCAACTAAACCTTCAGGTATATTTCTCGGCTTCATCCAAGCATTCTCTATTGTAGAAATAATTTTTTGAGCATACATTGAAATTTCTTGCTGCTCACTGTTTTTTTCAATCTCGCTCTCCTCCGATAAAAGGTTAGCTATAGTTGATTCAATTAGCTCATTATTTTGTGAGGTTTTGATTTCATCTTCAGCTTTTGAGTAGACAATATCCTCAGAAACTGGCTTGCTAGGTGTTGTATTAATATTTGCTAAAATTGGAATTTGTTTGTTTAAATCCTCGGATGGTAATTCAAACTTCAACTCTACTTGAAGAGGTTTTGATATCAAAAGTGTCTTAGAGGTATTTGCATCAAAGGTACCATATATATACATAAAGATAGCGGCATGAATGCAAAAAGAAAATAGCGATGCTTGCAAATATCGGTAATTAGCTATCATATCCAGATGTAATTATTCCTACTTTTTGAATTCCTAGACTTTGTATACTTGCCATCCCCTTGGCCACATAATCAAAAGGAACTTTTGCATCACTTTTAAAAACGATTTCAATATCTGGATTTGCTTGATAAATAATCTTAGCCTTATTTTTTAATTCCACTAAAGAGATAGGTAATTGCTCTTCGCCTAGGTTAATAAAATACTTTCCCTCTCCATTTATCGAGATTACAAGTGGCTCACTTGAAACTGACATTTTGGTTGTATCAGTCTTAGGAAGATTTACCTCTATGCCTTGAATAAGCAGGGGAGAAAGAACCATGAAAATAATTAAAAGCACTAACATCACATCAATATATGGCACAACGTTAATGTCAGCGTTTAATTTTTTTCTTTTACCTATTCTATATATCAAAGCTTTGCTTTAACCGTTTGTCTATACAGGATGCTAGCTAGCTCCTCACCAAATACAGAAGATTGTTGTAACTGGGTGTCTGAATCTGATGCGAATCTGTTATATGCAACGACTGCAGGAATTGCAGCAAAAAGTCCCAAAGCTGTTGCAACCAGTGCTTCTGAGATTCCAGGAGCAACAGCATTAATTGTTGCCTGAGTTGCATCTGAGAGGCCTTGAAAGGAATTAATAATTCCCCACACTGTTCCAAATAGGCCGACGTATGGGCTGACCGATCCAACGTTAGCTAGAAAAGGAAGGTGATGCATTAAAGATTCCTCCTCTCTAGCCAAGGATACTCTTATAGCCCTATTAACACTCTCAAGATCTTCAATTGTAATTTGCTGGCCCTCACTCAGTCTTAGAAACTCACCAAATCCATGCTTGAAAACTCTCAGAGAGCCAACTAACTCATCGTTAGAGACTTCATCAATACCTTGATGTAATTCATTAAGATCCTTACCAGACCAAAATTCTTTTTCAAATGCTTTGTTAGCTTCTTTGATTCGATTTAAATTAAAGTATCTTTCAAAGATAACTATCCATGAAATAATTGAAACGACTAACAATAAAATCATTACCAATTGAACAATCAGACTAGCTTGGAGAAATAAGTCTATAACTGAAAAATCATCCATATCAACTCTCAAATAAATTTAGTAAGCCCACAGGAAAAGCTTTTGGTTTGCCTGAGTCATTATCAATGAAACAAACCTCGACCTCTCCTTTGCAAATGAGTGTATCATTTTTTATGTTTGAAACGGATTGAAAAAAAATAGTTCTGGCTTTGCTAACAAGCTCTATTTCTGTACTTACAGCTAAATCATCCTCTAATATTGCTGGATGGTAGTATGACAAATTAATTGATTTCACAACATAAGATTCATTGCTTTTCGTCATTGCTTCTGTTTGAGATAAATGATTTTCAATCAAGAATTGAGATCGAGCTCTTTCAAGGTACTTGAGGTAATTTGCATGATAAACAACTCCCTGAAAATCGGTATCTTCAACGTAGACCCTACAATAGAAATCTTTAGACCTGAAACGAGGATTCATGTTGCTCAATATCTACCTGAAAAAGGTATCGAAGAATTTCTACAAAATCTTCCCACATTAAATCAATTGTCATTGATGAAAAATCTAACTCTGGAATCAAAGTCCCTGCAAGTATCCTCACTTTAATTGGTCGACGATTAAATTTATAGATTAAAGCTGGAAACTCTCCCTCTCCTGTTGCTGCCAAAACTTGATCCCACCAATCTTGTGATGGTTCGGCACCATCGCCATATCTTTTGCATTCTAAACACCATCTGCCTAATTTCAGATCAGGTAATTCTTTTGTTCGTGTTTGCTCAAGAATTCTTTTAACAGGCTGGGTTAAACCTAGCTGTTCAACAAGAAGATTGCCAATTTCCCTCTCGAAATTAGCTCCTTTAGTCCTTGAGTTAATCGCCACGGTTACTCCTCTTCAGTAAAGTCCTCAGGAAACTCAGCATTTGTATGCACTTCCTGAACATCGTCAAGATCATCCATAAAAGTCATAATTTTTAAAACTTTTTCAGAAGCTTCATGATCTAGGTTTACTAAAGTATCTGCTCTCATGGTATTTTCAGCCAGCAATGTTTCAATATTATTTTTATTGAAAGCCTCAATTACAACAGGAAGATTTGCAGGAGTAGAAACGATTTCAAAATAATCTTCAGTGACAGTAAAATCATCTGCACCAGCATCTAATGCAATTTCCATAATTTGATCTTCATTATGCGATAAATCAACGTGAACAACTCCTAGTTTATTAAACAGGTAAGCTACTGATCCATCTGTACCCATGTTTCCACCAAATTTCGAAAAAGCATGTCGTACATCTGCAACAGTTCTATTTCTATTATCTGTCATAGTCTCAACAAGAATAGCAACGCCATTCGGTCCATAACCTTCAAAAGTTAGCTCTTCAATGACGCCCATTTCTCCAGTTCCAGAACCTTTTTGAATTGCTCGCTTAATTGTATCTTTAGGCATATTGGCAGCGTTAGCTTTGTCCAAGGCTAGCCTCAGTCTTGGATTATCATTAGGATCAGGACCCCCTTTAGCGGCAACTGTAATCTCTCTAATAACCTTAGTCCAAACCTTTCCTCGAGATGCATCTTGTCGTGCTTTACGATGCTTAATATTTGCCCATTTGGAGTGTCCAGCCATCTATTGCTCCGGATCAAAAGTAGACTTAATATTTAACTCATCAAGCTGATCATCAGAAACTAAACCAGGCGCATCAGTAAGCAAACAAGATGCACTTTGAGTCTTAGGAAAGGCAATCACATCACGAATATTAGTCGTATCAGATAAAAGCATCACAATTCTATCTAAACCAAATGCTATTCCACCATGAGGAGGACATCCTGATGATAGCGCTGACAATAAGAAGCCAAATTTTTCTTTAGCTTCATCAGAAGAAATACCTAGTATAGAAAATATCTCTTTTTGCATTGATGGGTCATAAACCCTTAAAGATCCACCCCCTAGCTCATAACCATTTAAGACAAAATCATATGCACATGCCAATGAATTATCCGGATCAGTCTTTAACTCTTCAACTGACACAGCGGGCAATGTAAATGGATGATGCAAAGATGTAAGATTGTTTTCTTTGTTTCTTTCAAACATTGGGAAATCAATAATCCAACATGGAGCCCATGCAGATGTGGCTAAACTAAGATCTTCTCCAAGTTTCTTGATTAATGAGCTCATGGAAAGATTTACAATTTCTGACTTTCCTGCTCCAAAAAAAATAATGTCATTATTTTGCACATCCAAGGAAGAAATAATTGAGTCGATGGTTTCTTTTTGAAAAAATTTAAGAATTGGTGATTGAAGACCATTTTCTTGATCAAGATCTACAACTTTTATGTAAGCAAGTCCTTTAGCGCCTAACTTACCAACATAATCAGTATACTCATCAATTTTTTTTCTGGTCATTGATGCAGCTTCAGGAACCCTCAAAGCTACTACTCTGGATGCATGATCATTTGCAGGCCCAGAGAATACTTTAAATTCTTCATTTTTTACTAGCTCAGAAATATCATTCAGTTCTAACGGAATTCTTAAATCAGGTTTATCACATCCATATTTTTCAATAGATTCTTTATATGTAATTCTTGGCACCTCTTTTTTTTGATAGTCGGTAAATTCAGTAAGCAATTCAGTAATCAAATCTTCACCAAGTTCAATAATTTCGTCAGTAGAAACAAATGAGGCTTCGATATCGACCTGAGTGAATTCAGGCTGCCTGTCAGCGCGCAAATCCTCGTCCCTAAAACATTTAGCTATTTGATAGTATTTATCTAACCCACCAATCATTAGCAACTGTTTAAATAGCTGAGGAGATTGAGGTAATGCAAAAAACTCACCAGGATGGACTCTACTCGGTACCAAATAATCTCTTGCTCCCTCAGGGGTGGCCCTAGTTAGAATGGGTGTCTCAATTTCGTGGAAATTGCGATTTTCTAATATCGATCTTATTTTTGAAGTTATTTTAGATCTCTTAACTAACCTATGGTTAACGTCCGGACGCCTTAAATCTAAAAATCTATGTTTGAGCCTTACATCCTCATTAACATCTTGATAATCATCAAGAGGAAACTGGGGCGTAGCAGCTGAGCTAAAAATATTTAAGCTCGTTGCCTCAATCTCTATCTCTCCGGTGGTCATTTTTGGATTGACAGCACCCTCAATTCTCTTTCGGACTAGTCCTTTAATATTGACAACATATTCACTTCGGCATGAATCTGCAATATCAAAAATTTCTTTTAAATCTGGATTAAAAACAACTTGAACTATTCCATGTAAATCACGAATATCTAAAAAAATTACGCCACCATGATCTCTTCGTTTATGCACCCATCCAGAAATCTCAATATTACTACCTATGTTTGAACTATTAATATCACCGCAATAATGTGAACGCATTTTATCTCTCTTGTTTAAGTTTTTTTATCTGAACTTTTGCTTTTAGATTTATCAGTAGTTTTAGTTTTTTCTTTAGGCTGTTTTGATTTTTCATCCTTATCCTTATTGTCTACTATATTCTTTTTAGAGCCAGTTTTAAAATCAGTTTCATACCAACCTCCGCCCTTCAACCTAAAAGAAGGCGCAGAAACTAATTTTGATACTGCTTTTTTATTGCATTCAGGACAAATTTCTACTGGATTATCTGAAAATCTCTGAATAACTTCAAATTGATGCTCACATTTTGAGCATTTATATTCATAAATCGGCATAAGTCTCTAAAAAAAATATAGAATTATAAACTAAATGGAAATTCAAATATAAAAAATGTTTTGGTCTAAGATTTTTTTGCCCACTCTAAAAGACTCACCGCAAGATGCCGAGATTATAAGTCATAAATTAATGCTGAGATCTGGAATGATACGTAGAGTTACATCCGGAATATATACTTGGCTTCCTCTTGGTTTAAGAGTGCTAAGGAAGGTTGAGAATATTGTTAGAGAAGAAATGAATGCCTCAGGAGCGCAAGAAGTTCTTATGCCGATGGTTCAACCAAGAGAGCTATGGGAAGAAACTAATAGATGGAAAAAAATGGGACCAGAACTGCTTCGAATTCAAGATAGACATGAAAGAGATTTCTGCCTTGGTCCTACTCATGAAGAGGTGATTACAGACTTAATAAGAAATAATATTAAAAGTTATAAAGAATTACCCCTGAACCTTTATCAAATTCAAACTAAATTTAGAGATGAGGTCAGACCAAGATATGGAGTCATGCGTGGAAGAGAGTTTCTCATGAAAGATTCATATAGCTTCAATCTGAATGAAGAGTCATTGGCCGAATCATATCTTTTAATGAAAAATACATATAAAAAAATTATAGATAGATTAGGGCTTAAATTTAAAATTGTTAAAGCAGATTCAGGGGCAATTGGTGGAGATGTATCAGAAGAATTTCATATTTTGGCCGAGAATGGTGAAGATACCATTGCAGTAAGTGACTCCTCTGATTTTGCTATCAATACTGAACTTTTGCTAAAAGAGGGGGAAGATTTAAATTCTCTTCAAGGCAAGCCATCCCCAGATGGAGAAGGCGTAATTGAAATTAAAAAAGGGATTGAAATTGGTCATATTTTTCAACTTGGAAGAGTCTATGCGGATGCTATGAATGCAAATGTTTTAGATCAAGAAGGTAAGGCAAGGAGCCTTTTTATGGGTTGCTATGGAATTGGGGTGTCGAGACTTGTTGCTGCGGCTATTGAGCAAAATAATGATGACAAAGGAATCATTTGGCCAGATTCCATCGCTCCATATGAAGTGAATATAGTAGCTATAGGTTTTGATAAGAATGAAGAGATAGCAAAAGCTGCTATAGATTTATACAACCAATTATTATCTATGGGTTATGAAGCAATGCTAGATGATCGCAAAGATGGTTATGGGACCAAAATGAAAGATGCTGAGCTAATTGGAGTGCCAATCAATGTAATTATTGGCAAACAATACCTTCAAAATAATGAAATAGAGCTTAAACACAGAGATGGTCAAAGCTCTACTGGAAAAGTTGAAGATATTTTAACAATCTTTGAGCACTACAAAAGTAGTTAATTAAATTCTTTCAATAATTGTTGCGTTGGCAGTTCCGCCACCCTCACAAATTGCTTGAAGACCATACTTGCCATTTGTTCTTTCAAGCTCATGTAGGAGTGTCGTCATCAGTTTTGCTCCGGTTGCTCCTAAAGGATGCCCTAGAGCCATTGCTCCACCATTGACATTTAATTTTGCCATGTCAGCTTTTAGCTCAATCGCCCAAGAGAGAGGGACCGGAGCAAATGCTTCATTAACCTCATAAAGATCAATATCATTAATGTTTAAATTTGTAGCTTTCAGAACTTTATGAGAAGCTGGAATTGGGCCACCTAACATCATAATGGGATCATCACCTACAACACTAATTCCAACAATCCTTGCTCTTGGATCTGATTTTACTTTTTTTAGCCCTTCATCATTACAAATCATTAGTGCGGCTGCGCCATCTGTAATTTGACTTGCATTTCCAGCGGTAATGACGCCTCCTTCAGTTACTGGATTTAATCCAGAAAGCGCCTCAAGACTTGCATCGTACCTAATCCCTTCATCATTTAGCACCAAATCACTCTTCCCTTCAGCATTCTTTGCTTGAACAGGAAGAATCTCTCTATCAAAATACTTACCCTCAACTGCCGCTGCAGCTTTTTGATGACTGCTCAAAGCAAATTTATCAAGATCTTCTCTTGATAAATTCCACTTTTCTGCCATCAGTTCTGCCCCTGTGAATTGAGAAAAGAAAATACCAGGATATCTGTCTTTCATTCCATCAGAATCAAATGGTAAACCGTGACCTGCTTCATAACCATCTTTAATACTTGCTCCAATTGGCACCATAGACATTACCTCTACACCCCCACCAATTACAACATCCTGAGTACCAGACATAACAGCCTGAATTGCAAAATGAATAGCTTGTTGAGATGAGCCACACTGACGATCAACTGATGTGCCAGGAACTGATTCCGGGAGGCTTGAAGAAAGAATTGCATTTCTGGCAACATTACCAGATTGTGCTCCCACCTGATCAACGCAACCAAAGATCACGTCATCTATCAATTCAGGATTAATACCAGATTGATGAACTAACTCATCAAGAACTTTTGCGCCAAGATCGGCTGGATGCCATTGACTAAGACTTCCATTTTTCTTTCCTCCAGCTGTTCTAACAGCTGAAACTATATATGCATTATTTGACATAACTCTCTCCTGTGTTGAGAGTATCTTAATCAATTTTAAGCTTGCATAACAAGTTTAAGAATAATTATTTCTTTGTAGAATTTTTAACAGAGGGTATATAGGCCTTTCTGATCTCCTTGACCAGCGTATCTCTGATTTTTGTATTCTCTCTCAGAAACTTACTAGCATTAACCTTTCCTTGTCCAATTTTTTCACCATTATGGCTATACCAAGATCCAGATTTCTCAACTAACTCTAGTTTTTGACCGAGCTCTAAAATCTCACCCTCTGTGTTAATTCCTTCTCCATACATAATCTGAAACTCAGCTTGTTTAAATGGGGGTGACACTTTATTTTTAACAACCTTTACACGAGTTTCGTTTCCAACAACCTCTTCACCCTCTTTGACTGCACCTATGCGTCTGATATCAAGACGAACCGATGAATAGAATTTTAGAGCATTTCCACCAGTAGTTGTTTCAGGATTACCAAACATAACCCCAATCTTCATTCTGATTTGGTTAATAAAAATTACCATTGCATTAGAGCGTTGAATGTTACCTGTAATTTTTCTTAGAGCTTGCGACATCAAACGGGCCTGAAGACCCATATGATGATCCCCCATATCCCCTTCAATTTCAGCTCTTGGAGTTAGGGCGGCCACAGAATCAACAACAATTAAATCTACACTGCCAGATTTTACAAGCATATCGGTTACTTCTAATGCTTGTTCGCCAGTATCCGGTTGAGAAAGTAAAAGCTCATCCACATTCACGCCTAGTTTTTCAGCATAATTTGGATCAAGTGCATGCTCAGCATCGATAAAAGCTGCAGTACCTCCAGCTTTTTGACATTCAGCAATGGCTTGAAGTGTTAATGTGGTTTTTCCAGATGATTCTGGTCCAAAAATCTCTACAACCCTTCCCTTGGGGAGACCGCCAATGCCTAGCGCTATATCTAAGCCCAGTGAACCAGTGGAAACTGATGGCATATCTACAATTTCTCTGTCCCCCATTTTCATAACAGTCCCTTTACCAAACTGCTTTTCAATTTGAGATAAGGTCTCGTTTAGGTTTTTAACTTTATCTGACATAATGATCTCCTTTACTGTATGTTTATACAGTATATTATAAATTTAGGAAAAGTAAATTAAATATTATCAAATTCATGCTGACTTGTTCATAACTCATTGTTAAAATCTTTTTTATTCTAAATTTTCAAACAAATAAATAATGGCATTCATAGTTACTGAATCGTGTATTAAGTGTAAACATACAGATTGTGTTGAGGTATGCCCCGTTGATTGTTTTTATGAAGGTCCTAACTTTCTTGTTATTCATCCAGAAGAATGCATTGACTGCGCGCTATGTGAACCTGAATGCCCAGTAGAAGCAATTTTCTCTGAAGATGAGCTTCCAGCTGATCAGATAGAATTTATTGAAATTAATGCAGAATTAAGTGAAATTTGGCCAAATATTACAGAGGAAAAAGATGAGCTGCCTGAAGCCAAAGAATTTGCACAAATTAAAGAAAAAAAACATCTTCTGGAAAAGTAAGAAAAGTTATAATTTTTAAAAAAAGGAGTTTAATTTTTCAGCTCTAATTGGCTTTCCATTTTTTCTTAACTGAAACCTTAGCATTGGGTATGCTGCCTCTGAATTACCAAGTTGAGCTATCATAGCTCCCTTTCCAACATCATCACCTCGCTCAACAAATATTTTATCGCAATGTGCATACAAGCTTAAATAACCATCTGGATGAGAAATCATAACTAAATTTCCGTAACCTGGAATATCTGGCCCAGAAACCACTACCCTTCCGCTATGAATAGAATGAATCGGAGAGCCTTTAGACTCCTTGAAAATTAGCCAAGATTCATCATTAATAGCTATTTTTGAATTCTCTCCTAGGGGATGATGCCAATTCATAACTTGCAATACTTTTTTTGAACTATTTTTGGCAAGCGCGCCCGAAAGACGTAATTCTTGATTTGGATAAATGGTGTATGGTTTTTTTAAATTATTATTTTGAATCAATAACTCAGCATCCAAATTAAAATTTATAGCAATAGACCAAACGGAGTCTCCAGGCTCAACAATATAAGTGCTATCAGAAGAAGGAGGTAAAAAATTTTTATAGGATTGCTTTAATGAATCCAAACTGGAGCAACTTGTAATCATTAAAATTAGAATAATTAAGAGTATTGTATTAGATTTGATCACAGTAAAAAGATGCCTGAAGAAAGTATAAGACCTGAAAAAACGTACATTAGATTATGCTCATTGGATGAATATATTGATAAAACTAACTTTGGCAAAAATAAGAGAGAAATTAAACAACCTGATGCAAATGGGATCAATAAATTAAAATTAAATGTTGCAATAGCTTGAATGATAGGACCATAAACTCCCAAAACTACTAACATGGCGCTACCAGAGATTCCAGGTATTAAAAAAAATGAAAAAGCCAATATTCCACTCAAAAATAAATACGGCATAGAAATATTTCCTGAGCCTATATTCAATCCTTGCAAAAGAAATCCAATGCCTATCCCCAAAAATAAGAATAAAAATAGTTTTTTATCTATTAGTGCATCTTTAAAGTATTGAACGATGTAAAAAGACAAAGCTATCATTAATAAACCAAGAGATAATAAAAATAAATCTTCAAAATTTATTAAAAGAAAATTAACTCCCTTAGAGCAAAAAATGATGGCAATAATCATAGATAGAATTAAAGGCAATGAAACATTAAATTGAAATGTTTGGGAAAGAGATGAAAGGTTTAATGTTATATTTTTTACTCTTATGTTGCTTAAAATCTTCATTAAGTTTGGGTAAATCCTAAAGATTACTGCAATGGTGGCCCCAGAAATACCAGGAATTAGCTCTGCAACTCCCATGCAAAATCCTGCTAAAGAGTATTTAACTTGATCATTCATCTTCAAACTTCTCCATTTGAAACGCCTGGAAGCATTGGAACAAAAGCAACCTCCTCATAAATCATTTCCTCATTTTCTGTATCACTTTTTTTAGTTACGACATAAAGTTTTTGCTCCCCTTCAAGTCCAACCGGTATAACGAGCTTCCCCCCAATCTCTAATAATTCAAGCAGTTCTTCTGGATATTGTCTTGGAGCTGCTGCACAAATTATTCCATCAAATTTTAAGTCTTCTTCCCAACCATTGAATCCATCTGCATGTTTTACAATTACATTTCTAATTTTGAGATCACTTAAATTTTCACGTGATTTTGAAACCAAAGGTTTGATTCTCTCAACTGCAAAGACATCACTCGCAAAATAAGATAATACTGCTGATTGATAACCGCAGCCTGATCCTATTTCAAGAACCTTATTAAGAACTTTCCCTCTTTTTGATGTATGAGCAATTAAGTGTTCTGTCATTCGTGCAACGATATATGGCTGAGAGATGGTTTGTTTGTAACCAATAGTCAATGCTCTGTTCTCATATGCTCTGCTCCAAAGAGCTTGATCTAAAAAGATATGTCTAGGAACTTGGCTTAAAGCATCAAGAACACGAAAATCTGATATGCCCATATCAAGCAATTGCTGGATCATTTGATCTTTGACTCTCGTAAATGTAAAGCCAGAGCTACTCACAATTAAAAACCTCCTTGTACAAGTCCCAGCGAACCACATCAGCGCTTAAATTGTAGTCAAGAATTGAAATAGAAATATAATTTTGTTCAATCGCCTGTATATCTGTTCCAGATTGATCAGGTAATAGTGAGCCAGAAGGTCCAAAACTATAAAATTTAGAAGAATCCCTAGATCTAATTAAATCAGGCGTATCTGGAACACCCCTTTTACCCAATGAAGTTATTTTAATTCCTTGGATTTTTGAGGACGGCAAATCAGGAAAATTTACATTTACCAACAAATTTTGATCTGAGGGAAGTTTGGATACCTGATTAGTAATTAATAGTGATTGTTCTGCAATAAATTTAAGGTTGTTTGGATTATAAGCTGCTACCGAAAAAGCAACTGGAACATAATCTAGTCTTCTACCAGCAATTGCCGCCCCAACAGTACCGGAATAAAAAATATCTTCCCCTAGATTTGCTCCTAAATTAATTCCTGAAACAATCATTTCAATCGGATCCTGAATCACTGATAACAATCCCAGATATGAGCAATCTGCAGGGGTGCCTGTAACCGAAAAAATATTTTCTGAGACTTCCTCGACTTCTATTTCTTTTCGCAGGCTGATTGCCGCACTCATTCCGCTACAATTGTCTCGTGGTGCAATTAAAAAAACTTTATGCTCAGTGCTTAAAGCTTGAAACAATTCATTTATGCCAGATGCTTTGTAGCCATCATCGTTAGTTAGCAAAATATTCACTATTTATTCCTTAAAGAAGCAATTGCATACACAGCAATTCCATTACCGTTACCAATTACTCCCATCTTTTCTGTAGTAGTTGCCTTCACTCCAATAAAACTTTCTTCGATCTTCAGAATTGCTGAAAGAGATTTTTTTATTTTATTTACATAGGGTCCAATTTTTGGTTGTTCACACACAACAACAAAATCAATATTTCTTGGCCATAAACCGTTTTCTTTTAATAAATCTAATGATTTTTCAATAATTATTAAGCTGCTCAAATTTTTATTTTTAGGATCGCTATCAGGAAAGTAGTATCCAATGTCTCTTAGGCCAGCTGCACCCAATAAAGCATCAGAAATAGCATGCAAAATAATATCTCCATCTGAATGAGCCACAATGGAAAGTTCACAATCTATAAAAATATTTCCTAAAGTTAAACCACTTCCTGGTTGGAATTGATGAAAATCTATTCCTCTTCCGATTCGAAGATCTCTTCCCGCATAATTAGCTATATCGTCAGTATAAGTAATTTTAGTATTTGATCTTTCTCCTGGCGCAGCTAATAATTTAAATCCTGCGTGCTCCATTACCTGAGACTCATCACTCATATGGAGACCTTCTTTCTTAAGTTTATCAAATGCTGCTTTTAATGATTTATGGTAAAAAATCTGGGGGGTTTGCACATGCAAAAATTGCTCACGCTCCACCGGAATTAAATCCTCACCCTCTTTCATACGCAGCGAATCAGTTGCAGAAATTATAGGAAAAACTCCTTCAATAGATCGATCATTGATAAGTTGAGACAAAAGATACTCAAAATGACTTTTTCTTAACCATGGTCTTGCAGCATCATGAATTACTATAATCTCCGTACTTTGATCAACTTCTACTAAGGCATGAAATACTGATTCACTTCTTGTGCTACCTCCTTCAACAAATCTCACTCTTGAGTGGCCATAAAAAGACTGTGATTTAATTAAATTCTCATTTGAATTGATGGCGACTATAACTTCTCGGATACTAGAAATTTCTAAAAATAAATTAACAGATTTTTCTAAGACCGTCTCATCACCCAAGCTCAAAAATTGCTTGGGAATTGAACCACCAAAACGACTACTATTTCCTGCCGCAGGAATAATAACTGTTATTTTATTGCTGGGGTTCATTTGGGTTAACTTCCTTAAATCTTAGAAAATCCTCGTCTTCGTATATTAAATTTAATTCTTCTCTAGCAAACTTTTCTGCATGAGCATCATTCTTTTGTTTGCTTAAAATGTCTTTCTCTAAAAAATTATTTTCTTTTGCAAGTGTATTATTTTTTACCAACAGTTCTTGATTTTCATTCTGAAGAACAGAAAAATTTCTTTTGCTATCAATCCCAAAAAAAAGATTATAGAAAGCTGCAAGAATAAGGATAAGAACAAGCAAATTTAAAAATTTAACCAATGACATTTTTGGCAAAAGTGAGATCAGGCTGCTCAGCTTCAATCCATAGCAATCTATTATATTTTGCCACTCTGTCAGATCTACAAGGTGCGCCTGTTTTAATTTGGCCTGTCCCTAAACCAACGCACAGATCTGCAATGATGCTGTCTTCTGTTTCTCCTGATCTGTGAGAAATGATGGATTTAAATCCATTCTTGTTACCTAGATAAATAGTTTTCATAGTTTCTGTAATCGTTCCAATTTGATTAAATTTAATTAGAATCGAGTTTGCTAAAGAATCATCAATTCCTCTTTGAAGCTCTACTACGTTGGTTACAAATAGATCATCTCCAACCAATTGACACTTATCTCCCAAAGCCTTTGTAAGGTTTTTCCATCCCTCAAAATCACTCTCATCCATACCATCTTCTATAGAGAGGATAGGATATTTATGAGTTAGTTCAGAGAGGTAGTTAGTAAATTCACTTGAGTTTAGTTTGATGGATTCTCCCTCGAGGTTATAAGTACCATTTTTATAAAATTCTGAGGCGGCACAATCCAATGCAATCCCTACATCCCTTCCCTCAGTAAGATTATTATTTTGAATAGCCTGAATAATAAGCTCTATTGCTTCTTGATTAGATTGGAGGTTTGGAGCAAAGCCACCCTCATCACCAACGCTCGTGCTTAAACCTTTTGTATTTAAAATATGCTTGAGATCAGAGTATATCTCTGTTGCCCACTGCATGGCTTGAGAGAAGTTACTGGCCCCAACAGGCATAATCATAAACTCCTGTATATCAATATTATTATCAGCATGTTCACCGCCATTGATAATATTTAACATTGGAGTTGGCATTTGCATCTTTGGCTTTTCGCCGTTGATATGATCGAAAACTTGATTAATGTATTTATACAAGGGAAGTTCCAACGCTTTCGAGCCTGCATCCAAAACAGCCAATGAAACACCAAGAATAGCATTTGCACCTAGCTTTGATTTAGATGAAGTTCCATCTAGAGCAAGCATTTTTTCATCAATATCTTGCTGATTTGTTACATCCATGCCTATCAGTGCAGGAGCAATAATTTCGTGAATATTTGCGACAGCTTTGCTAACTCCCTTCCCCAAATAAGCCTCATTACCATCTCTGAGTTCAAGGGCCTCTCTTGAACCTGTGGATGCTCCACTAGGAACCATGGAGGTCGCACAAATTCCATTTTCTAGAGTGACCTTACAGGAAACTGTTGGAGTTCCCCTAGAATCTATTATTTGAATAGCTTGGATAGATTGAATGACTGACATTAAATATTTCTATCTTGGTTTTTTATAAAATCATCTAATTCTGATAATTGTGATAGAACAGCCGGGATTTCATCAGTGGAAATTGCACAAGGGCCATCACATTTAGCCAAATCAGGATCAGGATGAGCTTCTATAAATAAACCTGCTATACCTTGACTCAGTCCAGCTTTGGCTAAAGGAAGTAAATATTCTCTTCGACCTCCTGCAGCATTACCCAGGCCACCTGGAAGCTGCAAAGAATGCGTCGCATCAAATATTACCGGAACACCTAGATCTTTCATAATTTGGAAATTCAACATATCAACCACTAAATTGTTATAACCAAAAGAGTTACCTCTTTCACAAAGAGTAATATTTTCATTTCCAGCTTGACGGCACTTTTCTATAACATTTTTCATTTCTGGAGCAGAAAGAAATTGAGGTTTTTTAAATTGAATTATTTTTTTTGTTTTAGCTGCTGCAATCACTAAATCAGTTTGTCTGCATAAAAATGCTGGTATCTGAATTACATCACAAACTTTCGAAACTGAATCTGCTTGAGATGGCTCATGAATGTCAGTAATAACAGGGGTATTAAATTCTGATTTAACTTTTTCTAGCATTTTCAAACCTTCATCAAGCCCAGGACCCCTAAACGATGAAATGGAGCTTCGATTTGCTTTGTCAAAGGATCCCTTAAAAATCCAATTAATATTTAAATTTGATGTTGTTTCTGCAAATTTTTCTGCAACAGTCATCACAACTGATTCAGACTCTAAAACATTAACACCGCCCATAAGAGTCATAGGTTCTTCATTTCCAATAGTAAAGTTTTCCAATTTTAAAATTTTCATCTTTTTATCTTAATAGCTTTTGCAATAAAATCGTTAAAAATTGGATGGCCATCTCTAGGGTTAGAAGTAAACTCAGGATGAAATTGACAGCCCAGAAACCATGGATGTTTTTTTATTTCAATCATTTCAGCCAAATTGCCATCCAGTGATGTGCCTACTATATCCATTCCTCCAGCAATTAATTCATTTTTATACTCTGGATTAACCTCATATCTATGGCGATGTCTTTCTGTTATGGTCATTTTTTTATATAAC
This sequence comes from Gammaproteobacteria bacterium, assembly GCA_045564015.1. Classification (GTDB taxonomy): domain Bacteria; phylum Pseudomonadota; class Gammaproteobacteria; order Magnimaribacterales; family D2472; genus D2472. The sequence goes on from JBJLIB010000011.1 coordinate 18,548, forward strand.
TTGTGGGACAGTGAAGATTTTTTTATCATACATTTCTGCCCACCTAAGCGCATGGTTCCACCTAAATTAGAGCTTTCACTTCTATGCTCAATTTTGCCTGACGCATCCTTCCACTCTGTTACCAACCCAATAACTGGATGTTTGGTCTTTACATTAAATTCAGTACTATTTGCATTTTTGAGCTTCAAAACATTTCTAGAAAATTCAATGATTGCTATTTGCATTCCTAGACATATTCCAAAATATGGCAGCTTGTTTTCTCTTGCAAATTGACACGCATGAATCATTCCTTCAATGCCCCTGCTCCCAAAACCACCAGGCACAAGTACTGCTTGAGAAGATTTTAAAATTTTTGAAACATTTGTTTTAGTAATTTTTGCTGCATCTATCATTTGAATATCAACTTTTGCAAGATTTACAATTCCAGCATGATCAAGGGCTTCATTTAATGATTTATAGGAATCTTTTAAATCAACATATTTACCCACTACTGCAATTGAAACTTTTTTCTTAGGATTAAGTTTTGCATCAACAACTCTTTTCCAATCATTAAGCCTTGGAGATTTAACTTTTATTAAATTTAATTTTTTGAGGAGAATTTTATCCACTCCTTGTGCGTATAAAAGCAAAGGAATTGAATATACAGTTTCAGCATCATGCATCGAAATAACACTTTTAGGATCTACTGAACAAAATAAGGCTATCTTTTTCTTTTCATCATGTGGGAGCTCTTTTTCTAATCTGCATATTAAACAATCTGGTTGAAGACCTAAAGATCGCAGTTCCTTAACTGAATGTTGAGTAGGCTTGGTTTTAAGCTCCTCAGACACTTTAATATATGGGACCAAGGTAAGGTGAGCTAATGCAGTAGAAGATGATGGTAGTTCGAGCATCATTTGTCTAATTGCTTCGATAAACGGCTGGCTTTCAATATCACCCACTGTTCCACCTATTTCTACAATTGCTATATCAGCACCTTTAGCGCCCTCTTTAATTCTTCTTTTGATTTCATCTGTGATGTGGGGAATAACTTGAACAGTTCCTCCTAAATAGTCTCCTCTTCTTTCATTTTGAATAACTTCTTCGTAGACCTTTCCAGCAGTAAAATTATTCTTTTTACTTGCTTGAAAACGAACAAACCGTTCATAGTGGCCAAGATCTAAGTCAGTCTCTGTTCCATCATTGGTAACAAAAACTTCTCCATGTTGGAAAGGACTCATTGTTCCAGGATCAACATTGATATATGGATCGAGCTTATTTAATGAAACTTTTAAGCCTCTAGCTTCAAAAAGAGCGCCAATAGATGCAGCTGCAATACCTTTGCCAAGAGAGGAAACAACACCGCCGGTGATAAAAATGTACTTTGTTTGAGCCATCAGTTTTTAGGTTATGATGGGAATACAGAATATCAGATTCTGGACTTAATAAAAACTAAGTTAAGCAGATTCTTCAAATAATGGTCTTGATAAGTCAGCCCAATCTATATCAGCATCACTTTTAGCAGTGGCGTATTCTAAAATGCCCAGATCTTCAAATTTACCTTTAACAGAATCTCGTAGCAGGCCAATTCTTCTTAAATTTGGCATAACTCTTTGAAAAAGAAGTTTTTGAAAATGTTTGGTAATATCGGAACTTAACTGAAATTGTCTTGCATCTTCAGCATTCCAGCCAAAATGCTCAAAAACATCCATTGAAACCAACCTTTCCCTACTTAACCAGCATGCCTCGTATGCAAATTGAGCTCTATCCTCTTTTTCATCTTCTGATAGAGTTTCAACAAATTCTTCTAAATAATTTATTCCAAAAGTGACGTGTCTCGCTTCGTCCCGAATAATTAAGCCAAGCATGTCTCGTAATACTGGATCTTTGGTTAGCTCTCTGGAGGTTTGAAACGCAGCCAGCGCCAATCCTTCAATAATAATTTGCATGCCAATGAATTTGAGATCCCATCTTGGATCAGTAAGAATTTTATCTAAAATTGATTTCAAAGCATTGCCAATAGGATACATAAGCTTTGTTCTTGTTTGAATGTACTTATTAAAAGCTTCTACATGCCTGGCTTCATCAAATGTCTGAGATGCGGCATAGAGTTTTGCATTATAAGTTGGAGCGCATGAGGTAAGCTGAGAGGCAACGAGAAGCGCCCCTTGCTCCCCATGAAGGAATTGACTTTGACTCCAAGCAATTCGATGGTTAAGGAATTCTACTTTTTTATCATCAGAAAATTTTTGATATGGTGGATAATCATCCCAAAATATTGGAGTTGGTTCAGTTAGAGGCTCAAATGGTCTTGACCAATCAACATCAACCTCAACATTCCAATTCAGCTCTTTGCCTAACTCATAAAGTTTTTTGATTCTATTATCCTGAACGGTGTAATCCCAGTTATATGCTCCAGATAAGGGAGTGTTAAAAATTTCTGCTATATCATTTGCAACCCCTTCAGTCATGTATGGAGGTAAGTCTTCCTCCAATTGAATTTCTCTAGGATTATCTTTTACGTAATTAATTTTCATATATTTAAGTATTCTCGTTTTACTCTCTCACTCATTTTGGTCATAAGCTCATAAGAAAGCAAACCATTTTTTTCTGTATTTTCCAAGATTGATAAATCCGGTGACCATAATTCACACCAATCTCCTATTTTACATTCAGGAATATCTGTAACATCAATTGAAATCAAATCCATGCTAACTCTTCCGATAATTTGAGATTGATGACTGTTAACTAGTACAGAGGTTCCATCTATAGCTGTTTGGGGGAACCCATCAGCATATCCACAATAAACAATAGCAATCTTAGCCGGTTGCTTTGTTTCAACCCTTCCACCGTATCCAATTCTCTCATCTTTATCTAATAATTGAATGGATATAATTTGACTTCTAAATGTCATAGCAGTTTTTAAACCAGGAAAGTTAATTCCTCCATACATTGCAATGCCCGGTCTAACCCAGTCATAGGCGTGGTCTGGAAAATTAAATGCTCCAGCAGAATTCAACACACTTCGCTGCATGGGTTTTGTAGTTTGATTCCATGCATGATCAAAATTTTGAAATTGAGTTATATTAAGAGGATCTTCAGGATTATCAGCACAGGCTAAATGAGTCATTAAAACATTTGAATCTTTGAAGAGTGATTCAAACTGATCTAGCTCATCCAATCTAATGCCTAGTCTATTCATTCCAGTATTTACTTTAATCCAAAAAAGCAAATCATCTTGATATTGCTTTGCCAGTGGTAGTTGAGAAATTGAATGGATGACTGACCAAATATTATTTTTTTTTAAAGCATCATAAGCATCAGATGAGTAGACGCCTTGCATGGCTAAAACTGGCTTAGAAGAGTTTTCTCTAATCTTGAGCGCTTCTTGCAATCTAACAACACCATATCCATCTATTGAATCATCCAATGCACGAGTTGTCTTTTCAAGATCATGTCCATATGCATTACTTTTGATAATGCCCATGATTTTGCAATTCGGAGCTAAGTTCTTCTTGATGACTTGGATATTGTTTCTTACAAGCTCGTAGTCAATTACAAGCTCAGAATTTGGTTCGATCATTGGATGGAGTCGTAATAGCTATCAACAGCAAAGTCTTCAAATCTAGTAAACTCCTTAAGGAAAGTAAGATTCACTTTACCAATAGGCCCATTTCTCTGCTTGCCAATAATAATTTCAGCCTTATTTCCCTCTTCAGAGTCTTCATTATAGACCTCGTCCCTGTAGATGAATAAAATTACATCTGCATCTTGCTCAATGGCACCTGAATCTCTTAAATCAGCCATAATGGGTCTCTTGTTGGGTCTTTGTTCTACAGCTCGATTAAGCTGTGATAATGCAATAACAGGTACATTAAGTTCTTTTGCAAGCATTTTTAAAGATCGAGAAATTTCTGAAATTTGATTTACTCTATTCTCTTGTGAGGTAGGTAACTGCATTAACTGAAGATAATCAACAACTATCAATGACAGTCCGTTAGGCTCTTGTCTCGCAATTCGTCGAGCTCTTGCTCGTAACTCCATAGGTGAGAGCATTGAGCTATCATCTATGTATAGTGGCAAATCCTTTAATTTAGAAGATGATTCCATAAACTTTTTAAGATCGGATTGATTCATTGAGGCTGATCTCACTTTTTGTTGATCAATCTTAGCGTTGCTAGCGAGTAATCTAGTGGTCAATGACTCGGCTGGCATCTCAAGACTGAACACCAATACCCCACCAGGAATGTCTTTATTAAGAACAAGATTTTCAACAATATTCATACTAAGAGCTGTTTTACCCATACTTGGTCTAGCGGCAATAATTATCAAGTCTCCGTCTTGAAGGCCCTGTAACTTACTATCAAGATCCTTGTAGCCTGTAGATGCTCCAAGCAAGGAAGATCCGTTTTTTGCAATTTCATTCATTCTCTCAATTGATTGAGGAATAAGTTCATCTAGTTTCTGAATATTGGTTGATGTTCTGCTAGCCTCATCATTTAATGAAAAAATTTTTGTTTCGGCCTCATCAAGCAATTCAGCGGCATCCTTGCCTTGAGGGTTAATAATGAGCTCAGAGATTTCAGAATTGATTTTCATCAGCCTTCTTGAGATAGACTTCTGCCTGATCATCCCGGCATAGGCTTCTAAATTTGCGGCAGAGGGGCTCGTAGATGCTAAATCAATTAAATAATTCTTACCACCTGCTCTAGTTAAAAGGTTTTTACTGTCGAGTCGGTCCGAAACTGTTAACGGATCTAGGGGTTTATTAGAATTAACAAGCTCTCCCATAGACTGAAAAATATTTTGATGATCTTGACCCTCAAAATCTGTAAATTCAATGATTTCACTAACAGCATCATATCTTTCTGTTTCAAGCATTAGTCCGCCCAGGACAGCTCTTTCAAGCTCTCTAACTTGTTCTGTATTTTCTATGGATTTGCTAGACATAAATATGATTCTTACATCATATTATTAAGATAACAACTACTCTGGCTGAACAGAGACCTCAACGACACATGAAACTTCTGGATGAAATAAAAGAGTAATTGAATAATCACCAAGCTCTTTTAAAGGTCCATCAGGCAATTGAATAACGCTTTTATCTACAATATGATCAGCCTCAGTAAATGCATCTGAAATTTCTCTGGTTCCAACTGAACCATAAAGTGCACCCTCTTCAGTTACTGGAACTTTGATTTCAACTTTGGCACCAGAAACTGCATCAGCTTTACCCTGTGCATTTGCCATCTCATCAGCAGAAGCTGCGGCTAGTTCGGCTTTCTTGCTCTCAACATACTTTAGGTTTTCATCAGAGGCAAACATAGCTTTCTTCTTAGGAATAAGGAAATTTCTGGCATATCCTGAGCTAACCTCAACGACATCACCAATTTCACCTAATTTTTGGATTTTATCTAAAAGTATAATTTTCATAATTTATCTATGTGAGTCTGTATATGGAAGTAAAGCCAAAAAGCGAGCAATCTTTATTGCTTTTGTTAATTTCCTCTGTTCCGATGCGCTGATATTTGAAACTCTCGCAGGTATGATTTTCCCTGTCTCAGTGATGTACCTTTTCAAAAGATCAACATTCTTGTAACTAAAATTTTTGTTATTAGATTCAGTCATTATTCACCATCCTTTGATTCTTCTTTAGCAACAGGTTCTGTCACTTCATTTTGTTCTGCTGGATTGACTTTTGGCTTCTCTTGGCTCTGCTCTTCCTCTTGTGGGGCTTTTTTTGCTTCCCTTGATTCTATAAGTAACAATGAATCCTCTAGAGATGGGGAATCAACCTTTAATAAAAGGTGGCGTATAACAGATGTATCATATTTTAATTTAGACTCAAGCTCTATAGCAGATTCTGATGGCCCTTCTATTTGAAAAATAGCATAGTGCCCTTTGTTGTGGTTAAGAATGCTGTAAGCTAACTGCCTACGACCAATGTTTTCAAGCTTGTTGAGTTTAAAATTTATATCACTCAAGGTTTTTTCAAACTTTGTTTGAAAGTGATCAAACTTAGTGGATAAGTCGGGGTTGAGTATTAAAGTTAATTCGTAATTATTCATATTTTTCCTTATGGGTTAGTAGATTTTTTGAACATCAAAAAACCAAGGAGCGTGAATTCTATGCCAAATATTCCTAGCAATCAATAATTATTTTTTAAGAAACCAAAAGCTCTATCAAAAAAGCTTTTATTATTTTCTAGAGTGTAGCCCTGTTTCATTTGATCAAAACCAAAGCCTACTAGACCTAAAGCAGTGGCATATATTGGATTTTTTAGCACTGACTCCATTCCATTAAATTTTTCTGGAATACCTAGTCTTACACTTGTTTGAAATATAGACTCAGCCAGAGGAACAGCTCCCTCCATTTTTGAAGTACCCCCTGTAAGTACTATTCCGGCCGGGATTTTATTTTCGAAACCATTTCGCTTAATTTCTGCTTTAACTAAATCAAAAAGCTCCACATATCTTGGCTCAATAATTTCAGCCAATGAACGTCTTGATAAGTCTTCCGGAGGTCTGCCACCAACCCTCATTACTTCTAAGGTTTCTCCATCTTGGGTAAGTTCCGCTGCTGCACAACCATGCTTTTGTTTAATGTCTTCTGCCTGAGCAGTAGGAGTTCTAAGGGCTACAGCTATATCACTAGTAACCTGATCACCTGCTATAGGAATCACCCCAGTAAATGATATTGAGCCAGAATTAAATACTGCAATATCGGTGGTGCCTCCACCTATGTCCACCAAACAGACTCCAAGCTCTTTCTCATCCTCAGATAAAACAGAATATGAGCTGGCTAGCTGCTCTAAAACAAAACCATCAACACCAATGCCGCATCGTTTAACACATTTTTCTATATTCTGTATCGCATTATTGGCGCAAGTAACTAAATGAACATGGGATTCCAATCTAACACCAGACATTCCAAGCGGCTCTCTAATAGAGTCTTGATTATCAATCACATATTCTTGAGGAAGAACATGAAGCACTCTTTGATCTGAAGGTATTGCAACTGCTTGAGCTGCTTCAATTACCCTGTCTATATCACTTGCTTCAACTTCTTTATCTTTTATTCCTACTATTCCATGAGAATTTAAACTACGAATATGATTTCCTGCAATCCCAACATATACGTTCTTAATTTTTCCTTCAAATGATGCCTGAGCCTGATCTAAAGATTTTTGAATTGCATCTGTAGTTGCATCAATATTCACTACAACCCCTTTTTTAAGACCGCTAGATGGATAAGATCCCATCGATACAACCTCAAGAGAATGTTGATCAACATACCTGCCAATAATACAAACAACCTTTGAAGTTCCAATATCTAGCCCGACGACATAGTCAGAATCTTTTGTTCCATTATTTGCCATAATTTAAAGCTGCTCCATCTTTGTATCTTAAATCAATAATACTAGGAGTTAAGTTTTTTTCGAAAATATATTTTAAAGTTAATTCTAGTTTTTCCAATGCACTAAAAGATAAATCTGAACCTAACTTTATATGCAAATTACTATTACTCTTGAAATGCCACCCTTCTGCTTCAGAATAAGAAATAGAAGAAATTTTAAGGTTATAGGCTGAGGTTAAAGCATATATTTTCTCTTCAACTTCTAACCATTCATCAATAAATTCAATAGGCATATCTAACTGCAACAAGTCAGGATATTCACCAAAATATAAAAACTTACTTAGATTGTCATCTAAATAAAATTTTTCCTGCCAGATATATTTTGGCTCTTTTGAATCAATATATATTTCTAGTGGTTTGAATGCGTGTTTTTTAATCAAAAAAGAATTAATCCAATTTTGGTTATCTAGAAATTTTGATAGATTTTTATTTGAGTTGTTAATTGATAAATTAAATATTAATTCCTGAGCTTTTTTTAAAGTTGGGGGCTTTTCAAATACTATTAAAATTTTTTGGTTTTTATCACCTGAGCAGCTAAATAAAATAGCCATTAAAAATAAAAATATTGGCCCTAATCTATTTAGCATTGATAATTTCTTGCACAAGGTCATTGTATGAGAGCCCAATTGACTCAGCGGATTTAGGAAATAAACTATGAGAAGTCATTCCAGGAGCAGTATTAACTTCGAGCACATAAAAATTATTATTTCTGTCACGCATAAGATCAACCCTTAACCAACCTGAACAACCCGTAACATCGACTGTCTTAAGGCAAATTTCTTCAAGCTTATTTTTTTCATCTTTTGAAAGTACAAGCTCGGTAAGTTGAGTATCTTCATTCACGTATTTTGCATTGAAGTTATAAAAAGATTCAGAGGTTTTGATCTCTACGGCAGGTAAACATTTTCCGTTTAAAATTGGAACAGTAAGCTCCTTAAAGTCTATGCTTTCCTCCAGAATGAATGTTCGTCTTGGATCTACGCAACCTAAAATAGCATTCTCTAAATCCTTGTTACAGGTAATTTTGAATACATCTATGCTTGATCCATCCTCTGCAGGCTTTAAAAAAAGCTCCTTGAATGGTCTAAGTTGATTAAAAAAAGGGTTTCCTAAATCTTTCTCCATTTCATGCAATGATGGAATGGTAATCCAGTTTGGAGTAGGAATTTTATTATCTTTAAGAAGCACTTTACAAGTATTCTTATTCCAAGTATTTACGCAAGCCTCATAATGGCTGCCAGAAAATGGAATGCACTTTTGTTGTAAAAGTTTTTGCAATGCTCCTGATTCACCATCCTGACCATGAAGTGCAATAAAAATGAAGTCTTCTTCTGTAAGTTGATGAGATGAAAAGTTTTTTGGATAGTCAATAAGCTGCGCTTCGTATCCTAAATCTTTCACTGCTTGAAATATATATTTTCCACTCTCAAGAGAAACTTCACGCTCAGAAGATTCACCCCCATACAAAACTTTAATTTTTTTTATTGCCACTTTTTTTTAATCTTCTTATTCAGTTTTGAAATTGTTCCTGCGCCTTGAGTGATTAAAATAGAAAAGTCTTGATGATTTTCATGAAGCCAGTTCATAGGATCTTTCTTTCCTATGTAATAAACATTTTTATTTTTTTCTAATATCTCTGAAGCAAGTTTTTTAGAAGAGATTCCTTTAATAGGTTTTTCACTTGCTGGATATATATCTAACAATAGAAGAAAATCTACCCTAGATAGTACTTTTTTAAAATCATCAAAAAGCTGTTGTGTTCTTGTAAATCTATGAGGCTCAAAAATCATGCATATCTTTTGCCGAGGAAATTTTTCTTTAGCAGCAAGAACAGTTGATAAAATTTCAGCAGGATGATGGCCATAATCATCTATCAGCACATGCGGATGCTTGGAAAAATAAATTTCTGAAAGCTCAAACCTTCTTCCAACACCTCTAAAACCAGCCAACCCTTTAGCAATGTCCTTTACCGATATGTTCTCTTCAATGGCTACACAAATTGCAGCAGTAACATTGTATAAATTATGTCTGCCACTTAAATTAGTGGAAAATTTATAGTGTTTTTTATTGGCATGATCTATTAATTGAAAATTTTGAAGGCCATGTTCTAACTTTACATCAGTTATTTGAAATCTATTTTTTGAATGAAAACCAAAAGTTATCTGTCTTCTATGTATGTCTTTTGAGATTTTACGAATATTTGAATCGTCTAAGTTAAGCAAAATATAGCCATAAAAAGGTAAATTTTCGGCAAAACTAACAAAAGACTGATTTAATTTTTCTTGATTTAATTCATAGAAACTTAAATGGTCGTTATCAATGTTGGTGATTACAGAAATGTCAGGTTGAAGATGTAAAAAAGATCCATCGCTTTCGTCTGCCTCAACTATTATATAGTCACCATCGCCAAGGTTAGAACTTCTCCCAACACTCAGAACTTGGCCTCCCACCACATATGTCGGACTCAAATTAGCTGCATTAAAGATGCTGGCAATGATGCTCGTTGTAGATGTCTTGCCATGACTTCCAGCAATCGCAATACTGCGATATGGTTTCATCAGAGTTCCCAGCATCTCTGCCCTTGGAATAATAGTTAAACCAGATTTCTTGGCATATGAAAGCTCAGGATTTTTCTTGGATATTGCTGACGAAGCAACAACTAAATCTGCTTTTTGAACAAGCCTTGGTTCATGACCTATTTGCACTTTGGCACCAAGTTTTTTTAATTCCTTCAGCTCATCTGTGATGACAAGGTCTGAACCTGTAACTTTAAAACCCCTTTTTTGCAAAATAGTGGCCACTCCAATCATTCCCGATCCACCAATTCCAATCATGTGAATTTTTTTGAACTTTTGAAATCCTAGTGAGTGCATCTATTTTTTTTAAAATTTTAAAATTGAACTTAACATTCTTCTAGCGGCTTGAAAATGATCTAAATTGCTTTCTTTGTTTGACCATTGTTCATAAAGTTTATTCTTAATTACCTTTTCGAGCTTGCTAGAAAGAGACTCTAAAGATTCTGACTCTTCATGCATCAACCCCATATCCAAATCCACAATATTAATTGCATTTAAGAGCTGATGATTATCTATGGCTGATGGCAAAGGAATAATCACTGATCCTCTTTTTAAACTTATAGCCTCTGAGAGAGAAAGTGCACCTGCCCTGGAAATAATAAAATCTGACCATAAAATTTCCTCATGAGGCGAATTATAGAATTCCTCTACCTCGACAGAAATATTACTTGAATACAATTCCTTAACTCCTTGAGATTTCCCTTTTCCACATTGATGCTTTACCTCTAATGGTATATTTAATGAATTTAAAGCTTTAGGTATATTCTTATTGATAAATTCAGAGCCTTGACTGCCACCGGTCACATAAACCCTGGGTGATTCATGCTGTTGAGTGACTGATGCGCTGTCTTTTGATTGCCTTATTGGATTGCCTACTAGCATCATCTTTTTTGTGAATGGTTCATTTATTGAAAATCCTAAAAAAATTATTTTTGAGAATTTTTTTAATACATTATTGGAAGTTCCTATGATTGCGTTTTGCTCGTGTAAGAAAAGAGGTTTTCTACAAATCCATGCTGATAAACCCACTGGCAATGAGATATACCCTCCGAAGCACACAACATAATCAATCTTATTTTTTTGCAAGTAAAAAATACTTTTAAAAATTGATGCGATTAGACCTATTAATGAAATAATTTTTAAAATTAAATTCTTTCCTCTGAAGCCGCTCATTGGAATTGTTAAAAGTTTTATATTGTGAGGAACAACTCTTTTTTCTATACCAGTTTTTGTTCCAATCCAAATAACCTCATGATTATTTTTAATACATTCCTTGCCAAATTCTAATGCCGGAAAAACATGGCCTCCAGTTCCTGCTGCAGAAATTAAAAATTTCATTACTTTATCGTTTTATTTTCAAAATTAATTCTTAGTACCATGCCCATTAAAAACATAAATAAAATTAAGCTTGTTCCCCCATAGCTTACAAAAGGCAGCGTTAAACCTTTTGTCGGTAATATTCCAAGATTCACACCTATGTTAAATACTACTTGAATTGCGATTAAAATACCTGCACCAAAAGCAAGCAATCCTTGAAATAATTTTCCAAGCTCTAGTGCTTTAATGGATGTTTTGATAATACCAAAAATCATTGCAGCAAAAAGAAATATCACCATCAATCCTCCAATCAGTCCAAATTCTTCAACAATTACTGCAAAAATAAAATCAGTATGTGGCTCAGGTAGATATAAATTCTTTTGAAGGCCATTACCCAAACCCACACCTAGCCACTCACCTCTGCCAATACCAAGCAGGGCATTTGATAGCTGCCATCCGGGCCCGTAAAAATGGTCGAATGGTTCAGTAAATGAAATAAATCTTATATATCTATATGGCTCTAGATAGACAGCAATAGCTGCCAAACCACCCATTAATAAAATTAATAGTAAAAATTGAGAAAATGAAATGCCTGCAAAAAATAGCACAGCAATTACTAAAGCTCCAATTACCAATGTTGATCCAAGATCAGGTTGAGACATAATCAATAGCCCAAAAAGAGCTAATACAATCAAGGGTCTAAAAAATCCTAGTGAAGTATTAATTTCACTTAGTCTTCTAACACAATATCCTGAAATATATATAACTAAAGCAAGCTTGCTAACTTCAGAGGGTTGGATGTTTATCGGTCCGATTCTGATCCACCTTAAACTTCCATTGACCTCTGTACCCACCCCAGGAAAAAAAAGAGCAATAAGTAAAAGCAATGAACCAATTAAAATTAGCCAATCCAATGTGAGAAATAAGTTTGAGGGAATACTTAAGGCAATTATTGTTGCAAAAATACCCAGAATCAAAAAAATTACTTGCCTCGAAGCAAAATGAAAGGGAGTGCCATAAAGATCTTCTGAAACGTATACACTTGATGAAGCAACCATTACCAATCCAATGAATAACAAACAGAAATATGGAAAGATAATTAATATATTTTCTCGATCAATCATCTGAGCACAATGCTAATTTAATAAAATGATCTCCACGTTCCTCAAAATTTTTATAATCTTGACCGCTTGGATGACCCGGTGAAAAAAGTATATTAGTCTGGCAATGATATTCATCTTTAAAAATCTCATTCATTACCGATGAAAGACCTTGATTGCGGAACAATATTTTTTCTGGATGAAATACTTTTTTTGATATCTCCTCTGCATGTTTACCAAAAATATATACCTTTGTTGGACCAATAATTTCATAGTTATCATATTGCTCTTTGCTTGGGTCCCCACAAAGAATCAATACGTAAGGACCAGACATCTTATTAAGCGCAAATTTCAATGCAGTTAAATTAGTTGCCTTTGAATCATTTATAAATACTAGTTGATTCCGTGTTAAAACATGCTGCCGTCTATGCGGTAATTCTTCCAATTTAACATCCTGAACATCACTTAGCTTTTTTCCAGTGATCATTGACCAGAGTTTTTTTGGGTTTGATTCTTCTGTTGATATTCCTGATTCTTTGATTCTATTTTTTACATTTGTATACTCTGCAAAAGTTCCATGATGATCAATATGGTCAGGCGCAATGTTTAATAGCACTCCAAAGTCTAGCTTAATATCCTTGACCTTCTCAAGCTGAAAACTTGAAAGCTCAATAATAGAATATGAGCAAGAATTTATACCATCTAAAACAGGGGTACCAATATTTCCAATCAATTGAGAATCTTCTAAAAGCTGATGTAGCTTATAACAGCAAGTACTTTTTCCGTTTGTTCCTGTAACTCCAATTTTAAAAGAACTATCTTCTTGAAAAAAAATATCTAGATCTGTTAGATAAGGTATTTTTTTAAATTCTCCTTTTTTATATAGCTTCTTTAGATTAATTCCTGGACTCAAATAAATCATTTCATAAGAACCTAATGTAGCTTGATCAGGTAATTGATTATATATATTTGGCCCTTTTAGATTTTCATCGTAAATGTCAAAAGCTTTGCCTTTTTTTATCAAATATCTTTCAAAAGATTGGCCTGTGATCCCATAACCAAAAATAAGAGATTTCATTGAAATTTATCTTAACTTCAGCGTTGCTAGAGCGAATAAAACCAGTACAAAAGTTATAATCCAAAATCTAACGATAACTTTTGGCTCTGCCCAACCCTTCAATTCAAAATGATGATGAATTGGTGCCATTAAAAAAACTCTCTTACCCCTTAATTTATATGAGCCTACTTGAATAATAACGCTCAAAGTTTCCATCACAAAAACTCCTGCCATAATTGCAAAAACTATCTCATGCCTGACTAACACTGCCAGAGTGCCAAGAATTCCACCGAGTGTTAAAGATCCCAGATCGCCCATAAATATCTGCGCAGGATATGTGTTATACCAAAGAAACCCTATACCAGCTCCAATTAATGCTCCACAAAAAACAATCAACTCACCGCTAAGAGGGTTAAATGGAATAAATAAGTAATTAGAGATAATTAAATTTCCAGATGCGTAAGCAATCAGACCTAGGCCTCCAGCTATCAAGACAGATGGCAAAATTGCTAACCCATCGAGGCCATCGGTAAGATTAACAGCATTAGATGAGCCCATAATTACAAAAATACTTATAAGCAGGAAAATAAGTGGTGAAATTATAAAAATATACTCTTTGTTGAAAGGTAAAATAAAAATTTGTTCATTTCCACTAGGAGAAACCTGCAACATAAACAACATAGCAATTAAAGAAAAAATAAACTGCAACATGAGTTTATATTTTCCCTTCAAGCCTTTTGAATTTTTTTCTTTAATTTTCAACCAATCATCAAGAAAACCTATTGTGCTAAAAGAGATAGTGATAAAAATTAGAATCCAAATGTATGGATTCTGAAAATTAGACCAAAGTAATGTTGAGATAATTAGTGAAGAGATAATAATCAAACCTCCCATAGTAGGTGTTCCAGATTTTGAAAGATGTGATTTGGGTCCATCTCCTCTGATTGATTGTGAGAACTGAATATGTGTTAAGAATCTAATCAAGGCTGGCCCAAGAAAAATGGAAAGCATGAGCGCAGTCAGAGTTCCTCCGATGGTTCTGACAGTTAAATAACGCAATACATCGAAACCGGAATCGTATGTCATTAACCATGTACCTAATAATTCGATCATATTATTTCCATAAATCTAAAACTTCTTCCATCCGCATGGATCTTGAACCTTTTAATAAAATATTCTCTTTTCCTGCTAGATTTTTTTTTAAGAAATCAATTAACTCTATTTTATTGTTAAAGAAAAACCCATTATCACCAAATGCAAATACTGTATGTCGTATCAAATCTCCATATCCAAGCAAAATATCTACTCCATGTATTTTGGCATAGTCCCCCAAATCAATGTGTAGTTTTTTTCTGTATCTACCAAGTTCTGCCATATCTCCAAGAATTGCAATCTTTCTACCTTTAAATTGACATAAAACGTCTATTGCTGCTCTCATGGAATCTGGATTAGCATTGTAAGTATCATCGATGACCTGTGACTGCATTACCCACGTTTTAAGGTCTAAGCGCTGGGAGGGGTTTTTAAGGCCTCTCAAACCGTCTACAAATTCTTCTATGCTTAACTTAGCAGCATGGATCGCTGCAAATGAAGCAAGAATGTTTAACACATTATGCATTCCTACAAGCTTTGTTTTTATTGGAACTCTTTTTTTCAAATGGATAGATTTGATAAAAAAAGATAGGCCTTGTTTTGTCATCCTAATTTGACTTGGGAAGTAAGATGCTGAGGATTTCTCACCAAAAGTATAAAAATTAATATCGTCCCTCATTTTTTTCCAATGATTCAGATATTTACCATCCGGAACAATTGCTGCACCATCTTTTTTTATATTGCGGATGAGCTCTGATTTTACCTCTAATACTCCTCTAACTGAGTTCAACCCATCTAAATGTGAATGACCTATGTGAGTAATAATGCCGATATTTGGCTTAATTATTTTAGATAAAAGATCTATATCCCCTGATTTCGCTGCTCCCATTTCAAAAATTGCTGTACTATTTTTTGAATCTAACTCCAAAGCACAAAGCGGCAAACCAATTTCATTATTATAATTCTGAAAAGTTGCATAACTGCTTTTTATGCAGTTCTTTAAAATATTTTTTGTGGTTGTTTTACCATTACTGCCAGTAACCCCAATAATGTTTCCCTTGTATCTTCCCATAGCAATCTTAGCAGATTCAATAAGACACTTTTCAGGACTTTTAACTAGAATAATTTTTGATGGCCGCGCTGAAGAATCTACAATTTTACTCTCTTTTATAATTGCAAGTGATGCACCTTTGTTTAAAGCGTCCTCGGCATAAAGACTTCCATCCTCATTAGAACCGGTCAAACCAAAAAATACTGAATTCTTTGTTACTTTTCTAGAATCTATTTGAAAATTTCTGATTGGTAAGTTTGATTTACCATCAAGCTTGAGTGAAGTTAATAAATCTTGTGTATTTTTAATTAATTTCATTGTCTAAAATTTCTAAGACGCAATCTCTATCGTTAAATGGAACTTTATTTCCTGATATTTCCATTGAAGTCTCATGACCCTTACCTAATATTACCAATATATTTTCTTTAGTTAAGTGTCGAAGCGCTGAGGTTATCGCCATCTGCCTATCCTCTAAAATTTCAACATTTACTTGATCGTTTTCATTCATTGCATCTGATGCAATTACTGAAAAAGATTCATAGCGATTATTATCTGATGTAAAAAATATCTTGCTAGAAAACTCTTGAGCCACTTTCATCATTTTTGGTCTTTTTGATTTATCACGATCTCCGCCACAACCAAAAACTAAAATAATGTCATCATAATAATCGCCTAATTCAGATAAAATATTTTGCATAGCTTGTTGGTCGTGAGCATAGTCAATTAATATCTTTCCCTCTTTTAATCTTAATATCTCTCCTCTTCCCTGAGGCATTTTAATAGCGGCTCTATTTATTTTGTTGAGATTATTTGAATCAACATGCTCCGAAATTAATGCAATAGCTGAAATATAATTCTCGATATTAAATTTAAGAAATAATGAGACCGATGCTTCCAGGGCGAGGCTGGGGAAATCCAAATTAATCCTTGATCGTCCCTCAGGGTTATAGACAAAAGAATACTTAAACAGGGCAGAGGGATTTTTTGCACTTAAAAATTGTGTTTTGGAGAGCTGATCTTTCTGAACTTCAGATAGACGAGGTAGCAAATCTTGCATTTGATCTATTGAAATTATTGTAGGATTTTGATTATTGAGATTGGCAATAGATAATTTTGCATCAATATAGTTTGTTTCTGTTTTATGGTAATCAAGATGATCAGATTGAATATTAAGTATGATGGTCTGTAAAAAGGGTAAATTACATAACCTTTTTTGTACTAAAGCATGAGAAGAGATTTCAAGAAAAACATATGTTTTTTGTTCAAGTTTGCATGTTTGCAAAATTTCAAACAACTCAAATATTCCAGGAGTTGTATTGCCTTTGGTTTGCATAGGATCGTCATCAATAATTGCCCCTAGAGTGCCAATATATACTGAAGGTTTTTGAAGCTCCCTCATAATGTTATGCGCCATAAATGCGGTTGTTGTTTTTCCATTAGTACCGGTGACACCATGAAAGATGAAATCATCCTCAGACAATTCATGAAATCTAAATAGGATCTCAACCACCATATCCTCTAAATTATTAATGCAATAAATTGGTATATCTATTTCTTCGTTGAGTTCTTGGTCGCTAATGATGCAGGATGCTCCTTTTTTTACTGCTTCTTTTATAAATTCTTTTCCATGTGATTCCGCTCCCTGTCGAGCTACAAATAAAGAATTTTTATGCACGTCTCTTGAGTTATCAGTTATTGATGCGATAAAACATTGGTCAAACACATTTGTTTTAATCAGGGGTTTAATAAGAGGTAATTTATTCATCTAAATAATTCAAGACATCATCAGAAATAGCTGCAAATAATGGTGCTGCAACGCTACCACCAGAATAATTATTTAATCCTGGCTCATCAATGGTTACAAAAATTGTAAGTCTCTTAGATTTTAATGGCGCTATTCCTGCAAAGGATGCTATATATTTGCTTTGATCATAACCACCCTTAGAGCTAGTTTTATGAGATGTGCCTGTTTTTCCTGCAACTTCGTAATTTGATAATCTTGCTAAGTTTCCTGTTCCATCTGAAACAACCAACTTTAAAGACTCTAATACATCGTTGGCAGCATCTTTGCTAATTACTCGCTGCTTGTATCCTTCATCATTATCTTTAAAAATTTTAAAATCTTTTAGATAGCCTTCATTAGCAAAAACTGAATATGCTTGTGCTAGCTGTAAAGAAGATGCGGTCATGCTGTACCCAAATCCAATACTTGCAATTTCATGATCGGAGATATTATTTCTTGAATTAATAACCCCATAAGCGACTCCAGGAAAAAATATATTTGGCGGTTTTGAAAGGCCAAACCCTTTGTATCCTGAAATAAGCCCATCTATTCCAACTTGCAAAGCTAACTTGGAAGCTCCAACCTGGCTCGATTTTGCAATAATCTCACTAACAGTTAGCATTTTGTAATTTTTTGGATCTGATACAGTTCTGCCACTTAAATTTATAAATCCTGGACTGGTATCAACTATCTGATTGGTAGAGAGTATACCCATGTCAATGCCCTTGGCTAATGCTAGCGGTTTTATTATTGAGCCCGGCTCAAATGCATCAACCAGAGCCCTATTCCTTTGAATCTGTCTCTGAGCGCTATTAGGGTTATATGAGGGATAGCTGGCTATAGCAAGAATTTCTCCAGATATATTGTCTAAAACTATAGCGCTGCCACCCTTTGCATTATTCGCCTTAACAAAACTTGAAAGGTGTTTATATGCATAAAATTGAACCCTGCTATCAATAGTCAACTTTTTATCAAAACCCTGGATGACTTCTTGAGTTACTTTAGGTCTCCTGCTTGCATTTTTGTAAATAATTTCTTGCCCAGCCACACCGGACAATTCAGAATCTAAAATATTTTCAAGTCCCTCTAAGCCAAATCCATCTTTGCCAGAAAATCCAACTAAAGTAGCTATTTGTTCCCCTAATGGATAATATCGTTTTTGAAATGATTCAATCTCGATACCAGATAGCTTCAGATTTGTAATGCTCTCATATTGAGCAAAATTTAAGTTAGAAAATATTAAAGTTTTTTTATTAATTTGTTTAATCGTATGAAAATCTTTTTTTAAAATAAGAAAATCTTTTAATTTCTTAAAATCGTCTTCTGAAAAATTCTTTAAAGCATATAAATCATATTGATTGATTGATACAGCAAGAGGAAAATCATTTCTATCGAGTATACTCCCTCGGTTAGCAGGTATTGACCTAGAGGTCTCGAGCATGCTTTCACCTTTAGATTTTAAGAAGTCTCCTTCTATGTATTGAAGACTAACTATTCTAAAAACTAAGATTAGTAAACTCAGAAATAAAAAGATATATATTAGATATGCCCGCCAACTATAGCCAAAGTTATTTTTCATAAGTTATATTAATTGCTTTCGTAATCTCCACCATATGTAAAATTTCCTTGGCATGGCGTTCAACTTTAGCTGGAGAACTAAGATGATGGTATTCCGTTTTTAAATTGAAATTTATTTCAGTCAATTTATTGTTTGCGACTTGAAGATAAGCATTATTTTCATGTTCTTGACTAAATTGCCATCTAATTTTTATAGTCTCCAGACACAGGCAAAATAAAATAAAAATATTGATAAATAAAATATAAACAAAAATATCTTTTTTCATAGCTTTGAAAATACCCTCATTACTGCGCTTCTTGAACGAGGATTCATTTTGATCTCATGAGTGGATGGTTTTATTTTCTTTTTGATACATCGATAAGTTTCTTTTACTGAAGTATTAATTGGGATATCTTTTGGCAGTTGTTCAATTTCAGGTTTAAAAAAATTTTTTACAATTCTATCCTCCAGAGAATGAAATGAAATAATTACAACAACCCCGCCCTCTTCAAGAATATTATGGAGCTTCGAAAGCGCTATTCTTAAATGATGAAGCTCTTGATTTACATGGATTCTTATTGCTTGAAATGACTTTGTAGCAGGGTGAGTTTTACCAGTTCTTTTGAGCACGGTTTCGATTACTCTTGTCAGCTCAATTGTTGTTTGAATAGGTTTCGTTACTCTAAACTCTACTATCGCTCTGGCAATTTTTCTGGATGCTCTCTCATCGCTGTATTGATATAAGATATCGCTGATCTCTTTTTCAGTCGCGCTATTTAGCCACTCAGCTGCGCTAAAACCGGCAGATGTATCCATTCGCATATCCAAAGGGCCATTGCTTTGGAAGCTAAAACCTCTTTTTGGATTATCTAAATGAGTTGAGCAAGTTCCGAGATCCAATAATATCCCATCAAATTTCTGTCGAGGAAACAATGAATCAATTTCAGAATAATTTGAGTGATAAATGCTAAAACGTGAGTCTGTTATATTTTCTTTTCCAAATGAAACTGCTTCTGGATCTCTATCAACAGCATGAAGTCTTCCTTGGGGAGATATTCTGTTTAAAAGTTCCTGAGAGTGGCTTCCTCTTCCGAAGGTGAGATCTAAGTATGTTCCAGATAAATCATGGAGCAAGAAACCTAATGATTCTTCCAGCAGAACTGGAACATGAAGCATAGATTTAGTCTACTTGCTTTCTCATGAAGGTTGGCACATCAAGGAAATCTATATCCTCTGCAGACGATGTGCCACCTGACTTGACTGATTGATCTATTGGGGGAGTATCTAATCCAACTGGATTAAGTTGCACTGTAGCTCTTCTTGAATTATCAACTGCTAAAGTTGCTGTTTTTTGATTGACACCTGTTGCCACAACTGTGACTAAAAGTTCTTCTTCATCCATTGAATCTTCCATTACGGTTCCATAAATAATCGTTGCATCATCAGCAGTAAAGTCTCTGATTACTGAATCAACCTCATCAAAATCAGCCATTGTGGGCGATTTTGCGGTGATATTTACCAAAATCCCTCTAGCATCTTTTAGTTCGATATCTTCTAGTAACTCTGAACTTACAGCTTGATTGGCTGCATCAATTCCTCTCTCATCAGCACTTGATTGGCCTGTGCCCATCATAGCAATACCTTTTTCTGACATAACTGTTTTTACATCAGCAAAGTCAACATTTATATATCCCGGCTTCATGATAATGTCAGAAATACCTTGAACAGCTCCTTTTAAAATATCATCTGCCTTAGCGAAGGCTTCTTCCATAGATGTCTTTCTGCCTAATATATCCATTAATTTTTGATTGGGTATGGTGATCAAGCTATCAACTTCCTCAACTAGCTCTGCTATTCCTTGCTCCGCTGCAGCTTTCCTTTTATGCCCTTCAAAATTAAATGGTTTAGTTACTACTGCTACTGTTAATGCTCCGAGTTCCTTGGCAATTTCAGCAATTACTGGGGCAGCACCAGTTCCTGTGCCACCTCCCATTCCTGCAGTGATAAAGATCATATCCGCTCCGGATAATAGCTCTTCGATTGCAGCTCTATCTCTTTCTGCTGCTGCCTTTCCTACCTGGGGATCTGCTCCAGCTCCCAAGCCTCTAGTGACATTATCACCAAGCTTTAAAATAGTTGAGCCCTTTGCCCTATCTAATGCTTGAGAATCAGTATTTGCGCAAATAAATTCGGCTCCCTGAATTTCATGATTAATCATATGAATAACTGCATTTCCACCTGCACCACCCACACCAATAACTTTGATCTTGGCTAGTCCTGCGTTTTCTTCAATTATTTCCCAATTCATTTTCTTACCCCTTTAAAAAGATATTGTTTTTAACCGTTCTGGCAATACAACTTCTAAAATTTCAGTAGATAGAGCACCGCCTGTTTGCCTCATTTCCCAGTTTTTGTCATTCCAGACTTCAAATTTATTTCCCATCCCTATTAAAGATACTTTTTCTGCTGTTTTGATTTCTGCATATTCACGAAGCTCGGAAGGTAAGAGGATTAACATTCTCCCTTTAGGATCAAATGAGCTCACGCTAGCATTTCCTAGAATTGTCCATTGTAAGTTTCTTACAATAGGATCAAGGCCTTGCAATGACTGAAGCTCGTTAGATATGGTATTCCAAATTGAACCTGGATAAATTTTTAATGATGGATATTGGGGATCTCTTGTAACAACAATACTTTCTTCATTTTGAGAAAGAAGTTGATCTCGGTATTTTGCCGGGATAGCTAGCCTTCCCTTTGCATCAATCGAAATTGTTGTAAAACCAAACATAATGTATGTAAAAAATTAATATCTACACACTTTATACTACATTTATCACACTTTTACACACTTTTTTTTAAAAAAATTAGATGAGTTGATCTATAAGCCGGATTCTGTATTAAATGACCATCTATCTAGGCAGTATGTCACCATATTGCTCAAGCAACCTACCCGAATCCTAAGCGAGTAACCTAAACGGATTCCTATTTGGTTTTGCTTCAAAGTGGGGTTTACATTGCCGTATTTGTTACCAAATACGCGGTAGGCTCTTACCCTGCCATTTCACCCTTACCAATTTCTTGGCGGTATAATTTCTGTTGCACTTGCCGTGGACTCACGCCCCCCAGGAATTACCTGGCACTCTACTCTATGAAGTCCGGACTTTCCTCTAACAAATTGCTAGCGGTCATCCGATCAACTCAAATGCATTTTAATACCTTTTAGTGCTATTTAGAAATCCTTAAAAGAAATTTATATACTTCTTGTTTTGAGAAAGAAGTAATTTTAGCTATTAGTTTTGAGGCCTCTGTTGGAGACAAGTAATCTAGAAATGGTAGGCAAAAATTTTCATCTAAATCAAGGCTTTCACTATGAGATAAACCGGAGTAAATAACAATAACAAACTCTCCCAGCAATGGAATCTCATCGCTCTTAATACGGGCTATCATTTCTTTTATGGTTCCTCTATAGATTGATTCATATTCTTTAGTCATCTCTCGACAAATTGCTACATGGGTATCTGGGTTAAGGACCTCAGAAAAAATTGACATAGTTTTGACTATCCTCCTGGCAGATTCAAAAAAAATATTAGTCAAATTAGAATTTTGTAGCTTTATTGCAATTTTTCTTTTCGCCTCATGCTGCTTTGGTAAAAACCCATAAAAGGAAAATTGATCTGAAGGCAAACCTGAGAGAATTAAGGCATTTATAAGAGCAGAGGCACCTGGAAGAACCGTAAAAGAAAGATCCTCTTTTATACATTTTTGAATCAATGGATAGCCTGGATCAGATATCAGTGGTGCCCCTGCATCAGACAACAAGGCAATAGTCTTACCACTTTTAAGTAATTCTGTGATTACTTTGCTAGCCTCATGCTCGTTATGCTCATGAAATGGTTTGGTTTTTTTTTGAATATCAAAATGCTGCAAAAGTTTTGCCGCAACCCTGGTATCTTCTGCAAAAATATTATCTACTTGCTTTAAAGTATTAATTGACCTCAATGAAAAATCATTTAAATTACCAATGGGAGTACAAATTATATATAGCATGAATTTAAGTAAATGATTTTTAGAAAGAGTATATATTTACAGTATTTTTTAACATTAATTATCTTAGCATCTTGCTCAACAACAACTAGGATTTCAATCCCAAATTCAAATGGAGTTCTTAAAGAGGGTGATCTAAAAAAATTTGAAGATATTTATGACTATCAAAGTTACTTTGTTGATGACTTAGAAAAAATACAGAAAGTCATTGATAGTCAAAAGCTAGATCAAGATCAATTAAAAAATGTAAAAGCATTAAAAAGAAATTATCAAAAAATTTTATCTAAGAAAGAATATAATCTGACTCTTAATCTCAACCAGAAATACTCTAAAGAATTAATAGAATTAGCTTACATGCTAAATCTTCCTTTGAATATTTTTTGGACTGAGAGTAAGCAAGTTTCGCTCCCAGAAAATTTATTGTCACAAAAGATTGATGGGTTTTGCTCAAGCCTTTATGAGGATGCAATTTCATCATTAAAAAGGAAAATAAATAAAGATAATGATTCAGTACTAATTATTTATTCACAAGAATATGAATCCATGATTCAAGACTTTGAATCAGATGATAGAAACTTTATGAAAGCTAAGTATGACTCAAGTAATTTTCAAGAGTTTTCTGCTGAGATTTTGGAGATTAATTCAAGCGACAAAAGATTTAAAAAAATTTCTAGCCTAAACCCAAATCAAAATTTAAATTTTACCCCTCGACCTAGATATGATTTCAAACAAATTATCATTCTGCTAAATCCCCAAGAGTACAAATCAATGATTCCAGCTCTCAGATACCATGGAAGCGATAGGTTTGAATATTTAAATTTTATTTCTTCTTTGGAGGCAATAAATACCCCTTTGCAGTTATTCGATTATGAAGATTCCTGGGCTCCCATATCCGTTCGCACAATATCAAAAATTCAAAAAGATGAGTTGCAATCACTTGAGAGGTATTTAGAGCTTGGAGTATTGAATGAATGGTTGTTATTACAAATACTCAATCAAGCCGGTGTTCAATCTGCAAGAGTAAATGGCACCACAGGAAGGATAATTTACAGATCTAATGCATGTACCAAAAGAGAGATTCCTTTAAAAAAAATTAGTACAAATTTATTTTTATCTTAGTCCCTTAGGTCTCTTTCTATCAGAGACAGGCTGTCCTGAAAACTAGGTCTAGCAAATATCTTTGCTTGATAATCCAATAAAGGTTTTAGATGTCTATTCAGCGGAAGATTTATCCCAAGAGAAGGAAGTCTCCATAAAATTGGAGCAAGATAACAATCAATTAATGAAAAATCCTCGCTCATAAAAAAATCAAATTCTTTGAAAGTAGGCGCAACGGTGCTTATTTCATTGAGCAGTTCTTCTCTTACAATTAAAAGTTCCTTCTCTGATAGCTCCTTAACAATCAAAGTATCAACTAATGGGCACCATTCCTTGTCTATTCTTAGCATAAGCGTCCTACTGTTCGCTCTTGATACTGGATATACTGGAAGAAGGGGGGGATGAGGGAAGCGTTCATCAAGATACTCAAGCATGACTCCTGCATCATATAAACCAAGATCTCTATCGGCTAAAATAGGCAAAGTATGATATGGATTAAGTGCTAGCACTTCCTCTGGAGCTTCTTCATTAGAAGTTTCTCTTATTTCGCATGCAATATCTTTTTCGGCAAGAACAATTCTTACTCTGTGGCTGTAATGGTCATCTTTGTCAGAATATAAAATCATGCTTCCCCTTTGTTTTTGGTTAAATTCTAATGGTAATCTTTTTGGTATTCTCTAAAGAGAAGATAGGCGAGTGCTGTAAATACTATAAAAAATAATATTGCGTACCAACCCATTCTCTCTCTATCTGATCGGCTTGGCTCTCCAACGTATGTCATAAAATTTACTAGGTTAAAAATGACCTCATCAAACTCTTGGACAGATAAAGAGCCAGATCCTTCTACAGTTTTGAGATAACCGCACTTTTCTTCAGTTATATCATTACCCATTTCATCCCTTCTCACGCCTCCATTGCTAGCGATTAATGGAATATCCTTACAAGATAATATTTGCTGACCTTGCATCGAAGCTAAAACATTTGGCATTGCTGCACCAGGGTAAACCATGTTATTTACTCCATAAGGCTTTGATGAGTCCTCATAAAAAGTTCTTAAATAAGTATAGACCCAATCAGAGCCATGTAATCTTGTAACAAGCGTTAAATCGGGCGGAGCTATGCCAAACCAAGTTTCAGAAACAGCAGGTTTCATTGAACCGGTCATTCTATCTCCAAGCTTTACATTTGCACCAAAAACTAGATTGTCATTAAAAATGTCCTCAGGAATATCTAAGTCTTTTGCAATTCTTCCCCATCGAGAATATTTCAACGAATGGCAACCATAACAATGATTAATATAGGTCAGAGCACCTAATTGCAGTGACTCCATATTATTAAGCTCAGGTTTGAATGAATCGCATTCTCCATAATCACCACATGGCGCACCGACCGCTGCAAAAGCTTCTTGAGAACTAATGAATAAGAAAGCTATTAATAAGAATTTCTTCATAACCTTTCGGGTACTGGCTTAGTTTTTTCGATAGAAGTATAAATTGGCATTAATAAGAAAAATGCAAAATAAATTATGGTGCCGATGATACTAAGTGTTGTTCTTAGAGCTGTTACAGGTACAGTGCCCAACCATGCCAGCATAAGCCAACTAATAATAAAAATAGTCATTGCTATCTTGCTAAGTATTCCCTTATACCTAATAGAAGCAGCTTTACTTCTATCAAGCCATGGTACAACAAATAGAATAGCTATAGCAGCACCCATCACTATAAGACCACCAAGCTTATCAGGCACAGCTCTTAACATTGCATAATATGGTGAGTAATACCAAACTGGAGCAATATGCTCAGGTGTGCTTAATGGGTTAGCTTCTTCAAAGTTAGCTAACTCCAGCATGTAGCCACCACCTTCGGGAAAAAAGAACATAATAATTGAAAAAACAATGCCGAATATTCCAATAGCTACCAATGCATTCAAAACTTTATATGGGAAAAATGGAACACTGTCCAATGGAACCCCATCCTCATCTAGATGTTTTTCAATATCCACGCCCTCTGGATTACCTGCACCAACTTCATGCAAAGCAACCAAGTGCATAAACACCAATGCTATTAATATTAGGGGCAAAGCTACCACGTGCAATGCAAAGAATCTTGAGATGGTTGCACCAGAAATATAGTAATCACCTCTAACCCAAATTTCTAATGACTCACCAATATAGGGAATAGCCCCAAAAAGAGAAATGATAACTTGGGCCCCCCAGTAAGACATCTGACCATATGGCAGAACATACCCTAAGAAACCCTCAGCCATCATTACAAGGTAAATAGTCATGCCAAAGACCCAGACCAATTCCCTTGGTTTATGGTAAGAGCCGTATAACAACCCTCTAAACATATGAAGATATACAACAGCAAAGAACATTGAGGCACCAGTAGTATGCATATATCTGATAACCCAGCCGTATTCAATATCTCGCATAATATATTCAATAGAAGCAAAAGCGCCCTCTTCAGTATTCTCATATCCAAACATCAACCATATTCCTGAAACGATTTGAATAATTAAAACTACTGATGCCAAAGCACCAAACATATACCAGAAATTTACCTTTTTGGGGACAGGATGTTTTGATAAATGGCGTTCATATGTATTTAGTATAGGTAAACGAGCGTTAATCCAATTAAAAAATCCTAATGATTTTTGGGTCATTATGCAGTGCCTCTCTCTTCCCCTATTGTTAATATACTTCCGTCAAAATAATGTGGCGGAACCTTTAAGTTAGTTGGAGCAGGAACTCCTTTGAATACTCTTCCAACAATATCAAACATTGATCCATGGCAAGGACAGAAAAATCCACCAACCCAAGACTCATCCCAAGGCTGAGATTCCATTTCAGGATAATACTTTGGAGCACATCCCAAATGTGTGCAAACTCCTGCAATTACAGTATATTCGTTCGAGGTTGATCTTGTTGGATTAACATCTCTATAAGGTTCTTCAATCTTTAGTGAGCTTGGATCATCTAGCTTGGATTCAACTTTTGAAAGACTTTCCAAAGCTTCTTTGCTATGTCGGATAACAAAAACTGGTTGCTTTCTCCAGGAAACTTGAATTTTTTGTCCAACCTGCATTTTTGAAACGTCAACTCTTACCGGACCACCAACTGCCTTAGCTTTTGCACTTGGATTCCACGAAGCAACAAAGGGAACAACTGCGAATGATGCGCCAACTGCACCGACAGCTGAGGTCATACCTATAAGTACTTTTCTTCGCGTGGTAATTTTTTTTTCCATTAAAACCTATATTGGGATGAACGGTAATATTTAAATATATAAGAAATTAACGCTTGGAAAATTGAGAGCTTTTTCTTGCTTTCTTTAATCCTGGCTTTTTCCTCTCTACTTTTCTATCATCTCTTGTCAAAAACCCTGCAGATTTTAGCTGTGGTCTTAAACTTTCATCAAATTCAAGTAAAGCTCTTGAAATACCATGTCTGATAGCTCCAGCTTGACCAAAGCTTCCACCACCCTTAACCATAGCTTTGATATCTACCTGCTCATCAAGTTCTGTTAATTTTAGTGGTTGCATGACCAACATTTGAGCCACTTGTCTGCCAAAGTAATGAGATAATTCCTTATTGTTCACTAGTATTTTCCCCTTGCCTTTTGATAAATAAACTCTAGCTGATGAAGTTTTCCTCCTTCCGGTTGCGTAATGGATTGCTGCACTCATAGTTTTGGTTCCCAAATTTGAGGTTCTTGTGATTCATGAGGATGATTTTCACCCTTGTATACTTTGAGTTTTTTAAACATTTGCTTTCCAAGTTTGTTTTTTGGAAGCATGCCTTTAACAGCCTCCTCTATAATATATTCAGGCTTATCTTCGATAATATCTTTAAAAACTTTGGTCTTTAGCCCACCAGGATAAAGTGAATGAGTGTAATATTTTTTGTCGTCAAACTTTTTTCCTGTGACTTGAACTTTTTCAGCATTAATCACTACAACATAGTCTCCACCATCAGTATGTGGCGTAAAGGTAGGTTTGTCTTTGCCTCTGATTCGATCGGCTATTTTTGTGGCCAAACGACCTAGAATTTTATCGGAAGCATCAATAACATACCAATCATGTTGAGCGTCTTCTTTTCTGAGTGAAAGAGTTTTCATTACTTTTTATGTTTAAAGAAAAAAATTAGATGCGAATGTTAATGTTTAAGCGCTATTTAATCAATATTTTAATTCATTTAGTTTAGTTTTTCTCTAAATTTTGAAGATATTTTTTTGATGCTATTTGATGCAGTCTACTTTCAGTTCTTACCCATAAATGATGTAACTGATCTCCGGAATACAAATTAATCATTAAATTTGGATCATAGAAACATTTTAGTTTTTGTTTTTCTTGGTAAGCAATGTCAATAAAGCTTATAAATCTTCTTACCTTATCAAGATGATCATCATTACAAGCATGAAAATTATTAATAAATACCCATTCAAATGTTTTAACAATCTCAATAAAATCTTTGCTTGCACATGGCGATGAAAAAAAGTCTTCAAAAGATAGCCAAAGCGCCTTATCAGAACAGCCTAAACAATTAAATTTTCTATCATTAGCCAAAAACTCAGTTGTATAAGTAATATCTTGATTGAAAGTTCTTTGTAAAAAATCTTTAACGCCTCCAAAACTATTCCCATCTTTGGCTGAACTATCAAACTTAGCAATTTCTTTTAGTCTATAGTCCTCGCTCCCCAATAGATGGTGAATAAAAAAATTTTTATTAATAAAATCTATAGTTTGTAAAAATTTAGCCCTTTGAAGACCATCTTTATAGAGATCATCTGGGTGTGAATTAGATGAAATGAACATCCTTGTTCCTTTTTGCGATAATGCTTCAATTAATGTACCTATAATCATTGCATCAGCAATATCCTCAATCTGAAACTCATCTATAAAAATAATCTTAAAATCATTCGAAAGACTTTTTACAACCTTTAATATTGGATCACTGTTTCCTGAAAATTCTGATAATTTTTTATGAATAAGTTGCATAAATTCAATGAAATGAAATTGGCCTGCTTGAGGAAAATATGAATCTTGGAGACCCTGAAGAAGCATTGTTTTACCCCTTCCAACTGGACCCCATAGATATAAATTTCCAATTGAATTATTTTTAGAAAAAAATGTAGGGGGTTTGTAGGCTGAATCTTGCTCAATAAACTTCTCTAGAAATGAAGCTTGTGCATTATCAATTGTCACACTCTGAATAGATAAATTCTCAAGTACAACTTTTATATCCTTCATATTATTGATTTAATGATCATATGAAATTTTTTAATAATAAACTTTCAAGGATAAATTTTTTAATCTTGGTTGGTATTCTGACATATCTTTATACAAATATGTCGAATAGCGATGGTTATGGAGCAGCAATCGCGAAGGCATCTCCCTCTGTAATTAATATCAGCTCAAAGAAAAATATTGATACTAGATCATTTAATGGAAGGCTGCCAAATGATCTTATGGGCTCTGGAATTATTATTTCTAATGACGGATATATTATTACCAATCTTCATGTGATTGAAGGCACTAGAAGTATTGAAGTAGAACTAGATGATGGGCAAGTTTATTCAGCGTCCTTGATTGGTTTTGATGAGCGTTCTGATCTTGCAGTGATCAAAATTACTCCAATAGATACACTACAACCTATTGAGGTATCAAACAGCTCATCAGTGCAAATAGGTGATCAAGTGATAGCTATTGGAAATGCATTTGGTTTAGGAAAAACTTTTACCAGTGGAATTATTAGTGCAACTGGAAGAGATTATGGAAATCCATATCTTGAGCTTATTCAGACTGATGCAGCAATTAATCCAGGAAATTCTGGTGGAGCATTGATCAATCACAAAGGTAACCTTATTGGCATGAATACAAAAATTTTTTCTCAGACTGGCTCTTATGCAGGAATTGGCTTTGCTCTTCCAGCAAATAAAATGATTGAAGTTGCCTCGGAGATTATTCAGTATGGTTCAGTCAAACGATCGTGGATTGGAGATTTTAGAGTTAAGGTGAAAAGGTTCTTATTAAACAATAATCCTACCTATGGTTTAGAGATATTGGAACTCAGAAATTATGGGCCACTTTTTAATAGCGGAAAAATAAAGCCAGGAGCAATAATCTTATCCATCAACAATGAATCACCAACATGGGAAAATTTAACTGGCGCTTTAAAAAATTCCTTTCCAGGAGATGAGATCGACTTCCAAATATTACAAAACTCTAATCTAAAGGATTACAAAGTTGTGACAGAGGCTATTCCCGCTCAATAGGTCACTCATCTTTCCAGATGGGATCTCGTTTTTCTAAAAACGAAGCAATGCCCTCCTTTGCATCATCTGCTAGAGAGTTTTCAGTCATTACTTTTGACGTGTATACATATGCTTCGGTGAGACTCATTTCATGCTGTCGATAAAAAGCTTCTTTACCAATTTTTACCGTGGAAAGAGGCTTATTTGCAATTTTCTTTGCAAGAGACATAACGCTGTCATTTAGTTTTTCAGGGGAGACATGATCATTAATTAGGGATATTCTCTTGGCTTCGGCTGCATCAATCATATCGCCTGTAAGCAGCATTTTCATTGCATCTTTTTTGCTAACATTTCTTGAGAGTGCAACCATTGGAGTTGAGCAAAATAAACCTATATTGACTCCTGGTGTTGCAAACTTTGATAGATCAGAGGCTATGGCTAAGTCGCAACTAGCAACTAATTGGCAACCAGCGGCAGTTGCGACCCCATTGATTTCTGCTATGACTGGTTTTGAGCATGTAGTTATTATCTGCATTAATGAAGAGCATAAATTAAAGAGATCGGAAAGGTATTCTTTCCCAGAATCTGAGTTGGCTCTGGCTGCAGTTATATCTTTTAAGTTATGCCCTGAACAAAAAACATCGCCGACGGCTGCAATGATAATCACCTTGACCGAATCATTTGATGATGCTTCAACTATGAGATCTTGAAGTTGTTGCATCATCTTGTCTGAGAGAGCATTTTTATTATTAGGATCATTCAAAATCAAACGTAGAATATCTGGTTGGGTTTGGTCAACCTGCAAAATATCTTTTATCTTTTTATTCATAATCTGATTAATTAATTTTTAAGAATTTTTTTTGGACATTGGTCCATAACCACTTTTAATCCAGCATTTTCTCCTAAATATTTTGCTTCTTCACTATACAAGCCTTCTTGGGTCCATAAGATTTTTGCTTTAATATTTATTGCCTCATTTGCAATGCTGGGAATATGTTCTATAGCTCGGAATACATCCACCATATCAACTTTTTCCTCTATAGCATCAAGGCTTGAATAGCATTCTTGATCTAGAATTTTAGAATTAACCAGCTTTGGATTAACTGGGAATACTTTAAAACCATAATCTTGAAGAAATTTCATCACTTTGTAACTATCTCTTTCTGGGTTAGAGCTAACGCCAACTATGGCAATAGATTTAACCTCATCCAATATTAATTTTAAATTATCTTTATTCAAATTTTTCTATTTAAAGTATGAGATTATTCTAGCCGAACTCTTCTCACAGCTTGGACCCATCAGATGAACCCCATCAATACATGGTAGATCCATAATTTTTTCTATCAACTCTTGGCAGATTGCTTCACCAGTTTCTGCTGGTGATCCACTATCCTCAAGGCGTTTAAGAATTTCATCAGAGATGTTTACACCCCATAAATTTTTACGCATCCAGTCACCCTGTTTAGCTGATTTTAAAGGCCCCATTCCGATTATAACTTTGCAATTTTTAAAGGAGCCTTGGGTGTTTAATTTTTCTGAATATTGTTTAATGACATCATAATCAAAACAATATTGAGTTTGAACAAAGCTTGCTCCCTGTTCTATTTTTGTAACTAATTTATCTAGTGCATCTGGTTTTGAAATTTGAGTATACAAATCATCCGCAGCACCTGGGTAAATGGGTAATGGATTTTTGATTGCTGTACCGTCAGATAAAGCACCTCCTGCAATGACCTTGCATAACTTAATCAGCCCATTGCCATTAAATTCATTTACAACAGCTGGTCCATTCTCATCTGGCTGATCTCCACTTAAACAAAGAACTTTATTGATGCCAACTGACAGCGCGCCTAATAACACTGACTCAAGGGCAATCTGATTTCTATCTCTTCCAGTTAGTTGCAAAATAACATCTAAACCGCTCCTTTTAATCTCTGAGGCAACTAACAAGCTATTCAAACGACTCTTGCAGTTTGGTGAATCTGTAACATTTACACCATCTGCAACACCAATAAGCTCTTCAACCTGTTGCACGCATGCTGTTAAATCAGTCGTTACATCAGGAGTCGTTTCTGAGGTAAATATAAAATCATTTGTGTTAAACATTTTTATTTCTCCTGCACTCAATAGTTATCACGGAAATATTTCGTGAATTCAAGTCTATTGATGCACTAAATATAATAATTGTTTCTGAGAAAAGCGCTACTAATTAGGCAGCCTTGTAATATCTGCTCCAAGATATGATAACTTCTCCTCAATCCTTTCGTATCCCCTATCAATGTGATAGATACGGTCTACAATGGTCTCGCCCTTGGCACACAACCCTGCCAAAATTAAGCTTGCAGATGCACGCAAATCTGTAGCCATTACCGGTGCTCCATTTAACGCATTAACTCCCTTGATAAATGCATTGCTTCCTTTAACTGTAATATCACAACCCATTCTATTTAACTCTTGCACATGCATAAATCTATTTTCAAATACATTTTCTGTAACAACTGATGAGCCCTCAGATAATGCGTTTAAGACAGTAAATTGTGCTTGCATATCTGTTGGAAATCCTGGAAACGGAGCTGTTGAGATATCGACTGGCAAAATGGAATCATTTTCCATGATCAATTGGATGGTATCATCGCCTACTATAACTGAAGCTCCGCTTAATTTTAATTTGTCTAAAATATTATTCATGCGAGGAGCCTGAACATTTGAAATGGTTACATCACCACCAGTTATGGCTGCAGCAATTAAGTAAGTTCCAGCCTCTATCCTGTCAGCTGGAATTGAAAATTCCGTCCCATCTAGGTTCTCAACACCATCAATGATAATTTCATCAGTTCCAGCTCCGATGATTTTAGCTCCCATTGAATTAAGAAAGTTTGCTAAATCTTCTACCTCAGGTTCTTTTGCAACATTTCTTAAAACAGTCTGACCTTTAGCAAGTACTGCAGCCATCATGATATTCTCTGTTCCAGTTACAGAAACTCCTGGAAAATTAATTTCGCACCCAATTAATTTTTTAGAAGTAGCTTCAATATAGCCATTTTTTAATTCAATTTTAGCTCCCAGTTTTTCTAGCGCATCCAAATGAAAATCTACTGGCCTAGTACCAATCGCGCAGCCCCCAGGGAGTGCAATTCTTGCGAATCCATGACGAGCTACAAGCGAACCAAGAACCAAAATTGAAGCACGCATGGTCTTGACTAGCTCATATCTAGCCTCATAGTCATGCAAATGAGATGTAGAAATAATGAA
Organism: Gammaproteobacteria bacterium; assembly: GCA_045564015.1. Classification (GTDB taxonomy): domain Bacteria; phylum Pseudomonadota; class Gammaproteobacteria; order Magnimaribacterales; family D2472; genus D2472. The sequence continues at coordinate 52,125 of JBJLIB010000011.1, forward strand.
ATCCATATTTTCATTTAAGGTTATATCAGCTCCCATGGAGCCTAAGATTTCAAACATAGTTGTAATGTCTTGCAGGTAAGGTAAATTTTTGAAAGTGATGGGTTTGTCACTTAATATTGTTGCGGCCAACATTGGTAAGGCTGCATTTTTTGCACCAGAGCAAGAAATAGAACCTGAGAGTTTTTTACCACCAATAATCTTTAATTTTTCCATGATTATCCTATTTCAGATGGAGATTTTGTATTTAAACTCAGAGCATGAAGCTCACCTGTTTGAAATTGCTCTCTTAAAACGCCTAAAACCAACTTATGTCTTTGAAGAGAGGTTAAGCCCTCAAATTGTTTGCTCACAATCAAAACCTTTGAATTGCAATCCTCTCCATCAAAAGATATCTCAGCTTCTGGAAATTTTGATTTAAGAAAATTAGTTATGTCCATTTGATAATTTCTAGCAGGAGATTAATCAAGATTAGCATCAGATGTCCAATGCTTTATGATCTCATCAATATTTTCATCATGCTCTTTTGCAAGAGCCTGGAATTGATTTCTAAAAGTTAGGCCTAAGTTCACTCCATTTACAATTATATTAATAATTAACCAATTTCCATTTTTATCTTTTCTTACTTTATAGGTTATTGGGTAAATGTTGCTAGAAGTAATTAAATTTTGCTGGACATCCTCAGTTTTTTTAAACTCTGATACCTCTGGAAAAATGGTAATAATTTTTTGATCTCCCCATTGAGCCAAGGTTGAAGAATATGTATCAAGCAAAGAAGTTTTAAAAGACTGAATAAATTGAAGCCTTTGTGATGAAGAGGCAGCAAGATAATATTTTTTACCCATAACACTTGCACCAACCCTTCTAAAATCAACCATTGGTTCAAAAACTACATTAATCTTATCTTTAAATAACTCAGGATCTTTAGCATAAAGATCTTGATTATTCCTAATAATAGAAACCATTTCTTGTGCTTGGGAATCAACAAATTGGTGAGGGTTGGATGCGCTATCCACATTGATAGGAAAGCATAAAATTCCGAGCAAAAAAGCTAGAGATTTCAAAGTAGTATTCATAAAGGTATTATAACATTAGTAAAAAACTATAAATGCAATATGAAAGATAAGAATTTTATCAACTCGGCTCTAAAGGTTATTGAAATAGAGTCAAAGGCTGTTAAGAGTTTAAGCAATCAGATACAGTCTGATTTTGATGATCTATGCACAAAAATTCTTGATACTAAAGGAAAATTAATTTTAATGGGGATTGGTAAATCTGGTCATATAGCTCAAAAAATCTCAGCAACATTATCAAGCACCGGGACTTCATCATTTTTTATACATCCAACTGAAGCGGCTCATGGTGATTTGGGGATGATCAGCAAGCAAGATGCTATCTTAATTTTATCTAACTCAGGAGAAACTAAGGAGATCATTGAAATTTTACCTGCATTAAAACGCTCAACTGCAAATATTTTTACGCTAACTAATAACAATCAATCAACTATCGCAAAGGCTGGAAAAATTAATTTAGTAATAAATGCAGATGAGGAAGCCTGCCCATTAGATCTAGCTCCAACCTCATCAACTACAATTGCTTTGGTGTTTGGAGATGCGCTTGCAATAGCCTTGTTGGAAGCTCGAGGTTTCGGTAAAGATGATTTTGCAAAATCTCACCCAGCCGGACAACTTGGTAAAAAACTCACAACACTAGTTCAAGATTTAGCAGTAATGCATGAAAAAGCACCAGTGGTTGATCAAGCCACATTTTTAAAAGATGCATTGATGGAGGTAACTGAAAAGAAGCTTGGGGTAACTTTGGTTACACATAATAAAAAAATTACTGGGATTTTTACGGATGGCGATCTAAGAAGATGCCTGAACAACGAAGTAGATTTAAATAAAACTCCTATTAAGGATGTCATGACTGCTAATTTTAAAAGTATTAAAAGCAATGCTCTTGCTATTGATGCTGCTGACATGATGGAAAAAAATAAAATTTTTAGCTTGGTTGTAAATTCCTCAACAACCAAAGGAGATAGCATAGGCCTTATTACCATGCATCAGCTACTAGAAGCAGGCATCATTTAAAATAAAGAAAATGTCTAAAAGGTACAAAATTTTATCAATTATATTTGGATGTTTTTTTCTTCCTGTTTTAACTTCGGAAGAGAGTGTTAGCTTTCAAAATATTTCAATTCAAGCAGATCAAGTTACAATTGATGAAGAAATTAGGCAGTTAGCTTTTAAAAATAATATTAAGATAATAATTGATGGATACATCATCAAAGGCTCCGATGCTCTCCTCAGTCAAAAAGACAAAAAATTGGAAATATATGGAAAGCCTGCAACTATTAAATCTAATGCTGTAAATGGTGAGGCTGAGATATTTGTTATATATCCAAATAAATCAATGGATTTAATTGGAAATGCAAAGCTCTTGAACAAAGGTAATTCAATAACATCTAATCTTATTTCATATCAAATTAGTCCAAATGAATAACGATCAAATAAGTCTAGCTAATATTGAAAAGACAATTGGCTCTAAAAAGATTCTTTCAGATGTTAGTTTCTCAATTGGCTCAAATGAGATTGTAGGTTTACTCGGTCCAAATGGAGCTGGTAAGACAACAGCTTTTTACATAGCAGCCGGCCTAATTTTTCCGGATCAGGGCAGAGTGTTTATTAATAATAAAGATGTTACAGAAATACCTATGCACTCTCGAGCTAAACTTGGGCTAGGCTATTTACCTCAAGAAGCATCGATATTTACAGATTTAAGTGTTGAAAATAATCTTTTGGGAATAGCAGAATTATCTAATAATGATAAAAATCAAACATTTGAAAAAGTAGCAAAAATTATCGATGAGTTTGATTTAAGCAAAATTCTTCAATTGAAGGGAAGAATGTTATCTGGTGGACAAAGGAGAAAAGTTGAGATAGCCCGTACTTTAATTTGTGAACCTAGTATTATCCTTCTAGATGAGCCTTTTGCTGGCATAGACCCAATTGCTGTTGAAGAAATCAAAGAATTGCTTAAAGCGATTTGTAAGAAAAATATTTCGATTTTAATAACTGATCATAATGTGAGAGAAACCTTAAGCTTATGCCATAAAGCTATTATCCTCAGTGAAGGAAGTATTATTGCTGAGGGTAATGAAAAAAGTTTAAAAGAGAATGGTCATGTGCGGCAGAAATATTTTGGCAAAATGTTTTCTTAAAAGATGGCAATTAAGCTTGTAAGAGAATTTAAACAAAATCAACAGTTATCAATAACTCCACAATTAAAAAAATCAATCGATCTTCTGCAGCTTTCAAGGCTTGAAATTATTAATAAAATTAACAATGAGATTGAAGAGAATCCTTTTCTTAAAAAGGATTTTGATAATGAGTCAACTTCAAGGTTTGATGATATGGATCTTTTAGAGAATTTGCCTAATGAATTAACTCTGCAAGATCATCTTGAAAGTCAATTGCATGATATCAAGCTTAGCGATACAGAAAAAAAAATTGCATTAGTAATTATTCAATCCCTAGAAGAAAATGGGTTGCTTCAAATAGATCTAGATGAAATAGAGGAGCTGATGGATTACGCGTACTCTATACAAGAAATTAAAAATGTCTTAAATAATATAATTCATGATCTAGAACCGGCTGGAGTTGGCGCAAGAAATTTTAAAGAAACAATTTTTATACAATTAAAGAAACAGAAAATTCCAGTTGAGGAATTAGAAATTGCTAATAAAATTCTTTTTAATCCACAGTTTTCTAGCTTTGAAGATGCAAAAGCTCATTTGGCGACACATTACTCTGAAGATGCAATCGAATCAGTTCTTGAAAAAATAAAACAGTGCGATCTTTCACCTGGTTTAGAATTTGAATCCACGCATATTATCCAACCTGACTTAGAGATTGTTCCTGATAATAATCAAAATCTTAATGTCGAATTTAAACAAGATAACTTTCCTTTAATCAGCCTTGATGAAGATTTAGAAAAATTAGTTAAAAATAAAAAAAATGGAGCAAGTAAAGAATTAAAAGAAAAAATAGGAGAAGCAAAATGGTTGATTAGGGCAATTAACAAAAGAAATGAAACTGTACAAAATGTAGGTACCTTAATTTGCAAAATACAGGCTGATTTTTTATCAAATAAATCTGCTGAATTAAAGCCTGTATCAAATATTGAGCTAGCGAAAGAGTTGAAGATTAGCGCATCAACCGTTTCTAGAATCTTAAGATCAAAATATATACAAACACCCAAAGGTGCTGTTTCCATGAAGTCACTGTTAGCTAGCTCTGTATCAAAAACTAGAAAAGTTACCCCAATGCAATTAATGGAAGAAATTGAAAAGATAGTTGCAGGGGAAAGAAAAAAATTAAGCGATCAAAAGATTTCAGATCTGCTTAATAAACGGGGATTTAATCTAGCTCGAAGAACAATCTCAAAATATAGAAAAAAAATAAATCTACCAAGTTCAAGAAATAGATAATTCATAATCTGGTGAGTTAGAATTGTGAGTATGAAAGAGATTGCCCCTCACCACTTCTCGTCTGAAGATCTACTTAAAAGGATTCAGGGTCAAGAGGTTGAGCCCTCCATTAACCAAATTAAAAGAATTTTATCTGGCATGCATCCTTCTGAGGTAGCACACAGCATAGAATCTCTACCACCTAAAGAAAGGAAATTTTTATGGTCACTGATTGATACTCAAGATGAGGGTGAGATCATTGCTGAGTTACATGATGAAATTCAACAAGAGCTTATCTCAGAAATTTCACCAGAAGAACTCATTACTATAATTGGTGACTTAGAGCTTGATGAAATTGTGGACATTCTTCAAATTCTTCCAAATCAAAAAACAGAAAATATTTTATCTGCAATGTCGCAAAGGGATAGGCAGAGAATTCAAGAAGCACTAGAATATCCTGAAGATTCAGCTGGTGGGTTAATGAACACTGATATTATAAGTGTTAGGCCAAAGCATAACCTAGAGGTTGTAATGAGGTATCTTCGGGCTCAACGAGAGTTACCAAAAAATACTGATCAAATCTTTGTTGTTTCAAGAGAAAATAAATACCTAGGCTCTTTGCCAATTTCTTTAATCGTTGTTTCAGATCCTGGCCTCAATGTAAGAGAACTCATGGAAACTGAAACTCAACCATTGGACGCATATTTAAATGATAAAGATGTATCAAGATTATTTGAACAAAATGATTGGGTCTCAGCGCCAGTAGTTGATGATGAATCAAGATTGATTGGAAGAGTGACCATTGATGATGTTGTTGATGTGATTATGGAAGATGCAGATCAAAATTTTCTTGGAATGGCTGGAGTGGCTGAGGACACATTTGCTGCGCCAGCAAGAGCGGCAAGAAGTAGAATTTTATGGCTATCGATCAATCTTCTAACAGCTTTCATAGCATCGATGACAATCAGCCTATTTCAAGCAACAATCGATGAGATAGTATATTTAGCTATTCTAATGCCTATTGTTGCAAGTATGGGTGGAGTTGCTGGCACCCAAACTTTGACGATTATGATTCGAGGATTAACACTTCAACAAATCAACCAATCGAATCTAAAATGGTTATATAAACGGGAAATAGCGGTATCAATCGTAAATGGAATCCTATTATCCATCTTAGTTGGTGGAATTACCTATCTCTGGTTTGATGACATGATCATTGCAACTCTTATTTGTATAGCTATGGTTACGAATTTAATATTTTCAGCGATTGCAGGTATTTTTATACCCATAATTTTAAGAAAATTTAATCAAGATCCAGCAATTGCTGGAAGCGTTGTTGTAACGACTGTGACAGATGTAATAGGTTTCTTCTCTTTTCTTGGTCTTGCTACTGTATTTCTTGTTTAACCCTTTCCAATTTTGGTTCTGCAATAGTGCCAAGAATTTCATATTGATAATTAGTAAGATTATTTATATCTTCTTCAAATATTTCATTTATCACAGCAGAGCCAGCAACGGCTGGAAGCCCGCCAAGGATTGCTGCATACCATGGTAAGTTTTCTCCCACTCGAATCCTCAAGTCTAAGTTAAGATCTAAATCATCCAGATTATTTTTAGAGTTTTTATTAATCTGACCTACCCACCTCATTTTTGCTGCATTTGTTTCAATGAATAGTGGTGATACTAATCGAAGCTTTGACTTACTAAATAGCAAATCCCCCTCAACCCTTCCCAATTGCGTAGAAGTAAACTCATCAATTGAGAGATCTAAGTTTGCTAACTTGCCAAGGATATTTCTTAAATTTAGAACACCGAGTAGATTAAATGCTAATGAATCAGAGATAGAATCTTGAATTACTAAATCTTTCAAAATAAAATCGCTCTCCCCCTCTATATGACTTAAAGTTGAGAGCTCCTTCCATTGTAGGTTTATAGATCCATTAAAATAAGAAAAATCTGCGACATCACTTAAGTATGGAATTTTATTCGAATCTTTAATCAGAAAATCTCCTCTAATTTTATAGAGAGGCTTCACTTTATCGACTGAAAAATATGCACTTGAAGATTTATGTGACGGCTTGATAGATACCAGATTTGAAGTTAATTTAATATTATTAGCTGAAAAATTCTTTTGATCATTTACAAGGTAGACATCAAGATCTTTAATCTTAATTTTACTAAAAGAAGAGTTTTTAACTATCAATCTTGAATTTATTGCTATACCAGAGGTTGATTGTGATGAATTGATAAATTCTATATCAGGAATAATGGAGTCCTTTACCTCTATTCTCATAAAACCTGTCTGATCCATCTTGAGGTTCAAATTAAGCCTATCTGCAGCTAAATTACCTTTAATTCCTGAGTTATTTAAGTCAAATAAACCAGAAAAATCAGCAAAGTTATTATTAAAAAGTTTAAAATTTTTAATATCGAAGGCCAGTTTTTTAATGTTTAATGATGCTGATTCATTGTTAGAAGGCAACAAAGAAATTAATAGATTTTCATCAAAAAATTGTGAATAAAGATACATATTCAATCCGGGCTCGACATTAAAACTCTTATACTTATTAGGGAGTTTTTTGCCTATTGAAATATATCCATCATATTTGCTTAAGTTTTTAATATGCATATCTAGTTTTTGATTGGTAATTTTTAGCGATGGATTTGAAAAATTGGTGATTGAAATTTCTGTAGGCAATCTTATTAATTTATTTTTTGAAAGCTCATTTAATGGCGAATTTAGCTCAATATTTTTTAGATCAGAATTTAGCCTTAAGATTGGCAGAGAGTCTTTTTGAATATTTAGATCAATCTTAAAAAAATCATTACCGGAAACCTGAAGATAGGGTGAATCTGAAATAAAGTTCGCTGCATCTAATTTGATATTTCCAGAGAAAGTTAAATCATATTTATTTGTTAAGCCTGTGCCCAAAAGATTGACTGACATTTCCTCTTTCATAAATGTTGATGGTAATAATCCGTGGATTAAATCTAAATCAACAATGAAGATTTTTGCCTGATCAAATTGGATCTTATGAGACTGAAATATTGGTACAAAAAAATTTTTTGTTTTGACTGAAATGGCATTATTGAATTTCAAAGCAGAAAGTTTCATTTCACCTTTGTGTTCTGCATACATATCAGGAAAATTAAAGCTCTCTGCTCCTATGCTGAATGCATTCTTAAGATCAATTGATTTCATATCATGCAAAGAATAAAAGCTGAGCTTTTTAGTTTTATAATTAATTAACCCATATGCTTCATCATAGGAAAAATTTACAGCTTTGCCGGAAGGAGAAAATATATATAGATTTTTATTATCAACTTCAATTATTGCTCTAGCAAAGTCAATCGCTGAATCTTTATTAAGCACTAATTTTGATTCATTGATTAATATTTTTGCTTTCAAATCAGCATTAAGGCCAATGCTAGGAATAAAGTAGTTAAAATAAATTGAATTTTTAATTCCTAGATTAATGCTTGTATCAATATATGAACTCGCCTCTTTCAGGGATTTGGGAAGCGAAAATGTAATTAAGTCTTTTGAAATATCATGCCCTTTGAGCTCAATGGATAAAGGGTTGCTTTGCTCGGGATTAATCTTCAAAGCGAGATCTATTCCAGCGGATTTATTGTTAATGCGAGCTTTTAGATCAAAAACGGAACCATAAAGATTTCCTTCTCCAGAAATTGATACTGGAATGAGGTTTTGATTATAGTTTTTAAGTATGGAGGAATTGGAATTTACTAAGAATTTTATCTTGTTTCCATAGCCAGAAAAGTCCCCACTAAGATTATTGATTTCTTTGAAATAAAGGTCATTAATGTCTATATCCTTTACAAATCCAGAATATTTTGGAAGGAAGGCATCGAATGATAGAAAAAAATTTTCAATAACTAAATTGGATATCTTCAATGTCTTGCTTTGTAAAATCTGAGGCGAAAGAAAAAATCTTGGAACTGCTAAAGTTTTTTGGTGAAGATTAATTTGAATTGGATATTCTTCATCTATTAATGGGTGTAGAAATTCAGTTAATGATAATGTGCCTATATTTTCTTGAGACTGGAAATGAAAAGATCCTTTATTTTGGTTAATTGATAAGGATTTAAAAGATAGACTGCTGGAGTTAAAAGAGCCCTTAATGTTTGATTGCTTGTCCTTCAATTCACCAAGTGCATTGATTTGGAATGCCAAATCTTTAACAGGCGAAGTATTAAAAGCAGGAATAAAATTTAGCCACTCATATGAATGAAGGTTTAATGAGAAACGATAAGAACCCTCAAAACTATTCACAGCAATGGTACTTAATTGATTGTTATGCAAAAAACTAAGCTGACCAGAAATTGATCTTGAAAAGTCTCTCAAAAGATCGCCATTGATTTCAAATATTAAATCATCAATTTCGTATTTAAAATTTTTAAATGACAATGAAAATTTATCACTAAGATTTACCATGGAACTTGGAGATGAATTACTGGTTCGTATATTTGAGCTATCAAAGTAACCATCTTTTATGACGATGCTATTAACAGTAAGAAAGTTAAAAAGGTTATGAGGTTTTAAAGAGAATCCCAGTTCTAATTCTTTAGCCTGAATTAGCACCTTATCATTGCGCATGATCTGAAAATTATTAAAAATCAAATTCCTATGCAAAGCATTTCCAGAGTTTTGAAGTGTAGAAAACTCTATTGAATGAGTGGTCAAAACATGCCGATCAATGCTTTGAATTAGGCTCAAAGGTGAGAAAACCAGGATTGTAAGAAATAAAAAAAATATCCAACTTGCAATACTCAGGCAAATTGCAGAGACACTCAATAACTTTTTCATGTTTTATAAATTTAAAAAATACTTCTTCGAAAAGCTCTCATAATTAAATAAAGTCCTACCCATAAAACTGCATTAATTAGAAAGCTGAGTATCAAGACAATATAAGAGTAATTATTGGGAGAAAGCAAAAGGTACTTACATGCTATGTAAAATGTAGATGAGCCTGAGAAGAAAACTGATAGCTGAAAATAAGAAAAAATTCTAAAACGAAAAACATATAAGTGAATTAAGTAAGATATTGCAATAAAAAACAGCATATTAAAACCAATCACATTTGAAAAAAGTAAATCAGCAACTAGCCCATAAAATAATGCTGCAGAGCTATGCAATTTCTCTGGAATTGCAAAAACCCAATATGCAAAAATTAAAAAACCAAAATTTAATTCCAAATATAATTTTATAGTTAGGGGGTTCAGGAAATCATCTATCCAAAATCCTAAAATAATAGTTGAAAGAATAATGAGGTGATTGCTAAATTTCATCAGCCTCTTCACTCATAATGCCATAGAAGGTTTCTTCAAGGGGGTTTGCTTTTAAAGTTATCAAAACCTCGACCTCATTGATTGAAAATGAAGTAATAGCTGAAATAAAACCAATTTCTATATCTTTCAAAAAAACTCCGCCTAATCCAGATGTATAGACGGCATCACCAATCTGATTTTTAAAATTTTTGTTATTTTTATTTAGTTTGCAAGAAATTAACATCGGCTTGCCTTTGCCTCTAGCATCACAGTACAAAAAATTCGATTTAATGGGCAGTACGTGACTCGTATCTGATAAAAGAATAACTTCAATAAAATTTAAATAGGTATCTTTTGTTTGGCCTACAATTGATCTGCCTGCAAAGACTGGAGCATTTTTACCTACTGAGACATTTCTAGTATTTTGTAAAAAAACTCTATGTGTTGAGCAACAAAGATAATTTCGCAGATCTATTGAAGCGATTTTATATATATCAACATCATCATTTTTGAGTGAATTAATTAAACCCTTATGAAAATTAATAATTTGGATCTTCTCTTCATTATCTTTTCTATGGATGAAATCCTTTGTCCTGATTTGCAGAATTTTTTCTTTTAGTTCCTTATTTTCTTGTAAGATAATTTTATTTCTTTGGAAAGAGGAAAATGTCTCGCCAATATTTTCAAATATGCCATTAGAAATCATCTTGGCATATAGTGTAGAAGCATTAACAAAACCTCTCAAAGGAGCAAATGCTCCATAGCTAATATCACTAAATAACAGTAATGCTGAGAGAGAAAAGCCAATTGCGTAATTTCTTACTGGAGTATATGTAGGCGTAGATCTCGCCATATTTAATTAATTATTCTGTTGAAAGTAAATCAATATTGTACTTGTCAATAATTTCAAGAGCCTTGCCGCCACCTCTTGCTACACATGTTAACGGATCTTCAGCACAAATTACTGGGATTCCAGTAGAGGAAGAAATTAATTTATCTAAATCTCTCATCAATGCTCCCCCACCCGTCAGAACAATGCCTCTTTCAGCAATATCTGCTGCAAGCTCTGGAGGAGAAAGCTCAAGAGCATTTCTGATAGCTCTTACCATCCCAGATAAAGGATCTCGCATAGCCTCATATACTTGAGAGCTTTTTAATGTAAAAGTTTCCGGGATTCCTTCTGCTAAATTACGTCCAGTTACATTCATTTCCAGATCTTCTGAATCAGGAGATGCACACCCAATAGTATATTTAATTTTTTCAGCAGTGGATTCTCCAATAACGCAGCCATAATTTCTTCTAACCCAAGAAGTGATTGAGCTATCCATGAGATCTCCGCCAATTTTAACTGACTCAGCATATACAACCCCATTCAAAGAAAGAATGGCAATTTCAGAAGTTCCTCCGCCAATATCGACTACCATATTACCATTAGCCTCTTCAACGGGAAGACCAGCGCCAATAGCAGCAGCCATAGGCTCTTCTATCAATTTCACATCTCTTGCTCCAGCACCCAAGACAGATTCTCTAATAGCCCTTCTTTCTACTTGAGTAGATCTACAAGGCACACATACAAGAACTCTGGGGCTAGGTTTAATAAATCTTTGCTCATGAACTTTTGCTATAAAATGTTGAAGCATTTTTTCTGTAACTTGAAAGTCGGCAATTACCCCTTCTGATAAAGGTCTAATAGCTTTAATATTTCCAGGTGTTCTTCCAAGCATTTTTTTAGCCTCATGCCCAACCGCAACAACTGTTTTTTGACCTCGGCTTTCACGAATTGCCACAACAGAAGGCTCATTTAGGACTATTCCTATGTCCTTTGTATAAATTAAAGTATTTGCTGTACCTAAATCGATTGATAAATCATTAGAAAATAGGCCACGAACAGTTTTAAATAGATTGAAATCCACTATGATATTCCCTGTAAATTCATTTTAAGATGCTTTTAGTTTAATATTGCGCATCAGAAATAAAATAATATCATATGGATCAAGAAACCGTCAGAACTATTTGCTATCTAGCCAGACTGGAAATAGATCAAAGCAAATCTGAAAAAATACAAAAAGATCTTGAGACAATTATTGATCTCATAAGTAGCTTGCAAACTATTGATACCTCAGATGTTGAGCCTCTTTATAGTCCACTTGAAATGACAGCTTTTATTCATGAAGACATTGAAAAATCAGATAATAAAAAAGAGAAATTTCTTGAAAATGCTGCCGCATCGAATGAAGACTACTTTCTAGTTCCGCGAGTCGTTGAATGAGTATTCAATTTAAATCAATTGTTGAACTTCGAGCAATGCTTGATGAAAAATCAATATCTACTTCGGAGCTAATTCAAGAATCTTTTGAATTAGCTAAAAAATATAAAGAATTAAATTGTTTTATAACGATGAATGAGGAATCAGGCACTAAAAAAGCTAACGCCATAGATCAAAATGAAAAAGGCTCCTCATGGCTTTCAGGGATTCCTTTAGCACAAAAAGATTTATTTTGTACAGAAGGCTTAAGGACAACATGTTCTTCAAAAATACTTAGTAATTTTATCCCTCCGTATACTGCAACAGCAGTTCAAAAACTTGAAGATGCTGGCTCTATTACTATTGGCAAAACAAATATGGATGAGTTTGCAATGGGGTCTTCTAATGAAACTAGTTTTTTTGGAAATGTGCATAACCCATGGAAAAAAGGGTATGTACCAGGAGGAAGCTCTGGTGGGTCTGCTTCAGCTGTAGCAGCTGGAATTGTCCCAGCCGCAACTGGAACTGATACAGGAGGATCAATCCGCCAGCCTGCTGCACATTGCGGAATCACTGGGTTAAAACCTACTTATGGCAGAATTTCGAGATGGGGAATGATTGCCTTTGCCTCAAGTCTGGATCAGGCCGGACCACTAGCAAGAACAGCTGAAGATTGCGCCATATTGCTTAATACAATGTCAGGGCATGACCTTAATGACACCACATCATTAAGCTCCGATGTTCCTGATTTCTTAGAAAATATCAATCAACCTATCGATGGGTTAAAAATAGGGGTTATTAAAGAATTTAATCTCAGCGACTTAGATTCTCAAGTGCAAGCATGTTTTGAGGAATCAAAAAAAGCTTATGAGGCCTTAGGCGCTCAATTTGTTGAAATTTCACTGCCAAATATATCAGCATCTGTTCCAACTTATTACTCCATTGCTCCAGCTGAATGCTCATCAAATTTATCACGATTTGACGGTGTACGTTTTGGCCATAGAGCTGAAAATACAAATGATTTAAATGATTTATACATTAAATCAAGAAGCGAGGGTTTTGGAGATGAAGTCAAACGTAGAATACTTATCGGAACATATGCACTTTCTGCTGGATACTATGATGCCTATTACAAGAAGGCACAGCAGGTTAGAAGATTAATCAAGAATGATTTTGACCATGCTTTTCAATCAGTCGATGTGTTGATGACTCCGACTTCACCTAATACGGCATTTGAATTTGGTAGCAAGGGAACACAAAATCCTGTTGAGCTTTACCTTGAAGACCTCTTCACAATTTCATCTAACTTGGCGGGTCTACCTGCAATCTCAATTCCACATGGACAAGTTAATTCCCTTCCAGCTGGGCTTCAATTAATTGGAAATTTTCTAAGAGAAGATCAGCTGCTTAATGCCGCGCATATATTCCAAAAAAACTCAGACCATCATCTTGCTCAGCCTGATTTAGGAGATTTTTGATGACTTGGGAAACTGTCATTGGGCTTGAAACGCATGTTCAGCTATCAACAAAAACAAAGCTATTTTCAAGGGCCTCTACTGCTTTTGGAGCAAGTCCAAATACAAATGTAAATTTAATTGATTGCGGCCTCCCAGGAGTTCTGCCATCTGTAAATAAAGAAGCTTTTTACAAAGCTATCAGATTTGGAATGGCTGTTGGTGCGCAGATTAATCAAACTTCATTATTTGATAGAAAAAATTACTTTTACGCTGACCTGCCAAAGGGTTATCAAATTACACAAATGGATTTGCCAATTGTTTTAGGTGGGTCTATAGAAATTATCTTAGATAAATTAGCTAAAACTATTAATATTACTAGAGCTCATTTAGAGGAAGATGCGGGTAAATCAATACATGATGAGTTTGAGGGCTTCTCTGCTATAGATTTAAATAGAGCTGGCACTCCCCTTTTAGAAATAGTCTCAGAGCCAGAGATTTCAAGTGCAAAAGAGGCAGTTGCATATATGAAGGCAATGCATCAGCTTGTTACCTATTTAGATGTATCAGATGGGAATATGGCGCAAGGCTCTCTGAGATGTGATGCAAACGTATCCATAAGAAAAAAAGGCGCCAAAGAGCTAGGCACTAGAACAGAAATAAAAAATATTAATTCTTTTAAATTTATTGAAAAAGCTATTAATTTTGAAATTAAAAGACAAATTAAAATTCTCGAAAATGGAGAAAAAGTTATCCAAGAAACAAGGCTTTATGATAGCTCCAAAGATGAGACTCGACCGATGAGATCAAAGGAATTTGCAAATGACTATAGATATTTTCCAGAACCAGATCTGCTTCCGGTTATTATTTCTGATGAGGAAATAAAGAAAATCAGAGATGAATTTCCAGAGCTTCCAAATGAAAAAGAAACTCGTTATCAGGAAGAATTTGGGTTATCAGCATATGACGCACAAATAATTGCATCCTCTAAGCCCATGGCTGATTTCTTTGAGGCTGCATTACAAAAAACTAAAAATTACTCTCTTTTATCAAATTGGTTGATAGGCGAAATTAGTGCATATTTAAATAAAGAGCAAATAGAAATTCATGAATCAAAATTAAGCGCTGATATAGTGGCAATGCTAATTAATCGAATTGATGATCAAACTATTTCTGGCAAAATTGGAAAATCTATATTTGAAGAGATGTGCGCAAACGGATCTTCACCAGACGAAATTATTAAATCTCAAGGCTTAGAACAAATATCTGATGATGAAGCTATTGAAGAAATTATTCTGACTGTGATTAATGAAAATCCTGCTCAAGTAGAGGCATATCTTGCTGGTAAAGATAAACTATTTGGTTTCTTTGTTGGGCAGGTTATGAAATTAACCGAAGGCAAGGCAAATCCCAAGACTGTTAACAACATTTTAAAGGATAAACTTAAGTAATAAATAAGCTTAAAGTCTCGGCAATATATGCCGGCTTATCTACTCCCTTAATTTCCATTGATACTTCATTTTTAACTAAAAACTGTCCTGGGTTTTTTTCTGTAATATCAATACATTTGGTATGAATGCGAACTTCTGAATTAACCGGAACCGGGCTTAAGAAACGCACTTTATCCAAGCCATAATTCAAACCCATTTTTGTCCCCTCAAGTACCATTCCAATTTCTTGTGCGAATGAAATACCAGCAACTAAGGATAATGAAAGAAAGCCATGGGCAATTGTTGAACCAAAAATAGGCTCTGCTTGTTTTGGATCTACATGTATAAATTGATGGTCCATAGTTGCATCAGCAAATTTATCAATTCTTTCTTGATCAATCACCATCCATTCAGAAGCGCCAAGATCCTTACCAATTACCGAATCAATTTCATTAGGTTTTACAATGTGTAACATATTATTCTCCCATTAAATGTTCTTTGTATTCTTCTCGTAACTCAACCTTCAACAACTTTCCTGTTGCGCCATGCGGAAGCTCTTTAACAAAAATAATATCATCGGGAAGCCACCACTTAACAACTTTTTCTAGTAAGAAATCATTGATTTCCTGCTTATCAATCTCATTTCCATCTTTTGTAATTAAGAAAAGTAAAGGTCTCTCATCCCACTTAGGATGTGGAACTCCAACGACACATGCTTCGAGGACATTTTCATGAGTTAGCACAGCGTTTTCTAAATCAATTGAGCTGATCCACTCCCCACCGGTCTTAATAACATCCTTTGCTCTATCGACAATCTGCATACACCCATCTGGATGGATAGTTGCAACATCTCCTGTATCAAACCAACCTCCCTCATCTACTGCAGGATCTTCTGCCTTATAATATTGATTCATGATCCACGGGCCTTTTACCTTTAGAGCCCCGCTAGCTTCTCCATCTCTAGGAAGTTCATTATTTTCATCATCAACGGTCTTAATCTCTACGCCAAACATCGGATAGCCCTGTTTAGTTTGAAGCTGATATCTTTCTTCTTTAGGAAGGCTCATGGTTTTCTTTGTTGGAGCATTTATAGTTCCAAGAGGACTCATTTCTGTCATTCCCCATCCATGAGTTAAAAATGCATCATGTTGTTCATCAAATGCCTTAATCATTGCATATGGAGCTGCAGAGCCTCCAACTAACACTTGATCAACTGTATCAAGCTTCAGGCCTTTTCCCTCCAGATACTGTAATAGTCCAAGCCACACAGTTGGAACACCCAGCATAGAGTCAACCGATTCCTGCTTTACTAGCTCATACAAGGACTCTCCATCCAATGCATGGCAAGGCAATACCAAAGTTATTCCATTAATTAATGCGCAATAAGGTACGCCCCAAGCATTAACATGAAACATAGGAACAACTGGTAAGACTGAGCTGGAAGAGTCAAAGCCCATCGCTCCAGATACAGAAATTGCATGCAAAATAGTTGACCTGTGAGAATATAAGACCCCTTTAGGATTTCCAGTAGTACCAGAGGTATAACACAAAGCAACCGCATCATCTTCACTTAATTCAGGCCAATCATATTCATCTGATTCGTCCTGTATTAACTCGTCATAACTTAATGCATTTTCTAAATTATTTTCTGGAATACCATCTTTTGATGAGGCAATAATTATGGTTTTAACTGTATCTAATTTATCTTGAACACTCTCCACAAGTGGAATAAATGTAGGATCAACAATTAAAACCCCATCCTCTGCATGATTAAGTATGTAGATTAATTGGTCAGGGGAATACCTTGGATTAAGTGTATGAAGGATAGCTCCCATGCCAGACACAGCAAAATAGGTCTCAAAGTGCCTACTATTATTCCAAGCAATAGTTGCAACTCGATCATGTGCATTTACCCCAATTTTCGTAAGGGCGTTAGCTAGCTTTTTAGATCGCTTAATTGACTCTCCATATGTGGTTGAATTTATTGAGCCGTCTAATTCTCGTGAAACTAACTTGCCATCAAAATTATATTTTTCAGCATGTAAAATTGCCTGCGGGATTGTTAAATCCCAGTTCATCATATTACCTTTCATTGAAATAACCCCTTTATTTAATACTAGTCTTGAAGGTTTTTTAGCAGAATTATCTCCTGCGTTAACTCTCAAGAATAAATCTTATCATATGAAAATAATATTATTTATTTGCATAGGTATATCTGTCTAAGCCCTGAAAATCTTTGCATGTCACAATATTTTCAAAGCCAAAGTCTTTTAAGATATTTGAAACTTCCTCTGCTTGAGAATAGCCATGCTCAAATATAATTTTTCCTCCTAACTTTAAAGAAGATATTGCTTGTGACGCAATTTGAAGAAAACTTTGTGATCCATTTTTAGAAGTCAATGCTATTGAAGGTTCATGATTAAGCTCTCTAAGATGAGGATCATTTGGTTTTATATATGGTGGATTGGAAATAACTAAATCAAGAGAACTATCCATAGAGCAAGCCAACCAATTAGATTGTACAAAGTTTACATTATTTGCATTATGGAGTTCTCTATTTATTTGAGCTACTTCCAAAGCTGCATCCGAAAGGTCTGTGGCAAGAATTTTTAGATCTTTGTTTTTTAAACAAATTGATATAGCTATGCAGCCTGACCCTGTTCCAACCTCAAAAATTGTTGAGTTTTTGTTTAATGACAAGCCTAATACCCACTCCACAATTAATTCTGTTTCTGGCCGAGGAATTAATACTCTTGAATCAACATAAAATTTATATCCCATGAATTCTGATTCATTAAGGATGTAATCAAGCGGAATGCCGGCTAAATATGATGAAAAAAAAGTATCAAGTTTTAAGATATCTTCAGCTGAGAAATTATGCTGATCCTCTAGAGTGATAATGGCATCGCTTACTCCAAGAGACTTCAAAAAATATTTGAGATCACGCAAAATATTTTGATACTGATATTCTTTCGATCTAGCAAGAGCAAAATAATATTTAATGCTTTGATTCAATTATGAGGTTTCTTCTAGATTGGAAAGTTGCGCTAATTGATTTTCAGTAATTAGTGCCTGGCAAATAGAAATCATATCGCCATCCATCACTTGGTCTAAATTGTGCTGAGTTAGCTTAATTCTGTGATCAGTGATGCGTCCCTGAGGGAAATTATAAGTCCTAATCTTTTCACTTCTGTCTCCAGTGCCTACAAGGATTTTTCTTTCACTAGCAATTGTATTTTGCTGTTCATCAATTTCATTTTGCTTCAATTTAGCGGCTAATAATGCCATGGCTTTAGCCTTATTCTTGTGCTGCGATCGATCATCCTGACATTCCACGACGACTCCTGTTGGGATATGAGTTAATCTAACAGCAGAGTCAGTTTTATTAACATGTTGTCCGCCTGCACCAGATGCCCTATAAGTGTCGACCCTTAATTCACTTTTATCTATCTCTATATCCTGAACTTCATCAACTTCAGGTAAGATTGCAACTGTAACAGTTGAAGTGTGAATTCTTCCTTGCGATTCAGTCTCAGGGACCCTCTGAACACGATGCACTCCCGACTCAAACTTTAGAAACTTGAAAACTCCTTGACCATTAATTTTAACCACAGCTTCTTTTAATCCACTTGGTTCAGACTGCTTAATATTTACTATTTCTAACTTCCAGCCCTGGCGCTCAGATAACCTTGAATACATTCTGAATAAATCTGCTGCAAATATTGCCGCCTCATCACCACCTGCTCCAGCCCTAATCTCAAGGTAAGCTGCTCCGTCATCCGCTTCATCTTTGGGTAAAAGCATAAATTTTAGATTTTTTTCAAGCTCAGTAATTTTTTCTTGATTAGCTGTAACCTCAATTTTTGCAAGCTCTATCAACTCTGAGTCGCCAGAATCTAAGAGCTCCTTTGCTCCAGTTAACTCTTTTTCTGTATCTTGCAGTGATTTAAATAGATCAACAATAGGTGTAATTTCAGAATACTCTTTATTTAATTGAGTGAATTGCGCCATATCATCTGTTGCGCCCTCTTTGGCAAGAGCTTCATGAATCTCAACTGCCCTTAATCTTAAACTCTCTAATTTTGTAATAATGGATTCTTCAAGCACTTCTAATTTCCTTAATCATAGACAAAATAGCATGAGGGGTTAGTTTAGAAATACATTGTAGCTGATCATCTGAAACAACATGCATTTGCTTAAGTGATGAATAAGGATCATCTGAATTTAATAATCCCAAAAAGTCTTGGTCATTAATCTTGCTAGATACATTTTTAAGGGCAGCATATGCCTCATTACGACTATATTTATTAGCTTTGTCTTGATTTAAAGATTCAACTCTACTTTGAATGAGATCCCTTGCTTTTAATGCCTCAAATGAACGTTCTTCCAAATTCTCTTGAGTAACAAGCTCAATATCTTCAATTGTAAAAAGATAGGCGTACTCTAAATCCCTTACTTGATCTTCTATGTTTCTGGGAACTCCCAAATCAATTAACAGCATTGGTTTATTTTTTCTTTCTCTCATAGCTTGCTCTATTAAACCTTTTCCAATAATTGGCAAGGGCGAATTAATAGAGGTTACTAAAATATCTGTATTTTGAATAAGAGTCCCGAGCTGAGATAAATGCGTTGTTTCTATTGATAATGAGTTATTAATGATTAATGTTTTCTTGGAACGATTAACTGCATTAATAGTCTTAATACCATTATCATGAAAATTTTCAATGACGCTTAACGCCATCTGACCAGCTCCTACTATTGTAAGTTTTTGCTGAGCCGGATCTTCAAAAATCTCTTGGACAATTTTTAATGATAGGCCTGAAACAGATAAGGAATTAAAACCAATTTGTGTTTCTGTTCTTGCTGCTTTTGCAATTGAAATAATGTCATCAGTTAGGCGCTGAAATTCTCCCTTCAATGAACCAAGTTCAATATATGTTTGAATTGATTTCTTAAATTGACCTAATATTTCTTGTTCGCCCAATACCTGAGAATCAAGACCGCTAGCAACATTGCACATATGCTCAATAGCCTCATTACCATTAAAAAAATATAAATCATTATTCAAAGAATCGCTGGAACCAAAAAACTCAAGAGTCTTTTGGGCAATTTGGGTAGCGCTCGTTGAAGAGCCAAAAATATAAACCTCTGTCCTATTACAGGTGGATAAAGCAAAAAATGAATCTACAGAGTCACTAAAAGCGCTTTGAAAGAAATTTTTAAAGTCTTCTTGATTAGAGTCATTTATAATAAAAAGCTCTCTTTCTGATAACTTTGTAGTCTTATGATTTATGCCAAACAGCTGTAATTCCATATCAAAACTTATCTCAATATTATTTTTAGTATCCTTAGGCTCATGTTCATCAATCTCTCACTCAACATTTTCAGAAAAAGTATTCGTAGGTAAGTTATCTTTTACCAACACTCAAGACCTCTCTAACTTTAATATTAGAGTTAAAGCTTTTCCTGAAAACGTTATTATACAGATTGGAAAACCTTTATTTGGAAATCTCTTGAAGATTCAATTTAATCACTCTACCGGGCTATCTTTTAATCCAAAGATTGATAATCAGTATCTTTCCTTGCTTAAGAAATTTAAAAACGAAGACTATATCAAGTTTTTTAATTCATGCTTGAACAATTTTAAGGTCACTGAAAAAGTTTTTATCTTAAAAAAACATGATGTTAAATTTAAATGCATTCACCAAGATCAAGATACGTTATTAGTTAATTTTTTCTATGGAAATGAAATAAATTTAAATGGAGTACTAAAACGTGGATAGTTTAAAACTAGATTGTCCAGCTAAATTAAATCTCAATCTTTCGGTTTTAGGTAAAAGAATTGATGGAATGCATGAGATTAAAACACGATTCCAACTAATTAATTTGTTTGATGAAATGGTTATAAAAAAGACAGCAAGCAAATCTATTTCTGTTAAAACCAATCTAGGGCCCTCTGTTGATGATAATAAAAATATTGTCTTTACCGCGATTAAATTATTGTCGGATCACATTGGTAAAAAAATATATTGTGAAGTAGAAATTATCAAACATATCCCAATGGGTGGAGGGTTAGGAGGTGGTAGCTCAAATGCTGCTGCGGCACTTATTGGAACTAATTTTTTATTCAAGCTGGGTCTTTCAGCTCAAGAACTAATGCTACTTGGGGAAAAACTGGGGGCAGATGTGCCCTTCTTTGTTTATGGAAAAAATGCATTTGCATCTGGTATAGGTGAAATACTAATAGAGGAAAAAAAACATATTGATGATAGATATTTACTTTTATTTCCTCAAATTCATTCCTCAACTAAAGAACTTTTCTCTAAATGGGATGATTTAAATAAAAGTGCTCAAGAATCAATTCTCATCAATGAAGAAAACTCTTTTTTGCCTATTTTTCTTGACCAAAATCAAGATATAAAATCAATTTTTCATGAATTATGCGAAAGTAACTCTTTTAAGCTTTCCGGAACAGGATCAACAATATTTTGTGCTTATAATGATGTAAATGAAATTGAAAAAACTTTGAAAAAAATTCCATCTAAATGGAGACACTCTTTTTGTGAACCTTTACAATGTTCACCATTATTAACGTACATAAAATAATGGGGTGTAGCCAAGCGGTAAGGCAACGGGTTTTGATCCCGTCATGCGCTGGTTCGAATCCAGCCACCCCAGCCAATAATAAAGAAAATGATTAATAAACCTACAGTAGGAATTTTCTCAGGCTCTGCGTCAACGTCCCTTTCAGAGGAGGTTGCAAAAATACTCGGACTCAAACTAGGCAATATTGACCTTGGAAAGTTTTCTGACGGCGAAATTAAAGTAGAAATTCTTGAAAATGTTCGCGGTCATGAGGCATATATTATTCAATCCACATGCGCTCCAACGAATTCTAATTTAATGGAATTAATGTTAATAACCGATGCTCTAAAGCGCTCTTCAGCATCGAGAATCACAGCAATCCTTCCTTATTATGGTTATGCTCGTCAAGATAGGAGAGTGAGATCTGCAAGAGTTCCTATCAGTGCAAAAGTTATAGCCGATATGATGAATTCTGTTGGGGTAGATAGAGTGCTGACTGTAGATCTTCACTCAGAATCTATTCAAGGGTTCTTTGATATGCCTGCAGATAACGTTTATGCGACCAAAATTATGCATGATGATATTAAGTCGCGGTCTTCAAATGATGAAAAAATATTAGTTGTTTCTCCAGATGTTGGTGGGGTAGTCAGAGCAAGGGCATTAGCAAAATTCTTAGATGAATCTGATCTTGCTATCATTGATAAAAGACGTGCCACAGCGAATGAATCTGAGGTAATGAATATTATTGGAGATGTTCAGGGAAAAAGCTGTATTGTTCCTGATGATATTATTGATACGGCAGGAACATTATGCAATGCAGCTCAGGCTTTGAAAGATGCGGGGGCAGCAAAAGTAAAGGCTTATATCACTCATCCAGTTCTATCCGGGCCAGCAATTGAAAGAATTTCCAATTCTTCAATAGATGAATTAGTTGTAACCAATTCCATTTCTTTATCCCCAGAAGCAAAAAAATGCAGTAAAATACGCGTCATTTCTCTTGCCCCTACTATTGCAGAGTGCATCAGAAGATTAAACAACGAAGAGTCGCTAAGCGCTCTATTTTTGTAGAAAGTTAAGTTACAAGGTAAGGCATATGTCAAACGAAATTATATTAAATGCAGATCTAAGAGTTAGAACTGGAACAAATAAAACTCGAGAAATTCGACGGGAAGATTCGATGGTTCCTGCAATTATTTATGGAAATGAAGAAGAATCAAAGAATATCAAATTAAAGCTTAATGAACTTACAAAAGCTTCAGAGAATGAACTTTTTTATACTCAGGTTTTAAAAATTTTACTCGAAGGCAATGAAGAGAAAGTTGTTCTCAAAGAGCTTCAAAGAGAACCGGTAAAAGGTAAATTTCTTCATGCAGATTTTCAAAGAGTCTCTAGGAAAACAAAGCTCAAAGTTGTTGTTCCATTCAGATTCAATGGTGAGGAGGATTGTGAAGGCGTTAAAACAGATGGTGGTGTTCTGGCTAAGGCAATTTCAGAAATAGAAATAGCTTGCTTGGCTGGAGACATCCCTGAAGCCATTGAGATCGATATTACAAACTTGATGCTAAATGAGGCGATCCGTTTATCAGATATTTCTCTACCTGAAGGTGCTGAGATTCCTGGTTTTGATGAGGAAAATGATCAAATGGTTGTTTCGGTTAATCCTCCAAGAGCAGAAGAAGAAGAACCAGAGATTATTCCTGAAGGCGAAGAAGGTGAAGTCGTTGAAGGAGAAGAGGCATCCGCAGATCAAGATGATTCTGGTGATGCAGCTCCTGAAGAAGCAGAATCTAGTGATTAGGGTTCATTATATCTGTGCCTAATATCTGTATTATTGGCTTAGGAAATCCTGGCATAAAATACAATGGGACTCGGCATAATATTGGAAAAGATTGGGTCAAAAGTATTGCAAATGATTGCGGTCTGTCTCTTAAATCAAAGAAAAAAATTGAAGCTAGTGTTGCTACATCTGCTGATGAGAAAATCCTTTGGGGGTATCCAGATCAGTACGTAAATGAATCCGGTCATTCAATTAACAAAATTATAAAATCTAATAATTTTAGCCTTGAGCAAATGATTGTTATTCATGATGATTTGGACTTGCCTATTGGTAGCCTGAAATTAAAAGTAGGCGGAGGTCACGGTGGTCATAATGGGCTGAGGAGCATCATATCTCATTCAGGAAAATCTTTTATCCGATTAAGAGTAGGAATTGGGCATCCTGGTAACAAAGTAGATGTTACAAACTGGGTTTTAGGTAAATTTAAACCAGTTGAAAAAGACTCGATACTAGAAAGCTTTTATAAATTTAATAATATTATTGAGCTTTTAAGCAACAATGATATGCAGAATGCTCAACTAAAACTTCATACTGAATAAAGATGGGATTTAAATGCGGCATTTTGGGCTTGCCTAACGTAGGAAAATCAACTTTATTCAATGCAATTACAAAATCCTCTATTCCAGCTGAAAATTTTCCATTTTGCACAATTGAACCAAATCTTGGAATAGTGAATGTTCCGGATAAAAGACTAGATAGCATTAACAATATCGTAAATTCTGAAAAAGTAATTCCCACAACAATGAGCTTTGTAGATATCGCTGGGCTTGTAAGAGGAGCATCTAAAGGCGAAGGCTTAGGAAATGCATTCCTATCTAACATTAGAGAAATGAACGCCCTACTTCATGTGGTTAGATGCTTTGATGATGAGAATGTCGTGCATGTAGATGGCGCAATTAACCCATTAAAAGATGTTGAGACCATTAATCTTGAATTGATTTTTGCAGATCTTGAAGTTCTAGAAAAAAGAGAGCAGAAGTTAGAGAAGCTTATTAGGTCAGGAGATGGAGATGCAAAGAAACATAAGTCAATTATTCAATCTTTAAAAGAGCTGATGGAAAATGGAAATCTGCCAAAACTTGATAATTTTAATACTGAGGAAATAAAATTTATTGAGAGTATGAATTTGCTTTCAACCAAACCAATGGTCTTGGTTGCTAATTTATCCGATGAGGATTCAAAAAATAATCTCGATGATATAGAGGCTTATGCAAAAAGCAATGGCATGAATATCATTCCAGCTATTATTAAGGTTGAGTATGAACTCGCTACCCTAGAGGAAGAAGAACAAGCAGAATATCTAGAGTTACTTGGAATGGATGAGCCTGTACTAAATAAAATTATTCTTGCGGGCTATAAGCTGCTTAATCTTGAAACATTTTTTACATCTGGGCCTAAGGAATCTAGAGCTTGGACAATCCGCAAAAACTCATTAGCACCGCAAGCAGCTGGTGTTATTCATACTGATTTTGAAAGAGGCTTTATCAAAGCTGAAGTCATTTCATATGAAGACTTTATTGGCTGTGAAGGAGAGTCTGGTGCTAAGCGAGATGGTAAATTAAGACTTGAAGGGAAGGATTATTTTGTAATGGATGGGGATGTAATTCACTTTAAATTTAACGTTTGACTTCTAAATCAAGTTCTTTATCATTTCACCACTTGGCTATGTAGCTCAGATGGTTAGAGCACAGCACTCATAACGCTGGGGTCGGTGGTTCAATTCCACCCATAGCCACCATCATCAATAAATTCTTAGAGATATACTATACGGTCAGATAATAAAAGTTATCTGCAATTTGGCACTCTTGCTGTACTATTCTTTCTTAAAAAATATCAAAATTATTATTAAAGACACCAATACTAATAAAGCATCTTCTCCAAGCATGCTTAAGATATCTGTAACATTTTTGTAAACATCCCCAACAAATGGAGTGGTGGGACCAAAAATAATACCTAGTAATAGCGAGACTGCTACAAGAGGCAACAATAACTTTAATAACTTATTAAAAAAGGCTGTGAGTTTTATAAGAGAGTTATTAAGATTCATTTTTATAAAAAGTTAGAAAGGGCCTAATGACCCTTTCTAACATAGATTAAGCAATGCTTATCTGTTAACTAAGCTATATAGAACTGCTAGTACAAGTAGTCCTACAACACCATTAGATGCTAAAGACTCGACTAATGATGTGATATTTCCTATCACATCTAATCCCATCATATCGCCGAAAGCAAGGCTTCCAACAATACCAAGTCCTAAGATACCAATGATGACACTAGTTAGATTACTAACTAAGTCGCTTAACATTCTAAATGCATTATCCATAATTTCCCCCTATGGTTTGCATGGTTAGTTAACCTATAAAACCATAAAAAGAAATTACGGACAAGAAAAACGTATGAAAAAACTTGCTAAATTTGACATTTAGCAGATTTATCTATAATTAATATAAATATTACTACTTATGTAATATAAGTATTATTTATTTTGTAGTGATTACGACTCTAATACTTTTTTAGATAATTTCATTTTTCCACGATCAAATCCAATTAATTTGACCTTGATGACATCACCTTCGCTAAGGACATCAGAAACATTCTCAACCCTCTCAGAGGAAATCTCGGAAACATGAAGCAATCCATCTTTACCAGGCAAAATATTTACGAAAGCACCAAAGTCTACAATCTTAACGACCTTGCCCTCATATACTTTATCTAGTTCTGGATCTTCTATTATACCTTCGATGATTTCAAGTGCAGCTTTCATAATTGATTGTGTTTCACCAAATATAGTGACAACACCATCATCATTTACATCTACAGAGGCTCCTGTATCAGCTTGCATACCCTTGATAACAGCTCCGCCTTTACCAATAATCTCTTTGATCTTATCTTGATGAACTGTGATCTTTTTCATCGCTGGAGTGTTATCTGATAATTCTTTTGGAGCAGAAATTACATCATTCATTTTCTCTAAAATATGCATCCTTGCATTTTTTGCTTTTTCTAAAGCAGACTCCATAATTTCAGCTGTTATTCCTTGAACTTTTATATCCATTTGCAAAGCCGTAACGCCTTCTTTGGTTCCAGCAACCTTAAAGTCCATATCTCCAAGATGATCTTCGTCACCAAGAATATCTGTTAAAACAGCAAAATCATTTTCTTCCTTGATGAGCCCCATCGCAATTCCCGCAACTGGGTTTGAAATAGGTACACCTGCATCCATTAATGAAAGAGAAGTTCCACATACAGAAGCCATAGAGCTGGATCCATTGGATTCAGTAATTTCTGATACAACTCTTAGGGTGTAACCAAATTCTTCAGAATCTGGAAGAACAGCTTTAATAGCTCTTTTTGCCAAGTTTCCATGCCCAATTTCTCTCCGCTTGGGTCCAAGCGGCATACCAATCTCACCTACACTGTATGCAGGGAAATTGTAATGAAGCATAAAAGTATTTGATTGCTCTCCATTCAATCCTTCAATTCTTTGAGCATCTCTCGTAGAACCAAGTGTTGCTGCAACCAATGCTTGAGTTTCACCACGAGTAAACAAAGAAGAGCCATGTACACTTGGCAGAACGTCTGTTTCAACATAGATTGGTCTTACAGTATCTAAGTCTCTTCCATCAATTCTAGGCTCATTGGATAAAATACTTTTTCTTACTACGTCTTTCTCAACCAATTTAAAAGCATTCATTAATTTGCCTCTTTCCATTTCATCTAGATCCTCGTGGGCTTCATTAATCTTCTCTCTGACAGTATTTATTGCCTCTCCTCTATCAGATTTATCAGCAATCTTAAACGCGCTAGCAATTTCGTCTGTGAAAGTATCGGCAATCTTACTTTTATATTCAGCGGTTAACTCATCTTCAGAATATTCCCATGGAGTAGGATTTACTTTAGCCCTTAAGTCTGAACAAGCTTTAATAACTTTTTGCATCTCTTGATGACCATAAAGGACAGACCCTAACATGAGATCTTCACTCAACTCATTTGCTTCAGATTCAACCATTAATACAGCATCTTCAGTTCCTGCCACAACCATATCTAGCATAGATTTTTCAAGCTCTTCAGGTGAAGGGTTCAAAACATAATTGCTGTCAATGAAACCAACTCTTGCAGCTCCGAGAGGACCCTGGAATGGAACTCCTGAAATTGATAGAGCCGCAGAGGCCCCAATTAAAGAAGCGATATCAGGATTAATATTTTTATCTGATGATAAAACTGTACAGAAAATTTGTATTTCATTTTTAAAATCTTCTGGAAACAATGGTCTTATAGGCCTATCAATCAACCTTGAAGTTAGTGTCTCCTGTTCAGTTGGTCTAGCTTCTCTCTTGAAATAACCACCTGGAATTTTTCCAGCAGCATAAAATTTTTCTTGATAGAAAACAGCCAGCGGAAAGAAATCTTTCTTTGGATCTGCCTCCTTTCTGGCTACCATAGTTGTCAAGACAACTAAATTATCAATAGTAACAATAATGCTTGAAGTAGCTTGTCTTGCAATTTTGCCAGTTTCAATCTTGACAGTTTTATTTCCGTATTCGAACTCTACGGATTGAGTATTTAATTTATTTTCTTCCACGATTTTCCTTATTTATCCTCTTAATTTTAGAGATTTGATGATGTCTTGATAGCTTTCTGGATTTTTTCTCTTTAGATAAGCTAAAAGCTTTCTTCTTAGGTTAACCATTCTAATAAGACCTGTTCTTGAATGATGGTCTTTTTTATGAATTTTAAAATGAGATTGTAATTTATTTATATTTTCGGTTAGAAGAGCAATTTGCACTTCTGGTGAGCCAGTGTCAGTGTCACTGTTTTGAAATTCTTTAACAATTTTATTCTTTTCTTCTTTTAACAAAGCCATGTTTATTTTCTCCTTGGATATGCTCCCTAATCCTCTCAAACCTCGCATATCTAAAGTCTGAGATGGTGTAGCTTATTACTTATTTACTTATTAAACAAGGTATTCATGTTTGAAGCCATTACTTGAATTTTTTCCGATTGCAATAAATTGATTTGCAGAATCATAAACTCTTAACAAATTAGTATGATCAAAATCTCTTTCAATTGATCTACCATGAATAAATGCCTTGGAGTCCTTCTCATTTAATTTAATAAAATCCAAATCCTCGAAAGCTTTCTCTAAGGAAATTATGTCTTCTAAATTTATATCGTCCAATGAACAAGCATCAGAAAGCATAAATTTTTCTTGACTGGTTCTGATTAGTCCAGATAAATGA
Organism: Gammaproteobacteria bacterium; assembly: GCA_045564015.1. Taxonomy (GTDB): domain Bacteria; phylum Pseudomonadota; class Gammaproteobacteria; order Magnimaribacterales; family D2472; genus D2472. Next base: position 80,670 of record JBJLIB010000011.1, read on the forward strand.
GCTCCGCAACCAAGCCTAGCTCCCAAATCTCTAGCAATAGATCTAATATAAGTGCCCTTAGAGCACGAAATATCAAATGACACTTTAGGTATTTCTATTAAAATATTTTGTATATTTTTAATAAATATTTTTCTTTCTGCTTTTTCAACTTTAATACCATCTCTTGCATATTTATACATGGGTTTCCCTTTATGCTTTAGTGCCGAGTAATCAGGAGGCAATTGATAACTTGCACCCAAAAAAGTTAACAAGGTTTCTTTTATTTCTAATTCAGTAATATCAACTTTTTTTGAGGATATTGCCTCTCCTTCTGCATCATCTGTATCAGTCTGAATACCTAAAGTAACCTCAGCCCGATAAGACTTTTCACTCTGCAAAAGAAGCGATGCAAACTTTGTAGCCCTATTTATTGCAATGATTAGAAGTCCGGTTGCCATAGGATCTAAGGTACCTAAATGCCCTACTTTTTTAAGTTGAAATTTTTTTTTTACAATTTGTACGACCCTAGATGAAGTAATGCCAGGACCTTTGTTAACTAAGAGAAAGCCGTTAATCACTTAATGAATTCAATAATGCGTCAATGTTATTATACCTCTCAAGACTTTCATCGTATTTAAATATGAGTTTTGGAACTCTTCTTATTTGCATAAATTTTGAGAGCTTGGATCTAACCATTGAAGAGAATTTTTCAAGAGATCTTTTGTCGGGTGAGTCAGCAATATCACCATTAATAATAGTATAAAAAACTTTGGCAACACCCAAATCAGATGAGCATTTAACATCAACTATATTTAGAAATTTGTAGCGAGGATCTTTAACTTGAGAGGAGATAATTTGAGATATTTCTTTTTTCAAGAAGTCTTCAATCTTTGGAACTCTCGTTGAAGACATACTATTAAATAGTTTGAGCCTCTTCTTTTCTATCAAAAACCTCTACTTTATCCCCTGGTCGGATATCTTTATAGTTTTTAATACCGACTCCACATTCTGTTCCAGATTTTACTTCCCCAACATCGTCTTTAAATCTTCTAAGCGAATCAAGTTCACCTTGATGAATCACAACATCATCCCTAAGAACTCTTACTGGTTTGCTTTTCAAGATAGATCCTTCTATAACCATGCATCCTGCAACTTGGCCAAATTTAGGAGAATTAAATACCTCTAGAACCTCTGCTGTTCCAACAATTTCTTCTTTAATAATTGGGTCTAATAGACCGCTTAGCCGAGCCTTAACTTCATCAATTAATTCATAAATAATACTGTGATAGGACAGGGCCAGTTCCTCGGCCTCAACAACTTTCTTAGCAGCATTGTCTGTACGAACATTAAAACCTAAAATAATTGAATCTGTAGCTAGAGCTAGGTTTGCATCTGATTCAGAAATCCCTCCCACTCCTGAAGCAACAACTTTAATTGATGCATCATCATTCCCAATATCAGCTAAGGCCGCAACAATTGCTTCAGAGGTTCCAGCAACATCAGATTTTAAGATAACATTTAAAACTTTTTTATCTGATTGGCCCATGGATTCAAAGATATTACCAAGACTTTCATCTCTTTGTTTTAATACTTTTCGATCTTTGAGTTTACTCTCTCTGAATGAAGCTATCTCACGTGCTTCTTTATCATTCTTGACTACTTGGAAGGTCTCTCCTGCATCAGGAACACTACTTAATCCCAATATCTCAACCGCAAAAGAAGGTTCAGCAGATTTTAATTTACTTCCATCAGAGCCAATAATACTCTTTACCTTTCCAACAGCTGAACCGCAAACAACCATATCTCCAACTTTTAATGTACCATTCTGAACAAGCAAAGTAGCAACAGCTCCTCTAAATTTGTCTAATTCAGACTCAATAACAACTCCTTGAGCTTGCCCTTCATAGTGAGCCTTAAGCTCTAAAAGCTCAGATTCTAAAATCACAGCCTCAAGAAGCTTATCAACTCCATCGCCTTTTAGTGCAGAGACAGGTACCATCTGAATATTTCCACCCCAGTCCTCTGGAGTTAAGTCTTTTGCAGCTAAATCACCTTTAATTCTTTCTATATCAGCGCCCTGAAGATCCATTTTGTTAATTGCAACGACAATGGAAACGCCCGCAGCTCTAGCATGATTAATCGCCTCCTCTGTTTGAGGCATAACTCCATCGTTTGCAGCTACGACCAAAATTACAACGTCAGTAGTATTAGCTCCTCTAGCTCTCATAGATGAAAAGGCTGCGTGACCAGGCGTATCTATGAATGTAATAACTGAATCGCCCACTGGAACTTGATATGCTCCTATATGCTGGGTAATGCCTCCAGCTTCACCATCAACCACTTTCGTCTTACGAATAAAATCAAGTAAAGTTGTTTTGCCGTGATCAACATGGCCCATAACCGTGATAACTGGTGCTCTTGATTTAGGAGTATCTGAATAATTTATGCTACCAATGATCTCATCTTCTACAGATGAATCATTCAAAGCAATCCCATTATGACCCAGCTCTTCCGCTACTAAAATTCCAGTTTCCTGATCTATAGAGTCATTTATTGATGCGGCAACTCCCAAGCTCATTAGAACTTTAACGACTTCCCCACCCTTAATAAACATTAATTTAGCTAATTCACCTACCTGAATCATTTCTGGAACTTCAATATCACGCTTGATGAATTCGACTGGTTTTGCAAATTGATGCTCGGTGCCTTCATTAAAACTGGTTTCTCTTCGGGAGTAATCTTTTGCTGCCCTAGAGAGCTGATCTTTTATATTGACTCTTGATTGAGGTTTTTGTTGAGGAGTTGATTTTTGTTGTTGAGATTTCTTTGCTGCCTGCTGTTGCTCTTGTTTTAGGCGAATTGCCTCTTTAATTTGATCTTCTCTTTTTTGTTGCTGCTCTTTTAAATTTTCTGCAGCAGCCTGTCTTTTAGCCTCAATATTGTCTGAAAGACCCTCTGATGAACTAGGAGTCGAAGAAGTCGGTTGAGAAAGTGTGCCTTTTGATTTGACCGTCACTCCTCCGCTACTCGAGGAAGAGGTAACTGAAGAAGATGTTGAGCCTTTTCGTTCTTTTAATGATTTTAGTATTGCTAATTTATCTGCAGGAGTTATTTCATCTGAAGCCTTGCTATGCGAAAGTCCCGCAGCCTTCATTCTCTCCAATAAAGCATCATCCTTAATTTTTAAGGTTTTCGCGAAATCTTTTACTGTAAGTCCCAATGCAATAACTTCCTTTGTTTTAATTAAACCAACTTTCTCTAGCTTTCATTATAATGTCTGCTGCCTTCTTTTCAGTGATTTCAATGATATCTTGTAACTCATCCACAGCTAATTCTGCAATATCATCTTTGCTTTTTAGAGCATTAGAGACAAGAGTTTCAACTTCTTCCTCGCTAAAACCTAATTCTGTAAGTGATTCTAAATTTGATTCTTCTTGGGTTATTTCACCCATCGCTTCCATCAAAGCAGCATCTGCAGCGGCAGCTTTAATTTCTTCTGCTCTGGCCTCATCAATTTCCATAGCAGAGGATAGTTTGCCATCCTCGGCATAAGCAATATCATCAAAAGTTAAAAATCCACCTCTTATAAGAGCCTCAGCCTCTTTTTCATCAATATTTAAATTGTCCATTAACTTTGCTTGAAACTCTGCCTCTACAACTCTCTCTTTTGCTTCAGCTTCATTGCTGCTGATTATATTTAACTCCCATCCAACAAGCCTAGATGCTAGCCTAATATTTTGACCCCTTGAGCCAATGGCAAGTGCTAAATTTTCTTCATTGACAGCTAGCTCCATTGAGCGAGAATCTTCATCCATAACAATTGATTCAACTTTTGCAGGAGCGAGTGAATTAATTACCATTTGAGCTGGGTTATCATCATAGATAATAATATCTATTCTTTCATTTCCAAGCTCACCAGAAACTGACTGAACTCTCGAGCCACGCATTCCAACACATGCCCCTACAGGATCTATTCTCCCATCATTTGTTTTAACGGTAATTTTTGATCTCGAACCAGCATCTCGTGCAATGCCTCTTATTTCAATTATATCTTCGTTAATTTCAGGCACTTCAATTCTAAATAGCTCTGTTACCATCTCAGAACAAGTTCTACTTAACATTAACTGGGAGCCTCTACCCTCTATTTCTTTAATTTGCAGAATGGCTCTCATCCTATCGTTGATCTTGTATATTTCACCTGGAAGCAATTGATCTCTTGGAAGAATTGCTTCAATATCATTTCCAATATCTACAATAATATTATCTCTGGTTACTCTTTTGACTGTTCCATTCATCAAAGAGTTATCCTGGGATTTGAACATGGCCACAATTGTGTCTCTTTCAGCCTCCCTAACCTTCTGCATCATGACTTGTCGTGCTGCCTGAGTTTCGATTCTTCCAAAGACAACATTCTCAACATCCTTGGAAAAAGTATCGCCGACACTCATATTAGAATCTGACTCTGTAATATGAGTTTCTTTATGAAAGTCTTCAGAGGTTTCGTCTTCTACAAGCCAATGTCTGTGAGTTGAATATTCTCCTGAAGCTCTATCAATAGAAACAGATATATCTGCATCTTCATGAAAATGCCTGAGAGATGCGCTTGCAATGGCTGTCTCCAAAGCTCCAAATATTATTCCCTCTTCAATTCCTTTCTCATTAGAAACAGATTCAACTACTGCTAAAATTTCAATACTTTCCATTATTTATTCACCCTCATAAGTTCTTCAAAGTTTGGTTTTAAACGGCATAGATCAAGATCTATAAAATTTAAAGTCATTTTTTCTTCACCACAATGAAATAATATTTCATCATTGTTTACATCAATAAGCTTTGCTACAAGGCTCTTTTTACCATTTTTAATTTCTCTTAACTTTAAATCAAATTCTTCTTTTAAAAATGCAGATAACTGCTCGGGTTTAAAAAACTTCCTATCTATGCCCGGTGTAGAGACCTCCAGTACATAGTCTTGATCTAAAAATGCATCATTCAGTGCTAGCTCATAGTTAAGATCCTTGGCTACCTTTTCACAATCATCAATTGTTGCGCCAGCAATGGCATCAATGTAGACCCTGATTGTGGGTCTTTTTTTGCCTCGTAATAATTCAATGCCCCATAGTTCGCAGCCATGGCTGGTTACAACAGGTTCAATTGCATTTTCTATTTCTTCTATTCTCATATGTCTAAAAATAAAAATGGGGCTTATGCCCCAGTTCGTATCATATTTACTGGTAGCGGGGGCTGGATTTGAACCAACGACCTTCGGGTTATGAGCCCGACGAGCTACCAGACTGCTCCACCCCGCATCGCAGAGGAATAGAGTGTATAGAAAGCAAGTACTGAAGGTCAAGTCAATTCAAATTTATTTAAGCAATAAAAATTTATCTTGTTATAATTCTTCACTTTGCCGAAGTGGTGGAATTGGTAGACACGCTAGCTTGAGGGGTTAGTGAGCGAAAGCTCGTGCGGGTTCAAGTCCCGCTTTCGGCACCATACCTTATTATAAGATTAAGAGATCTTATTGAATTACTCTACTGGGATTTCGGTTGTTTTTGTTGCTTCTTGAATTTCTTCATCAGTAAACAATACTTCAGTATTAGCGTTTTTTAATAATACTGCTTGAGCTAAATTCAGGATTAAAAAAAGAGCGGCAATAAATGCTGTCAGTTTTCCAAGAAAGTTAGAAGGTCCTACTGCACCGAACATGGAATTTGAAGATCCGCCACCGAAGGCTGAACCCAAGTCAGAACCCTTGCCTTGCTGCAAAATTACTAACACAATCAATACAATTGCTAGGATTATGCAGATAATTTTAATTGCTGTAATAATCATTGTTATACCCTTAGTTCATTAAAGACATTTGCAATTAAAGCAAACTCTCTTCCGTCCAAAGAAGCTCCGCCTATTAATGCTCCATCAACATTTTTTTGCTCGAACAAAGATGATGCATTTTTGAAGTTTACACTCCCTCCATACAAAACTGACTCTAAACCAATTTTTGGAAAACGAGATTGTACTACATCTTTGATCATTTCATGAACAGAATTTATTTCTTCTGGTTTTGGTGTTTTGCCAGACCCAATCGCCCAAACAGGTTCATAGGCAATAATCAAAGCGCTTAATTCATTTGCATTCTCAAGGGCCTCAATTATCTGTTGCTCAAGTACATTGAAAGTATTATTACTTTGGTTCTCTTCAGCTGACTCCCCAATACATAAAATGGGAATTACAGAGTTATTATCAGCTTGAATTAATTTCTGACAAATCATCTGATTAGTTTCATGGAACAACATTCTTCTTTCAGAATGACCAATGATGCTAAATGCACATCCTAGGTCTTTGATCATGGAGGCAGATATTTCTCCAGTGCGTGCCCCTGTTTCTTCCAAATCAATATTTTGAGAGCCAATCTCAATATCGTAATCAGTTAGTATGGTCTTCAGATGGTCGATGTACAAAGAAGCTGGTGCAATGCCTAGAATTGAAAAATTGTTGCCATTGAAATTTCTCAAGAATTCAAGCGCCCATTGATGGTTGAATTCTTTGGAACCATTGAGTTTCCAATTTGCTACTAAACATAATGACATGGGTTATTTTTTAAACATTGCTGCAATATCTTTTGCATATTTGGTAGCAGTTATCTCATCATCTGACTCAACCATTACTCTTATCTTGTTTTCAGTTCCAGAAGGCCTAACCAAAACCCTGCCAACGGTAAGATCTGATTCAATTTCTTTTATTTTTTTTTGAATATCAGAATCTGAAAGAATGTCTTTATTATCAACTTCCACATTTATATTAATCTGAGGCATTTTTGTGTAATTACGTAAAATATCTTCAGGATCTTTTTCTAAAATCAACAAAGAAGATATAACTTTTAATGCAGCAATTGTTCCATCTCCAGTGCTAACCAAGTCACGACAAATAATATGGCCCGAAGGCTCTCCTCCAAGCATCCAGCCTTCTTTTTGCAGCATCTGACTTACATACTTATCGCCAACATCAGCCCTTTTAAACTTATACCCTAATTTTTTTACGCCTTCTTCAAAACCCAGATTTGTCATTGAAGTTCCGACTATTCCAGACCAAGGACCCGTTCTATTTGGATTAGCATAAGCAAGAATATACATAATATCGTCACCATCTAAAATATTGCCCTTTCTATCAATCAAGACCACTCGATCTCCATCACCATCAAGCGCAATACCGAAATCTGCTCTTTGTTTAATTACTTCCTCTTGAGCTCTCTCAGGATGAGTAGAGCCGCATTCATGATTGATATTGTATCCATCTGGTTCTGTACCTATTGAGATTACTTCTGCTCCTAGCTCTCTTAAAATTGAAGGACTTACCTTGTAGCAAGCTCCATTTGCACAATCTAGAACTATTCTCAATGATTCAAATGAGACATCAGGAGGGACGGTTGATTTGCAAAACTCTATGTATCTATCTCCAGATTCATCAAATCTTTGAGCTTTGCCTAGCTCAGCAGTTTTCACAGGCTTCAAATCGCCTGCAAGCAGCTTCTCTATTTTTTTCTCAGCATCTTTTGAAATTTTTTCACCAGTTCCAGCAAATAACTTAATTCCATTATCTAAATAGTTGTTATGAGATGCGCTAATTACTAACCCAAACTGATTTCTTAAGGATCGAGTTAAATATGCTACCCCTGGTGTTGGTAATGGGCCAAGCAATCTAACATTTACCCCGGCAGCAATAAATCCTGCTTGAAGTGCAGATTCAAGCATATAACCTGAAACACGAGTATCTTTACCAATAAGAACTGTTTCCCAACCCATTTCTTTTAAGATAACTCCCGCTGCATGCCCAATTCTTAAGCAGACTTCAGGAGTAATTTTAGATTCAACTGGACCACGAATCCCGTCAGTACCAAATTTTATAGTCATGGAAAAAGATTATAACTCTTCTGCAGGACCCTTTATGGAAGTTTTTTTAGAAGTTTTACTCTTTGGTGTTTTTGGCTCATCCCAATCTTTGGGAGCTCTAGGCTTAGCTCCAGCCATAATGTCATCGATTTGATCTGAATCAATAGTTTCATAAGTTAGGAGAGATTCTGCCATGGTATGTAATTTATCAAGATTATCTTTTAGCAGCTTAGTAGCTTTTTTATAATTGGTATCTATTATTTTTTTTACTTCTAAATCAATACTATTGGATGTCTCTCCACCAATACCTTTAGGAGCCATTGATGCAGACCTTCCTAAAAAAGGGCTTGAATCATCTTCACCATATTTTAAAGGCCCCAGATCAGATAAGCCCCACTTAGTAACCATATTAGTAGCAATTCCAGTCGCTACCTCAATATCATTGGATGCACCTGTCGTAATCCCATCTTTTCCATTGATGATTTCTTCTGCAATTCTTCCACCAAAAAGTGCAGCAATTCTACTATGAAGATACTGCTTACTTTGCATATATCTATCTTCTTCAGGCAAAAACATTGTGACTCCAAGCGCTCTTCCTCTTGGAATGATTGTTACTTTATATACAGGGTCATGTTCGGGACTTAATCTTCCAACTATTGCATGCCCAGCTTCATGATATGCAGTAATTCTTTTTTGATCATCAGTCATAATCATTGATTTACGCTCTGGCCCCATCATAATTTTATCCTTAGCTAAATCTAAATGATTTTGATCAACCTTCTTATCACCATATCTAGCAGCAAACAAAGCAGCTTCATTGATTAGATTGGCAAGGTCTGCTCCTGAAAAACCTGGTGTTCCTCTTGCGATAACCAATGCATCAACATCCTTTGAAAGGGGAACTTTTTTCATATGAACTTTTAAGATTTGCTCTCTGCCTCTTAGATCAGGTAAATCTACGACAACCTGTCTATCAAAACGTCCAGGCCTCAGCAAGGCGGGATCTAATACGTCAGGTCTATTGGTTGCAGCAACAACAATCACGCCATCGTTACCATCAAAACCATCCATCTCAACAAGTAGCTGATTTAATGTTTGCTCTCTCTCATCATGCCCACCGCCCATACCTGCACCTCTGTGACGCCCAACTGCATCAATTTCATCAATAAATACAATGCAGGGTGAGTTTTTCTGAGCCTGCTCAAACATATCTCTTACTCTAGATGCACCCACGCCAACAAACATCTCAACAAAGTCTGAACCAGATATGGAGAAGAATGGTACTTTAGCTTCGCCAGCAATAGCTCTTGCTAATAGTGTTTTACCAGTACCTGGAGGGCCTACCATTAAAACACCTCGAGGAATTTTACCGCCTAATTTTTGAAATTTTGTTGGATCTCTTAAAAAATCTACTAACTCTTGAACGTCTTGCTTAGCCTCTTCACAGCCAGCAACATCCTCAAAAGTAGTAGTCACTTTTCCACCTTCCATTAATTTTGCTTTGCTCTTTCCAAATGCCATTGGTCCGCCTCTACCTGACATGCCGCCTTGCATTTGTCGCATAAAAAAGAAGAAAATTCCTAAGAGCAATAGGATTGGAAAGGCTCCAACTAAAAGTTGAGACCATATTGAAGGTTGTTCAACACTTTCAAAGACAGTAATGACTCCGTGCTCTTCTATTGCATTATCAACAGACTCATCTCTTTTATAAATTGGATGACGAGTTTCAAATCTTGTACCATCCAGTCGTTCGCCAAAGATAGTCATTTGGTCGCCTTTATATACAACCTTAGCTATTCGGTCTGAAAGCACCTCTTGCTTAAACTGGCTATATGAAATCATTTCCCTCTTTGAGGAAGAAGTATTTTCAACATTATTAAATATAAATATCAAAGCTGATCCCAACAAAACCCAAACTAATGCATTTTTAAAAACAGAATTCATAGCGGCCTTTCTCCATATAAATAAATTTCAGCTGACTTGCTCTTTGAAGCAGCAGGTTTATAAGTTTGAACTAAATGGAAGCTCTTTTCCATTTCAGTTCTTAATTTTTTCAATAAACTATTTTGAAACGTTTTGATGATGAATGATCCATTGCTCTTGCTCAAATACCCCAAAGCTGTATCAAGGGTAATAATATTTAATTCAGATATATTTTCTTCATCAACGGCTCTTATACCAGTTAAATTGGGGGCTAAATCTGAAATAACAAGGTTAAATTTTGATTTAAGTAAGAAAATTTCTTCAATTGTATCAATGTTTATAATATCTTCTTGGAAGAACATTACATCCTTAATTGGATCCATTGGCAAAAGATCAATTGCATAAACATTTGATGATGGGGTCATCGTTTTTATTAACTCAGACCAACCACCTGGAGCAGAGCCGATATCTAAGACTAAACTATTTCTTTTGAGGATTTTAGTTTTAGTTAAAATTTCTTCCAATTTAAAAACTGCACGGGATCTAAGACCAAGCTTTTTTGCTTTTAACGCCCATGAATCAGCATGCATAAATCTTAGAGATGCTGCACTTTTTCAATCTCAAGATCAATAGTTCCAGAGGGTGTGGATATTGAGACTTCATCACCGACATTTTTTCCCATCAAGCCTTGAGCAATTGGCGTCTGAATAGATATTAAACCTGCTTCAGGATCAGATTCTAAATTGCCAACTATCTTATAAGTAATAGACTGATCATTGGTTAAATCATATAAATCTATTGTTGCGCCAAAAACAACTCTACCAGTCTCAGGAATATCTTTAACATCTATGACTTGTGCATTCGCAAGAGCATGCTCTATTTCTTGAATTTTTGCCTCGATAAAACCCTGTTGTTCTTTTGCAGCATGATACTCAGCATTTTCTTTAAGATCTCCGTGAGCGCGAGCTTCTGCTATAGCTTGAGAGATTTCAGGCCTATCTTTTGTCTTTAGCTGACGCAGTTTTTCAGTGAGATCTTTCTCTCCTGCTTTAGTTATGGGAAGTTTATCCATTCAATCATTATATCAAATGAAAGAAGCTAATTGATTTCTTGAAGAGAATTATAAATCCAACGATCTGAATTAGTGCTCATTGCTTCTAAGAGTGCAAAAGCGCCAAAAACTGTTGTGACACAGAATAATTTATTTTGTAATGCTGTTCTCCTTATAGACGCAGAATCCTCAATTGACTGACGTCCTTCAGTAGTATTAATTAATAAATTTACTCTGTTATTTAAAAGCTCATCAACAATATGAGGCCTGCCTTCGTTTACTTTATTAATAATTTCAACATCGTAGCCAAGCTCTTTTATAGCATTGGCGGTTCCCTTGGTTGCAATCAATGAAAACCCTTGCTCAAGAAGTAATGGAAGCAAATTAGATAAATATTTTTTATCAGATTTTTTAACGCTTATGAATGCTAAGCCTGAATCAGGAAAAATTTTATTTGCTGCTCTTTGAGCTTTTGCATATGCTTCCCCAAAACTTGAACCAATGCCCATAACTTCTCCAGTAGATTTCATTTCTGGGCCTAGAATAGGATCAACAGAAGGAAATTTATCAAATGGCAAAACAGCTTCTTTTACAAAAAAATAATTTTTAGGTAGATCATTAGAAAAACCTATATCTTTTAATGTTTTTCCAACCATTGTTTTTGTAGCAGACTTAACCAATGATTCTCCCAGACACTTCGAAATAAATGGAACAGTTCTTGAGGCTCTAGGATTTACCTCGATAATAAAAACATTTTCATCTTGAACAGCAAATTGAATATTCATCAATCCAATAACATTTAACTCTTCGGCAATCTTCTTTGCTTGATTTTCAATTTCTTCAATTACTTTGTTAGAAAGGCTGTAGGGTGGCAAGGAACATGCAGAATCCCCAGAGTGGATTCCAGCTTGTTCAATATGTTGCAAAATGCCTCCAATTTCAATATCGCTGCCATCAGAAATAACGTCTACATCAACTTCTATTGCATCAGTTAAATACCCGTCAAGTAAAATTGGTTTTTTGTCTGAGACTTCTACAGCTTCTTTTAAATACTTTTCAAGCTCAACCTGTGTATGAACAAGCTCCATAGCCCTTCCTCCAAGCACATACGAAGGCCTAACAACTATTGGAAATCCTATTTCTTCAGATGCCTTAACAGCTTCTTGAAGATTCTTCACAGTACTATTGGGGGGTTGCTTCAGATTTAGTTGGTTGGCAAAAGATTGAAATCTTTCCCTATCCTCTGATCTATCAATAGCATCTACATCTGTTCCGAGAATTGTTACATTATTTGATAATAAGACTTCGGAAAGTTTCAAAGGCGTCTGTCCGCCAAATTGAATAATCACTCCCTCAGGTTTTTCTATATCAATTATATCTAAGACTTTTTCTTCTGTGATTGGTTCAAAATATAATCTATTAGAAGTGTCGTAATCTGTTGAAACAGTCTCAGGGTTGCAGTTAATCATTATAGATTCATAGCCCTCTTCTTGAAGCGCAAATGAGGCATGAACACAACAATAGTCAAATTCTATACCCTGCCCAATTCTATTTGGACCGCTGCCCAAAACAATAACTTTTTTATTTTTTGTTGGACGAGATTCACACTCACCTTCATAGGCTGAATACATGTATGCAGTTTCCGTAGCAAATTCAGCAGCACAAGTATCTACTCTCTTAAAAGCAGGTATAACTCCTAGTTTCTTTCTTAGGTTTCTCACATCTTGAGAAGTAGATCTGGTTAATTTAGCAATTCTATGATCAGCAAAACCTTTTTGTTTAAGATTAAGCATTTTATCAAAATCTATATTCTGAAGTTTCATATCCTGAAGGATATTTTCCTCGTCAATTAAATCTATTATTTGATGCAGAAACCAAAAATCCATTCCTGTTAATTGGTTGATTTGATCTACATTCCAGCCCAGCCTTATTGCCTCTGCAACATATAAAATTCTTCTAGAGCCTGGAAAAGTAAGTTGATAGCGGAGGGTTTCATTTTGATCAGAGGAGTTGTCTAAGATACTTTCGAAACCATGCAAGTCTTCTTCTAAGCTTTGAAGGGCTTTTTGAAGGGATTCTTGAAAAGTCCTTCCGATACCCATTACTTCGCCAACAGATTTCATTTGAGTTGTAAGCCTGTCATTTGCCTGGGGAAACTTTTCAAAAGCAAACTTTGGAATTTTCGTAACTATATAATCGATAGATGGTTCAAATGATGCAGGCGTTAAGCCATTTGTAATATCATTTTGCAATTCATCCAATGTAAACCCAATAGATAACAAGGCAGCAACTTTGGCAATTGGAAAACCGGTTGCTTTTGAAGCCAAGGCAGATGAACGGCTCACTCTAGGATTCATCTCAATTACAACGACTCGCCCATTTTCAGGATTAATGCCAAACTGAACATTGCTTCCTCCAGTCTCAACCCCAATTTCTCTTAGAATTTTGAATGATTGGTCACGTAAAATTTGATATTCTTTATCCGTTAATGTCTGAGCTGGCGCAACTGTGATTGAATCACCAGTATGCACTCCCATTGGATCAAGATTTTCTATCGAGCATATGATGATGCAATTATCATTTTTGTCTCTTACAACCTCTAACTCATATTCTTTCCAGCCAAGCAACGATTCATCAATCAATAACTCAGTTGTTGGAGAGAGGTCTAGACCTTTTTCACAAATTTCCTTAAATTCCTGAATGTTATAAGCAACCCCTCCTCCCGAACCACCCAAGGTAAAAGAGGGACGAATAATGCAGGGAAATCCAAGATCTTCTTGGACTGTTAAAGCTTCCTCCATTGAATGTGCAATTCCTGATCTTGGCGTTTCAATCCCAATGCCTTTCATGGTTTGATCAAAGAGTTCTCTATCTTCTGCCTTATCTATAGCCTCTCTTGATGCGCCAATTAGCTCAACATTATATTTTTTCAATACACCTTCTTTTGCCAATGTTAACGCTGTGTTGAGACCTGTTTGACCTCCCATGGTTGGCAATAATGCATCGGGACGTTCTTTATCAATTATTTTTTCAATTGATTTCCAGTGAATCGGTTCAATGTATGTAGCGTCAGCAAGCAATGGATCAGTCATAATTGTTGCAGGATTAGAGTTGACTAAGATGACCCTTAAACCTTCTGCCTTAAGAGCTTTGCAAGCTTGGGCCCCAGAATAATCAAATTCACAAGCTTGGCCTATAATTATGGGTCCCGCACCAATAATCAGCACAGATTTAATATCAGTTCTTTTTGGCATTGCTCTCAATCATTAAATTAAATTTTGTAAATAGCTCTTCTAACTCATGAGGTCCAGGACTAGCCTCTGGATGCCCCTGAAAACTAAATGCAGGCTTGTCTTTAAAAGCAATGCCTTGCAAGCTTTGATCAAATAAAGAGATATGAGTAGGCTCAATATTTTCAGGCAGGCTGGATAACTCAACTGCAAAACCATGATTTTGACTAGTGATATAAACTACTTTAGAAGCTAAATCTTGTACTGGATGATTCGCGCCATGATGACCAAACTTCATCTTATATGTTTTGCATCCACCTGAGAGAGCAAGTAGCTGATGGCCCAAACATATTCCAAAAATTGGCATTTTAATATTAAGCAGTTGCTGGATTAATTCGATTGCATAATTACAGGGCTCAGGATCTCCAGGCCCATTGGATAAAAATACCCCATCTGGCTGAAGCCTCATCAGATCCTCAAAACTGATTTGAGCATTTACAACTTGTACTTTTCCTACATGCTTTCTTAAAAGCCTTAAAATATTTTTCTTTACACCAAAATCAATTGCAACGATTAGTTTTTCATTTTTGACATCTTGGTAATTTGGCCAGGTCCCCTCATCCCAAGAGAACGAGTGTTTAGTTGATACCTCCTTTGCAAGATCAAGGCCTTCCAATCCACCAAATTGATTCAAAGCTTCTTTGGCTGATGACAAAGAGCCTCTTTCTCCAGGAGCGATGCATGCTTTCAGAGACCCATGATCTCTTAACTTTGATGTCAGTGCCCTGGTATCAATATTTGAGATTCCGATTGTTCTCTTTGATAATAGGAAACTCTCAAGAGATTGTGTTGCACGCCAGTTACTATAATGATTTGGTAAATCTTTAATCACAATTCCAGAAGCAAAAATGCTATCAGATTCATTATCTTCATCATTAATACCAGTATTTCCTATGTGAGGATGGGTAAAAGCTATGATTTGTTTTGCATATGATGGATCAGTGATAATCTCTTGATAGCCTGACATAGAAGTATTAAAGACAATTTCACCAACTGATGGCTCCATCGCACCAAATCCAACCCCCTCAATGACAGAACCATCTTCAAGAATTAAAATGGCTGGAAAAGACATTAATGAATTTCCTCAAAAAGGGTAAAAAAGATAGGAAAAAATTGTGAAAATTGAGGATTTAATGAGCTAAAATTGTGCGCTGGCATTAAAAGGGTACTTTATATTGATAAGTCCTTAACGTCCATCAAATTTTAAAAAAAATGAAGATAAATTTAAAAAATCAAGAACAAATATCTCAGATGAGAATTGCTGGCCAATTAGCAGCTGAAGTATTGGAAATGATTACCCCATTTGTAGTACCTGGAGTCAGCACTGAAGACTTAGATAAAAGGTGTTATGACTTTATTGTTCATGAGCAAAAAGCCATCCCTGCAAATGTTGGTTATAACGGTTTTGAAAAAACAATCTGCTCAAGTGTCAATCAAGTAATCTGCCATGGAATACCTTCAGATAAAAAAATACTTAAAGATGGAGACATTTTAAACATTGATGTAACAGTCATTCGAGATGGATGGCATGGCGACACCTCTAAAATGTTCTTGGTTGGGAAGACCCAGCCTCACAATGAAAGACTAGTCAAAGTTACTCAAGAGTGTCTGTATAAAGCAATAGATATTGTAAAACCTGGAGCTCATTTAGGTGACATAGGCGCAGTTATTCAAGAACATGCAGAAAAAAATCATTATTCAGTGGTGGAGGATTATTGCGGCCACGGGATTGGGCAGGTTTATCATGAAGAACCCCAAGTTCTGCATTATGGCAAAACTGGCAGAGGCCTCGAAATCAAAGAAGGTATGTGTTTTACAATAGAGCCTATGATCAATCAAGGATCAAAATATACCAAACTCTTAAGTGATGGATGGACTGTAGAAACAAAAGATGGAAGAAATTCTGCGCAATGGGAGCACACTCTTGCGGTTACTGCATCTGGCGTAGAGGTTCTAACTAAACGCAGTGACGAATCCTTTTGAGCAGCTCATTAGAAAGCATTAATCTCGATTTTAATAAAAGTTTTCACACTGTATTCAAAAAACCTGAATTGATTCAGTCCTACCTCACCAAGAGATCAAATAAATTTGATGAGATTATTAGAAAAGAATTCACAAGAAGAGAGCTTAATACAGACTTTGCCTTAGTCGCACTCGGAGGCTATGGAAGAAAAGAACTCTTTCCCTCGTCCGATATTGATCTCTCCATTATTCAATTCAATCCTAAGACAAAAAAGATTGAAGATATTAAAGATTTCATTGGGTGGCTTTGGACTCTCAAAGTAAAGGTTGGACATTCAGTTCGAACAGTGAAAGACATTGAAAATATAACCAAATCTGATCTCAAAGAATTTACTTCATATCTTTCTCATAGAATTATTTTCTGCAACAAAGATAAGGTTGCTAGCCTAAGCCGTGATTTAAAAAAAATATCAAAAAAATGGAATAAAACTAAATTTTTTAAGGCTAAACGACTAGAACAATATCATAGATTTCAATCTTTTGACTCTACCGAATTTAGTCTTGAGCCAGACCTCAAAGAGTCTCCAGGTTGCTTACGTGATTTTCAAACTGCTTTATGGATTTTAGAGCATTGCTTTGAATTAAAAAAATTACAAGATTGCGTAACTGCTAAACTTTTCTCAAAAACTGAGATAACGAGCATCAATCAATCCTATGCTCATATTAAAACTCTGAGATTTTTTCTTAATCTTCATAGTAGCTCAAATCGCATTAGCTTTGAGAATCAGCTGTTGCTTGCTAAAAAATCAAAACTTAAAGCATCTAAAAAGTCTTCTGCTGTTGAGAAATTCATGAGAACTTTTTTCCTACATGCATCAAACCTATCTGATTTTAATGAGCTTGTTTTTCAGGCATACGATGATCAATTAACTATGCTGAAAAGACCCTATACAAAAAACTATTACATATTCAAAGATCGAATGGGGATTGCTGATAGCGTAGATCTGGTAAAAAGACCTGAGTTAATTTTGGATAGCTTGATCCAGGTTGGAAAACTTAAAAAAATTAATGGGCTAGATTTTAAATCCATTAGAAAGATCCAAGAGTCTTTACCCAAGATTGATGGTAACTACTTTTTATTACCTGAAACAGGCTCTCAATTCCTTCAAATACTTAGATCAACCACAAATCTTTCGACAATTCTTAAAAAACTTAAGCAGCTAGGCTTGATGAGATTGCTCATTCCAGAGTTTGGAGAAATTGAAGGCCAAATGCAGTTTGATATGTTTCATGTATACACCGTTGATGAGCACACTTTCAAGGTTGTGAGAAACATGAGGCAAATGCAAATTGGAAAAATTGATCCTTCAATGAAGATTGAACATGAATTGATCAATAAGCTACCTAAAATTGAACTTTTATATCTTGCTGGAATTTTTCATGATCTTGGAAAAGGTAAAGGCGGAGATCATTCTGAAATAGGAGAAAAGATAGTCGAGAAATTTTGTAAAAGATTAAATTTTTCTATTCATGATACTGAGCTACTATCTTGGCTGGTTAAAAATCATTTAATCATGTCATCCATATCGCAAAAGACTGATGTTCATGACCCTGAAACGATTAAGAATTTTACTAAAAATGTAAATACCTTAGAAAAGCTAAATTATATTTATATGCTTACTATCAATGACATAAGAGGCACTAATCCAACCTTGTGGAACTCTTGGAAACATGACTTATTGAAGCAACTCTTTATGTCCTCTAGAAGAAAACTAAATCTTGAGGAAGTGCAATCTAATAAATCAATTGTTGCTGAAAGAAAGCTTGCATCAATTAATGTTATCAAAAAAGGGCATGAAATTTTGAATGAGGTATGGGATCAATTGCCAGATGCTTATTTCTCAAAATATCAACTAGAACAACTATCAAACCAAGCAAAAACTGTTGCTGCTTCCAAAAGAAAAACATCCATTTTTATAAGAAGCAGAAAAAATCTAATTGAAATATTTATCTTCACTCCGAATCAAGCTGGTCTATTTTTAAAAACTATTAGAAGCTTTGAGCAGCTTTCACTAGAAACTATAGATTCAGATATTTATACAACCAATGATGGGAAATATGCCATGAATACTTTTATATGTAGGCATAAAATCCTTGGAGGCAATTTGATTCAAAGGGATATTCAAAATATTGAACAAAAAATTATAAACGCAATCTCCTCTGAAGATTTCAAGGCAACCAGCAAGTTAAAAACAAGATACAAAAAAGTGTTTGAGCACCCTACCAGAGTGCATATATCCCCTACAAATAATAGAGATGCAAGTTTGGTCACGCTAGAAACCTTAGACCAGCCTCATTTGCTATCTAAAGTTGCAAACATCTTCCTTGATCATGGTATTAGTATTGACTCAGCTAGAATTACGACCCTTGGTGAAAAAGTAGAAGATAATTTCAGAGTAATTGATGAAAAAACAAAATCATCCATTTCGCAAAATAAAACTAATCAACTACAAAAGAAACTAAAGAACCTTTAAGCACTTCAATAAAGATTAAGACTGCCTATAATAACCGTATGAAAAATTTCCCATTAATTGGCCTTGGTATTGCAACTGTGGGCGCCTCTGGTAAGACATTAGATACCTTTTTTCCATGCATTAGTTTTAAAGATAGTGAAGATGAATTCAGTCACCACTATGAGATATGGAATGCCTTGATGGCAGAGAATGTTACTGAGATAAAAGATGTAGACCAACTTAATCTTCAGAATGAAATTTTAAATAATGTAATTAGCAACCTTGATAAAGATAAATCTTTAATTTTATGCAGAATTTTAGAAAATAAACCCATTGAAACTGTTGAGGAAGCATACTTAAAATTGCATCTAATTTCTTACAAGCACTTTGTACCCAATTCATTAAATCTTGAAAACTTATTCGACTCTCTTCAAAATGTTGCATGGACGAGTCATGGGCCAATTGAACTTGATGATATTGATAAAAGAATTCTTTTATCACACAAAAATAATGAGTCACTTGAAATCAAATCAGTCGACAAATTTCCTTGTTTAACAGACTATATTATTCCGCCCAGTGTCCGTATTGGAGATGCCAGCAGAGTTAGGCTTGGCGCCTATCTGAGTGAAGGGACAACAGTTATGCATGAAGGCTTTGTAAATTTTAATGCTGGAACGCTTGGACCAGCAATGATAGAAGGAAGAATCTCTGCAGGTGTTGTCGTAGGTAAAAACTCAGATTTGGGAGGTGGCTGTAGCACTATGGGAACTCTGTCAGGAGGCAATGATGTAAAAATATCTATTGGTGAAAACTGTCTTCTAGGAGCAAATTCTGGTCTTGGCATTCCACTGGGAGATAATTGCATTATTGAAGCAGGTCTTTATATTACTGGGGGATCAAAAATTACAACTTATAATTCTAATAATGAAAAAGTATCAGTGGTCAAAGCTTCAGAACTTTCAGGATGCAATAATTTGTTATTTATCAGGAATTCTCAAAGTGGTGCTATTGAAGCAAAAATTAATCCTAAATCAGTAGCATTAAATAAAACTCTTCATAAAAATTAATAACTTATGTCTGCACTAGAACTAGCCCAATCACTTATAAAAATAAAGTCCATTTCCCCAGAAGACGGAGGTTGTTTTGACTTGATAGAGGCTGAGTTAATTCCTCTGGGTTTTCAAATAGAGAAAATACCTGAGCTAAATTGTGAAACGCTATTAGCTAAGTATGGAGATTCAGGAAAGGTATTTTGCTATCTTGGACATACTGATGTTGTTCCCTCTGGTCCAGAAGAGGAATGGACTTCACATCCCTTTGAGGCAAATATTGTAGATGGGGAGTTAATAGGCAGAGGAGCAGCAGATATGAAAAGTAGTGTTGCAGTCTTTATTGAATCAATAAAAAAATTTTTGGCTGATAATCCGAACCCTAATTTTCAAATCTGGGTTATGTTAACCAGCAATGAAGAAGGCGAACCAGCTGATGGGAAAATCAATACTTTGATTGACTCATTGACTGATCAGAATCAATTTATTGATTACTGCCTAGTTGGTGAAGCAAGCTCGTCTGACAGTGTTGGAGATGTCTTGAGAGTTGGCCGCAGAGGATCTTTAAGTGGCAAGCTAAAACTAATCGGCAAACAGGGACATGTTGCATATCCTCACAAAGTTTTAAGCCCTATTTTAGAGGTAGGACCTATTATTAATGAACTCAACCAAATTACTTGGGATGAAGGCAATGAGCACTTTGATCCAACATCATTTCAAATTTCAAATATTGATTCTGGGACTGGAGCCACAAATGTTGTTCCTGGGCATTTAAACATGCTTTTTAACTTTAGGTTCTCTCCAGAATCGAGTCAGGAATCTCTCAAAGAAAGATTGATTCAAGTTTTAGAAAAATCAAAATGTTCCTTTGAAATAGATTGGACTTTAAACGCTCAGCCATATTTAACAAAGAAAACTGAGCTGCTATCTATTATTCAAACGGCCTTAAAAAAGATCAATGGCAAAGAAGCAGTCATCGATAATGGTGGAGGAACATCTGATGGAAGATGGGTTTCTCCATCGGGATCAGAGGTTATTGAGCTCGGGCCAAGAAATCAAACTATTCACAAAATAGATGAGAAAATCTCTTTAGAAGACTTGGCATTGCTGCAAGAAATTTACCAACAGATTCTTGTTGAAACTAATAATCAAGCCAGCTAAAAATGTTTAATCTTTTGCTGTCTTTATAACAAAAGATAGAGCAATTAACGCAACAGCAATGACTAGATAATACTGAATCATAAATTCAAAAACTGGTGATATAGTCTCAAGCCCTCCATCTAAAGCCTCTCCTCCAAGCAATCCCGCAAGGACGCCTCCAATTGCACTGGCTAAGAACCATAAACCAAACATCTGACCCATGTAACGCTTAGGACCATAGCGAGAGAATGCGGATAAGCCAATTGGTGACAAGGCTAATTCACCCCATGTTTGAAATAGGTAAGTCAAAAGAAGCCATTGCATTCCTACAGGAGATGCTTCAATAGCTATGTTGACAGCAACAATCATTACAAGAAAGCTCAATGCCATAAACAAAAGTCCAATCGCAAATTTAATTGGTAATGACGGATCTAAATTTTTTCTAGCTAATTGCGCCCAAATCCCTGCAAAGATTGGAGCAAATAAAACAACGATTACTGGGTTTGCAAACTGAAGCCATCCGACCGGAATCTTATATCCTGCAATTGATAGATCTGTATAGTCTCTTGCAAAAATATTTAATGATCCCGCTGATTGATCAAAGCCCGACCAAAAAGCAGCTGCTCCTATAAAGAGCAGAAATAATAAAATTAAATTTTTTCTTTCAGTAGCATTGAGTCCGGCAAAAAGAAAGAGATAAATAAAATACAAACCAGCAATGATTGTAAGAAAATAAGCAAATTGTTCAGCAAAAAATCTTGGATCAATTGTAAAGAAACCGAGAAGGCCTGCTCCGATGACCATAAACATTCCTACGAGGGATACTTTTAAATAGTTAGTAAGCTTTTTACGTTTATCATCTGACATTTCGTTTGGATGCATGCCAGCATCTCCCAATAAATGTCTGTGCTTAATATATTGGATGACGCCAAAAGTCATTCCTATGCCTGCTGCACCAAACCCCCAATGCCATCCAATCTTTTCACCCAAGTATGAACAAATCAAAAACCCAAGAGTTGAGCCAATGTTGATAGACATATAAAAAATGGTATAGCCAGAGTCTCTCTTATCATCTTGACCTTCATACAGCTGACCAACAATAGTTGAAATATTTCCTTTAAGAAGACCTGTACCCAAAACAACAAAAATCAAACCCAAGAAAAATGTCTGCTCAATAGGAATGGCTAAAGTAAAATGCCCTAAAGCAATAATTAAAGCTCCGATTAATACCGCTTTTTGATGTCCTAAAATATTATCTGCAATCCATCCTCCGGGGACGACCATAAAATAAACCATCCCAGAATAAATGCCATAAATTGCTTGAGACTCAATTTGTGACCAACCTAGACCCGGATTAAAGCCAGTGACAGCACCTGTCATATATAAAACTAATAAGGCTCGCATTCCATAATAAGACATGCGCTCCCACATTTCAGTTAAAAATAGTGTTCTTAATCCAATAGGATGCCCAAAAAAAGTATTACTTGTATTCATATTATTTGAGTTATGATTTATGGAGATACTATATCAAACTAATGGAAAAAACACCTTACGTTGGCCCCTTTCTAAGGATCATATCTTCAGTATATGACTTCTTTTTACTGCTTGGAGTTTGGTTTCTAGTGGGTTCACTGGCCCTGTGGTTGAATGGTGGAGAGATACTGAATCCAGCGCTTGGAAGTTTATTGGTATTTTTGAGCGGATGGGCCTTTTATGCATTTTTTTGGATGAAGAATGGGCAAACACTTGGAATGCAAGTTTGGAAATTTCGAATTGTTAATACAGATCAGAATCATGATCGGATCACTTTAAAGCAAACCTTTCTAAGATATTCAGTAAACTGTGGCATGCTGGCACTGCTGGGTATGCCGCTATTTCTTATTTATGCAGATTCAAAAAAACTTGCAGTAAATGATATTCTTTCAAAAACTAAATTGGAAAAAATTTGACTAGATTCTCTTAAATTTATAAGTTCCGATTCCAAATAGAATCATAATTGGTAAAAGGTGTGCAATTAATATTGGCCACTGATAAGTTAAGAATGACGCAACGCTCAAATCTTTCATTAAGTCATAGATAAGTCCAAACGAAATACCTATGATGATTTGTCGACCTACTCCCCCTGAGCGGGAGCTATCAAACATAAGACTGCCTGCTAAAAAAATTATTGCAATGATGGAAATCGGCAAGAGCGCCCTTGAGTATATTAAAGAATCAATTTTTTGTAGATCCTTCTCAAGTTGGTAAGTATTTTTTAATTTAAGTAACGAAGGCAATGAGAAATTTTCCAGAAGGTTATTTGAGGGCAAAAAAGATGCAGTAAAATCAAATATTTTTTGAGTGGAAGGATCTGCTATTACTAATTTGCCATTATTCAATTCACCTTCCTGATAAATGCTGAATGAAGAAATTCTTTGCTGATCATTAAATGCAATAATCCTTATTCCTTCAACCTCATCATCATTTAGACGCCTTAAACCGATTAGATTTTTTTCTACCATCTCCCATTGAGCTAATTTGGCTGATTGGTTCGGCTGGTTAATAATTTTAGATGTTTTTGCCAAGTCCATGAATAATGTTTCATCTAAAAAAATTAATGCCGCTGACAATATCAAAGGGCCCAGGCCTGATACTAAAACAATTTTTAAAGGCGAAAACCCAGCTGAGCGTAAAAAAACTAAATTGCCTTGCTGATTAAATATTGATAGTGCAATTAAGGTACCTATCAACATAGAGCTTTCTAGATATTGCATCCCCTTGTGTAATTGCTCATAAAGTACAAGATTGAGTATTGTTAAAAAATTTTTATCATCCGATAAATTTTCAAGCTCCATTACCAGAGTGACTGCAAAATCAAGAAACAGCATCACAATCCATACCAGTGCTGAGATTAAAAAGCTTTTAATAACAAGATGTCTGGAATAAGTATTAAAAATATTCTTCATCATGTGCTTAGCCAGGCTAAGAGAACAAATATTAAAAAGATGATTAAGATAGTTCTAGTTCTTGAATTAGAAAAAAAACTTTTCAATGAAACCCTTCCATCAAGCCAAAACAGAATGCTTCCTAAAGATAAAAACACCAAATGGACAGGCCATAAATAGTAATAAAAGAGATTGAAGTTATTGGCATAGCTTTCTCTAAATGCAACTAAGACGCTTAGGTAAAAGATATAGATTAATACCCCAGTAACAAGGCTGCCCTCTCTTCCAGATCGAGGATTCTCTTTACCAAAAACAAAACTAAGTATTAATAATGCAACAAGCATAATAGGAATGCTGGCATTCCACTGGTTCTGAATAAAATTGGACTGGTTTTTATAATCCAGCAATTTTGAAAGGGTGAATGATTTGCTTGAGGTCTGCCCAACTTCAATAGAGTGAGTCAATTTTTTGAATGAGGCATCTATTTGATTGGAGCTATTTAGGTCTGGGTAGATAGATCCATTCTGGAAATTTAAGATCATATTGTTATCTTGATTTGAGATTTCAAGTAGCTCAGCCTTAATGATTGACAGAGAGGGGTCATCTTGAACAAAAAATGTTACTCCAGTCATTTTTTCGCCATCATAAGATTTGAAATAAAGATAGCTTCCGGCTTCATCAAGATTGACCAATGTTTCAGGCTGTAACATTGATAACTTATCTTCATAGGACTGCTCAGCCATCAAGCTTTTAGACAGAGCTTTGCCATAGGGAGCTAAATAAATGCTAATCAGTCCACATAAAATCAAAGTGATAAAAAAAAATGGGGTTATATGCTTGATAAGCCTTAACCGAGAAACTCCTGCAGAAAAATAAGCATAGATTCCATTAGAGCTATAAAGCTCAGATATAACTAATAAGAGGCTCAAAAAAAATGCAAAAGGAATCAATAATGCAAGAAAATCAGGCAATCTAAGGAAAATTACAGTAAAGATAATATCCGGATTCAAACTACCTGATGCAGCCTGCTCAAAATATCCAACAAGCCTTGATGAGAAAATTAAAGCCGTAAGGATAAATAAGATTGCAGTAAAACCTTTAAAAATTTGAGAATTTAAATGAATTGCAAGAATATTCTTTTTATACATGCCTTTAGGGATGTTGATGCATTACAATAAATATCTTATCAGTAATTTTTATCAGGAGTATGGTTTATGGCTTACAAAGTCTTATCAAGTCTAACAGCAAACAATGTTAATTCTGCAGATCTATTAAAGGTTAAAACAGATCTGTTGATTATTGCCGTTAACAAAAAAACATCAGCAGCCGCTGAACTCAACGGCCTGCAAGCAAGCACTCAATCGTTGGTTAAAGAGTCAATCAAAGAAATTAACAGTGGGTCTAGAAAATCTATTTTTCTTCCTGCCCCAACTAAAATTGCAGCTAAAAATATTCTGCTTATCAAAGAACCAGACCCTAAAGCAGCCAGTTTTTTAGTGCTTCGTTATTACGAAGAGATCATGGGCTTAGTCAAATCAGCCAAGGCAAAGGATTTTGCATATCTCATGAGTTCAACCACTTCAAAAGATTTTGATGTGGCGTGGGCTGCTGAAGTGGCAGCTAGAACATTTGAGTCTGCAGCCTACACTTTCAATGCAACAAAAAATAAAACTGCTAAACCTATAATAGTTAAAAAGGGAGCCCTTTTATTTGCTGGCTTAACTCCGGCAAAACTAAGATCAGTTAAAGCTGCGGTAAGACTCGGTCATGCTGTTGGTGAAGGAATGAATGCTACAAAACATCTTGGTGATTTGCCTGCAAACCATTGCACACCAAGGATTATTGAGCGTAAAACAAAAGCACTGAAAAAAGATTTTCCAGCTCTAAAAATTTCTAGTCTCAATGAAAAGGATATGGAACGATTGAAAATGGGATCTTATTTATCAGTTGGCAAAGGTAGTGATGAACCATCCAGGATGATGACCATTGAATACAGGGGTGGTGCAAAAGATAAGCAGCCCATCGTGTTAGTAGGAAAAGGAATTACATTTGATACTGGCGGAATCTCAATCAAGCCAAGTCCTGCTATGGATGAAATGAAATGGGATATGTGTGGAGCTGCATCTGTATTTGGAATAATGCAAACGCTGGCTAGACTAAAAGCTAAAGTGAATGTTGTGGGCTTATTGGTTTGTGCTGAAAATATGCCATCTGCGCGTGCTACTAAACCAGGAGATGTTGTTACTTCCATGTCAGGCCAAACCATCGAAATTCTGAACACTGATGCTGAGGGTAGATTAGTTCTGTGTGACGCATTGACTTATTCAAAGAAATTTAAGCCTAGTCATGTTATCGATATGGCAACTCTAACTGGAGCTGTAGTTATTGCTCTTGGCAGTCCAGCTACTGGAGTGATGGCCAATAATCAACCTCTTGCTGATAAAATTTTAGCAGCTGGAGAAAAATCTGGTGACAGAGCGTGGCAACTACCTCTCTGGGATGAATATGCTCATTGCACCAAAACAAACTTTGCAGATCTTGCAAATATTGGTGGTGGTAGAGAGGCTGGAACTATTCATGCTGCTTCATTTCTATCTAATTTTACAAAAGATTTTAAATGGGCTCATATGGATATTGCAGCAAGTGCCTGGAATGGTGGTGCCAAAAAAGGAGGCACCGGCAGACCAGTTCCATTGTTAGCTGAATTAATCTTAAATGGGAATTTATAAGACTTTTTAAATCTTTATAAGTAATGGATAAGAAGCCATATGACCCATCTGAGATAGAGCAAAGGCTCTATCAAGAATGGGAAGATTCCGGCCTATTTGAACCAGACGATGGATCTGACTCTTATTCATTAGCCATCCCTCCGCCAAATGTAACTGGAACACTGCACATGGGGCATGGATTTCAGAATGCCATCATGGATTGCTTGATTCGATACTATCGAATGTCGGGCAAGAATACCTTATGGCAAGTTGGAACAGATCATGCTGGCATTGCCACCGAAATGGTGGTCGAGCGAAGATTAAATGCTGAGGGCAAGTCAAAAGATGACATCGGTAGAGAAGCTTTTGAAAAAGAAGTTTGGAAGTGGAAGAAATACTCTGGCAATAAAATTACGTCACAACTCAGGCGCTTAGGATCAAGTTTAGATTGGAGCACTGAGAGATTCACATTAGATGATGAATACCAGCACGCGGTTTTAAGCGCATTCATTCAATTGTTTGAAGAAGGTCTAATTTATCAAGGCAAGCGCTTAGTAAATTGGGATCCTGTTCTAGAAACTTCTTTATCAGACCTAGAAGTGATCAATAAAGATCTCACAATTAAGATTTGGGAAATAAAATATCAACTTAAGGAAACTGATGAATTTGTAACTGTTGCTACCACCAGACCTGAAACGCTTCTAGGAGATATGGCTCTCGCGGTCAATCCAGGTGATCAAAGGTTCGCCCATCTAGTAGGTAAAAATGCTGAGATTCCACTTTGCAATAGAGTTATTCCAATTGTTGCAGATGACTATGTAGATTCAGAATTTGGAACAGGTGTTGTCAAGATAACTCCTGGCCATGATTTTAATGATTATGAGTTAGGCAAACGACATGGACTCCACATGAATGATAGTTTGCAATGTCATACGGGGGATGAAAGTGTATTTTCTCCAATTTCAATTCTAAATAAAGCCGTTGAAATTATTGGTGTTGCCCCTGAGAAATTTCATGGCATGGATAGGTTTGAGGCTCGTAAAGTGCTCTTAGAAGACTTGGAAAAAGAAAAGTTTCTGGTATCTGAAAACGAATATGAAAGCACTCTACCCTATGGAGATAGATCCGATCAAATTCTTGAGCCCCTCTTAACAGATCAATGGTATGTAGACGCCAAAACCCTTGCCAAACCGGCCATTGAAGCAGTTAAGTCTAAAGAAATACAATTTGTGCCTGCCAATTGGGAAAAAACCTATTTCCAATGGATGGATAACATTCAAGACTGGTGCATTAGCAGGCAACTTTGGTGGGGACATAGAATTCCAATTTGGTACGATGAATCAAATACTCCCTATGCAGGTTTTTCTGAAGAAGACGTCAGAAAAAAGCATGGCCTTAAAGGTGAGCTTCGCCAAGAAGATGATGTATTAGATACCTGGTTTTCATCGAGCCTTTGGACATTCGCCACCATGGGCTGGCCTGAAAAGAATGAAAAATTAAACCTTTTTCATCCAACAACCACCTTGGTGACTGGTTTTGATATTATCTTTTTTTGGGTTGCCAGGATGATTATGATGACCAAGCACTTCATGAAAGAGGTTCCATTCAAAGAAGTCTATATTACTGGTCTTATTAAAGATGAGAGTGGGCAGAAAATGTCTAAATCAAAAGGAAACATCCTTGATCCAATTGATCTTATAGATGGGGTTTCTCTAGAAGAGCTTCTAACAAAGAGAACTGAAGGCATGATGCAACCTCAACTCAAAGAAAAAATTATCAAACAAACAAAAAAACAGTTTCCTGAGGGCATCGAAAGTTATGGTACTGACGCATTGCGCTACACCTTCTACTCTCTTGCCTCCCCGGGTAGAGACATTAATTTTGATATAGGCAGAATCAAGGGCTACAGAAATTTCTGTAATAAAATTTGGAACGCTTTTAGGTT
Source organism: Gammaproteobacteria bacterium (assembly GCA_045564015.1). Taxonomy (GTDB): domain Bacteria; phylum Pseudomonadota; class Gammaproteobacteria; order Magnimaribacterales; family D2472; genus D2472. The sequence goes on from JBJLIB010000011.1 coordinate 109,040, forward strand.
TATTGAAATGCAAGTTGCTAATCATGGCTATCAAACTGGTGAAAGCTCAGAAAATATATTATCTGACTGGATGGGGTCAAAAATTTTTCAAACTGCTGAAAATTGCCAAACACATATAAAACAATATCGGTTTGATTTAGCATCAGCAGAGATCTATGAATTGGTATGGTCAAATTTCTGTGACTGGTATATAGAATTTAGTAAAGTCGCCATCCAAAAGTCTGATGATGCTAACCAAACAAATAATTTAATTGGGAGTTTAATTACAAACTTCTATAGCATCCTTGAATTGCTGCATCCTTTCATGCCATTTATTACTGAGGAGCTTTCTTCTAAATTGGCAGATTTAGCAGAGGTGGAAAAATCAAGCTTTATAATTGAAGGTGGCTTTGCTCATGCACGAGCATCCAATAAAGAAACTGAACAGCAATTAGATGAGATCATAAATATTATTTCTGCCATCAGAGTGATAAGAGCAGAAAATCAAAATATTAAAAATGAGACCTTTAATCTCATTATTTCCAATGATCTCAGCTCTGAAATGCAATCTGTTATCAGTAAGAATGAATCGGTGATTGCAGGTATTGCAAAATTAGATGGGATTCAATTTACTGACAAGATCCCAGTAGAATCAATTGAAAAAACTATGGATGGGTACAAACTAATTATTCCATTAGAAGGATTGATTGATCCTGAAGAAGAAATGATGAGACTTCAAAAAGAGCTAGCAGATGTAGAGAATGATATTAAGATTATTAGCTCTAAGCTTGCCAATGAGCAATTTATTTCCAAAGCTCCCACTGCAGTTGTGGAGAAAGAAAAAGCAAAAGTTTCTGATGCTGAAAGCAAAAAAGCAATGTTAGAAAAAAGTATTGCTAAGCTTCAGCCTTAGCTAGATTCATTAAAAAATCATGGATAGCTGTGCCAACCAATGTGGGCTCAGCATAAGTAATGTCATGCTTGCCTCCTTCTAAGACAATTAACTTAGATTGAGGAATATAAAGCATGAGTTCTTCACTTCCTTTAAATGGAACAACGCCGTCATCGGTCCCCCAAATAGTCAGGGTTGGCTTATTTAAATTACCAACTTCACCAAACATTTCTTGGGTGCTAAATAAATTGAAGTTGCGAGCTGTTGATAGCAAAGCATGAATGAAGCCCTTATATTGCATCTGTATTCCTGCTTTTTTAATAAAATCTTTTTTTGATAAAGCCAATGCGTCTTCTCTTGGCGGCTCATCATTCTCTTCATTACCTTGAAAGACAAGCCTAGAACCAAAAACATTTAGAAACCACTCTCCGATTAATGGTTTCATTATCCACCAATCCTTGGTTGGGTTTTCAACCATAAAACCTGCTGGAGCAATCAAAGACATGCTTTGAACCATGTCAGGAAACTCATTAGTAAAATGGCCAACTATAGGACCACCCATTGAGTAACCAACCAGATGCACCTCTTCAAAAATTTCTTGAGAATCCAGCAATCCTTTAAGAGATTGAACAAAAACATCCTTGGTATATCTAATTCTTGGTCTCTCCGAATACCCTCGACCATAGTGATCAAAGACTAGGACTGAGTAACCTGCATCCAATAAAAAGCCTTTCATTCCATCCCAAACAAAATGAGGAGTTGAAAATCCATGCACCAATACAACTGTTTCATTATTTGCAACTTGTGCCTCTGGGTAATACCAGCGGTAATAAAGGTTGCCTTGTTCCAGAGATGCCCAAGCACCCTCAGTTGGAAGATCTGATGCAGTTAAAGTTTTAAGGTTATATGTTTGAACAAAATAAGGAACCCACAAAAGTATAAGAATAATTGAAAGAGCTGTGAAAATTTTCTTCATAAATTTCCTTGTGCAGATTGAAAAGCTTTCAACACAGTATTCCTTGTCTCTACTGGATCAATAACTGCATCGATTTCTAAAAAAGATGCAGCTTCAATTGCCTGACCAACCTCATACATTTTAGCAACCAGTTTATCAAAAAGTTCTTTACGCTTATCAAGATCTTCAATACTCTCTAGTTCTTTTTTGTATCCCAGCTTAACAGCGCCCTCAATGCCCATACCGCCAAATTCTCCTGTTGGCCATGCTGCTGTGTAGACAGGATTATGAAGACTGCCTCCTACCAAAGCTTGCGCTCCTAACCCATATCCTTTACGAAGAAAGATAGCCACAAGCGGAACCTTGATATTTGCTCCTTGTTTGAATAGAGAGGCCATTCTTCTTACGGCACCGCCCTCTTCACTTGCAGGGCCAACCATGAACCCAGGGGTATCAGCAAGCACAAGAATTGAAAGATCATGAGCATTGCAAATAGATATAAACTCTGCAGCTTTTTCAGCAGACTCAGAATCAATTGCACCTCCAAGTTTTTGACAATCACTTGCAAGAAGGGCAAAAGGCTTGCCCTCTATTCTAATAAAGCCTGTCACAATGCTTTGGCCATAATTTTTTCTAAGCTCTAAAAAGCTATCTTCATCGGCTACTGTATTGATAATCTCTCGAACCTCATAGGTATAACGTCTATCCTCAGGCATGATATTGCGAAGAATTTCTTGATCATTAATAGAGAATTCACTGACAGGGCCTTGAAAATAAGAAAGAAGTTTTTTTGCAACTAAAGTTGCCTCCTCTTCATTTTCAGCTACATAGTCTACGACTCCATTTTTCTCATGCACTGAAACAGGGCCTATGTCAGTTGGCTCAAATACACCCAGCCCACCCCCTTCTATCATCGCTGGACCAGCCATACCAATCCATGAAGTTTTGGTTGCAATCCTAAAATCTGAACAGCCAAATAATGCAGCATTACCAGCAAAACAATAACCATTATTGACTGCAATTTTTAAAGAGCTCCCAGTTAATTGAGCCCAAGTAGAAAAAGATGGTATGTGTAATCCGGCCATCTGAACTAATACATCGGTATCTCCGGGCCTGCCGCCACCACCTTCTGTAAAAATTACAATCGGGAGCTCAAACTTTTTAGCTTGATCGCAGATTCGATCCAGCTTCAAGTGATGAAAAGCACCCTGGGTTCCAGCCAGGACAGAATAATCATAAACAATTGCAACAGCTTGAGAGCTTTCTGAGCCAACCAATCCTGAGTTGACAGAGCAAAAACCGGTAATAATACCGTCGGCATTGGTCTTATCTTGTAGTTCTTCATAGTCTCGACGATTGCGTTGGGCTGCGACTGCAAATTGACCAAACTCTAAAAAACTATCTTCATCGACTAAATGAGCAAGGTTTTCTCGAGCAGTTCTATATTGTTTAGAATGTCTTTTTTCTGTTGAAGATGCACGAAATTCATCAGAGCTTTTTTCAACTCTGCGAATGAATTTTTCAAATTCTGGTCGGTTTTTAATAGCCATGGTCTCCTATGCTACTAAAAAAATATCCTTTCGGGTAAAACTAACTTGCAGTATGTTTTTTAAAGGCATCGCCAGTAAATTTTAATACCTTGGCTCTGGATAAAATCCTAGGTAAAAATGCAAACTTAGAATTGCCTTTGCCAGGAACTATGTAGTGCTTATTTTGTAAAAAAGCATCCAAAGTTTCTTGTGATACTCTTTCACATGTATCCCCAACCTGACCATCACCTTTTAATTTACTTATTCTTTGTTTGAGTCTTTCAGACGATTTTTCTGAAGCAGTGTTTCTAAAGTTTGAATCAGTAGCTCCAGGACATGAGGCCATAACTCGAACATTGCTTTCTGCGTACTCATATCGCAAAGCTTCAGATAGCATTAAAACATATGCTTTAGTGGAGGAATAAACAGTCGCATATGGAACGGGTAAAAATGAGGCGGAAGAGCCTATATTGATAACTCCACCCAAACCTTTATCTACCATAGCTGGCATAAATAAATGACAAAGATCAGTCAGAGAAGTTATATTTAGTTGAATCATGGCTGCATAATCATCTCTTTGGAACTCTCCAAATTGACCCCATCTGCCATAACCTGCATTATTAACTAATACATCTACATGAAGACCTGAAGCAAGAACTTGCTGATGCAATCTTTCACCTGAACCCGGTTGAGCCAAATCTTCAACAAAAACATGTGCCATTCCTCCCTTTCCTTGGATCTCCTTTGCTAAAGCATCTAATTGCTCTTTAGATCGAGCGGTTAAAATTAACTCAGCTCCTTTTGCTGCAAGATCAATGGCCATGGCTCTGCCAATTCCGGTTGACGCACCAGTTACTAACGCTATTTTATTTTGATATGTATCCATCAATCACTCCTTCAAATATTAACCTTTAAGGCAATTTTCAATCTGCTGAATCTCACTATCAGATAGAAGATCTTTTGCCTCAGCCTCAACACATTCTTTTAACTCAGTTCTATTTTTAACTCCTAAGATTACAGACGCAACTCCTTTAATGCTCAAAGCATACCTGTGCGCCAAACTCGCAGGGGATTCGCCCCACTCAATTGCAAGATCCCTAAAAGGTTCGGCTTTATCAAAATCATCAAAATCACTTTTATCAAAACCAGACTCATGGGGAGATCTATCCATTGAAGAGGTTAAGGCTCCAGCCTGAACTGCTCTAATTGCTAAAATTGGAATGTCCAGCTGTTGGCACTCAGATAAAATTGCTAGAGGATTAAAGGCTTCTGAAACATAGCCAATAGCTCCAGCAGAATTTAATGGGTTAATAACACATTGAACTGCGCTAGGTACTTGAGAATGGTTTAAAGCTTGAATAATTGCCTCCTCTTGTCCAAGCCCACCAATCCCCCAATGATCTATCTTTCCCTCTTTCTGCAGTCGCTCAAAAGCTGGAATAGCTGCATTAAAAAAACAACTTAAAGTAGTTGCACTTTTTGCCCGCATCTCATCAAACTTAAACAGCTTGTAGTTATCTTCGATTAATTGAGAATGAAGTAAAAATAAATTGACCTTTTCTAATTTCATGTTGTCCAAGCTTCTAGTTAGAGAATCATTTAACTTATCGTAGACTTCATCATCAGGGAGAGTTCCTAATTGGCACTTGGTAGTGAAAAATAAATTGTCTAAATTTAATCCATTCAAAGATTGGCCAATTACTCTCTCAGCCTCACCTTTTCCATACATAGGTGCGACATCAAAATGATTAATGCCATGATCTAGAGCAGCATGAACCGTTTTGATTGCTTCTTTAGATGTTGTTTCACCCCATACTTGGCCGATACCGCCGCCACCAAGTGTTAAAGAGCTAATCTTTGAATAAGGTTTGAAATCTCTATAGTTCATAGCTAGATTTTCATTTCAATCTTAGCTTCAACCATTTTTAGATATTTCTTTTGAATTTTTATTTCTTGTAGAATCTTTTCACGATGCTCTTCGAGCATGGCATTTCTCTCTTTAAATTTTGCTTTACCCTTCTCGTAAAGGTCTCCATATTCTTTAATTTGCTTCAATGACATACCGGTTCCCTTCAGGCATTTAATAAAACCAATTCTTTGCAAGTCATCATCATGGTATTTTCTTCGACCAGCAGAATCTTTTGTCACATTAGGAAGCAAACCTTCTTTCTCATAATAACGAAGAGTGTAAGGGGTTAGATCAACCTCCTCTGAAGCCTGGGCAATGGTATATAAGCTCATCTTAAGTGCTCCTCTTGATCCATAGCATCTGCATCACCAGCACTACTATGTATATTGAGAAAAAGGCTGCATAAAAACCCATCAAAAGAGGGTCGGTCAAAGTTGTTATTACAGGATCGCCAACAGGTAGCCGTCGTAATCCATCTGTAATAGCCGGAATAGAATGAAATAGAAAGAGAGAGGTGTAACAGATAGTTTGAAAATACGGTGCTAACCAGCCAAAAAATAATCCTTTTTCATTAACTCTGCCAACAATTAATGCAAGCAATGTTAAAACAGCTAACATATGGCCTACACCAAATCCGCCCTGCTTATACAAAGTAAGCGCAGTAACTGCTGCAACTAATGTACAAATTAAAAAGATTTTTGCAGATGTATTCTGAGAATCTATTATTTTATATTTAACTAAAGAATAGAATCCGCTTAACAAAGCAAAAATTCCCATAAAGGTATGAAACCAACCATAAAGTGACATCTCTGGCATTTTCTTCTCCCCAAAAAAATTAATGGGTAAGTCTAACAGTTAAAGCTAACTCTAAGTCAAGAAAATTTTACTTTATCTGAAATTTAAGCTCTGTTTGTAATTGACCATATTGCCTCATAACTTGGTTTGAGGTTGCCATACATCTTTTTGTAGACCTTATGATAGAGGTCATTATAGATTTTTTGATTGGCATCTATAGGATCAAATCTTTTACCTAGATGAGTCATCTTATCGACAGCAGAAGAAAAATCTGGATACAAACCAATCCCAACAGCGCTGGCAATAGCTGATCCCAGAGAAGACGTTTCAAAGGTATGTGGACGAAAGACAGTCATGCCAAAAATATCGGCAGTGATTTGCATTACCTCATCACTTTGCGATCCGCCACCAGATACAACCAACCTAGAGATAGTTTTTTTACTTCTTTTTTCTAAGAGTTCTTTACTTTCCCTTAAGGCGTAAGTCAGTCCTTCAATCATTGCGCGATAAAGGTGAGCCCTTGTATGCTCTTCATTAAAGCCAATAATAGCGCCACGAGTTTCTGGTCCATCACCATTTGAAGGTGACCAATAAGGTTGAAGCATTAAACCATCAGAACCAGCAGGGACTTTGGTAAGCAATTCATCAAATAAGGTCTCGGGCTGAAGATTTTGATTGGCTGCTAATTGTTCTTCTTGCAGTCCAAACTCTTTTTTAAACCAGCTCACCATCCAATATCCACGTTGGACCATCATCTCAATATTAAATGTATTAGGTATGACGCCAGGATATGCTGGGTAAAAAGGAATAGCTTCAAGGTATTTGTCAGAAGTAATATTAAGAGTAGCTAGACTCCCATAGCTCAAGCTACCTGTTTCATTATCGATACAGCCAGTTCCCAAAACCTCACAGGCTTTATCTGAGCCACTAGCAATTAATGGAAGTCCTTGAGGAATCCCAGTTTCTTCAGCTGCAGCTTCAGTAATTTCCCCGAGCACTGATCCTGCTGGCAAAACCTCTGGTAACATTTCTGGACGAATGGGCATAGCACGCCACTTCCAGTCTTTTTGCTCTGCCCATTGTTGAGTCTTGTATTCAAATGGCACGAACCCAACAGTGCTAGCGATAGCATCATTATATTGACCAGTGAGTTTGTAATTATGATAGCCAGATAAGAGTAAAAATTTATGAATCTGCTTCCAGATCTCAGGCTCATTTTGCTCAATCCAATTAGCTTCAGCCTCTGCATGCATTAAATCCACCAATGGCTTAGCTCTAATTAAGCTCATTAAGGCTGATTCTACTTTGCCTAACTTAGGCTTAGTGTTTACTTGTCGCTGATCTAACCAGCTAATAGCAGGTCGCAAAGGTTGATTATCCTCTCCCATGGCGACCACTGTTGCACGCTGGGTGGTGACTGAAACAGCTGCAATAGCTTCCTTGGGTATAGATAGCTGTGGCCACAGTTCTTGGCATGCCTGACACAAGGAATCCCAAAAATAATCTGCATGCTGCTCTGCCCATCCTTTCTGAGAGGAAAAATAAGGCTCAATGTCAACTTTACTTTTTGCAATAAGCTGGCCGTTTCCATCAAAAACGATGGCTCGAACACTCTGAGTTCCATTATCAATACTCAGAAAATACTTTTCGTTTTTCATAAGAACCTATTCTTAGACATTGCTAGGAAGACTGTAATACTTTTTCCAAATTGTTTCATAGCGAGTGACTTCTTTTTGCCATCGTTCATCATCCCAATTTTGATTCAATGAAAATAGTTCTTGTAGAGCTGGATAGAGATTAGTGCCTCCATTGGGTAGACACATACCTAAACGCGTTCTTCTAAGCAAAAGATCATCAAGATGCTCCACAGCTTCATATTTTATCGCCCAGCGGCATTCAGCTAGAGAGAATTCTGTTTCATTAAGATTATGGTGTTCATCTGGCGAGCTTTCATTTACCAGCTCAATCGCTTTTTCACCATATCGACCAAGCAAACGTTGAGCCCAACTAGTATTTTCAGGTGAAAGAGACTGGGCAGTAATTGTTGGAGTTAAGAACACCCTATCGTCGGCAATCTCTTTAGCTTTAGGGAGATTATCTTTGGCTGCTGCTAGAGCATCCAGTGCGATCAATCGAAAAGTAGTAAGCTTGCCACCACTAACAGTAATCAATCCATTATCAGACCAAACAGCATGATCTCGACGTTCTTTTGAGGGATCTTTGCTTTTTTCTGCACCAATCACGGGGCGAACGCCAGCCCAGGTTGATAAGACATCACTGCGATTGAGTGCCTTGTTTGGAAATTGGCTATTGAAAGCTTTTAATAAGTAATCTACCTCTTGATCAGAAATGCCGGCCTCAATATCTATATCTCCATCATGATCTATATCTGTTGTGCCGATAACCGTTGTTCCCTCCCACGGGTATACAAAAACACCTCGCTTATCATCCACATGCAGGAAAGTCATGACATCAGAAATGGGAAATAAGGATTTAGCAATAATAATGTGACTGCCACGCAATGGCCTAATGCGAGTCTCACTATTAACAACATTTCTAAGTCTATCTGCCCAGGCACCTGTAGCATTAATAACGACCGGGGCATTTAAGTGAATTAATCCAGAGTGATCGCTGTCTTGAATGCTCACGCCAGAAACCTGGCCATCTGTTAATAAGAGATCTTCAGCTTTTGTGTAATTTAGGGCATAGCCACCATCATCAATACTGTCTTGTAATACGCGAAGAACTAATCGCGAATCATCCACCATCGCATCTGTATAACAACTTGCCCCCTGAAGTTTGTTGTCATCTAGACCTTTAAAACGTTCCAATAATTCCTTGTTGTTGCAGTATCTATTGTCTTGAGCCCCAGCAAAAAAGTCATAGATGGTTAAAATGATCTTCATGGCTATGCGGCCAGGGAATTTGCCTTTTCTAAAAGTGAAATAAAAAGAAATAGGATCAACCAATCCTGGAGCTTCTTTTAACAGTCGCTGTCTTTCTTGAACTGATTCTTTGGTAAGTTTTATATCGCCCGCAGCAAGGTAGCGCAAGCCTCCATGAACCATTTTCGATGATCGGCTTGAAGTACCCCATGAAAAATCTTGTTGCTCAAGCAATAATGTTTTGTAACCTTGGCGTCGCGCTTCACGAAGAACGCCAGCGCCAGTAATACCCCCACCAATAACAATAATATCCCAATCCAAATGCTCACCATTACGCATTTTAGATAAAAGTTTTTCGCGATTAGTAAATCCTGTCATGACAAATTAATTCTTGCTATCAGGAAGTAACTTTCCTGGATTCATTTGACCTTTGGGATCAAATTGTTCACATAAACTATTAATTGCAGCGATGCCAAGCTCGCCTTTTTCAGCTGTTAAATAATTCTTATGGTCACTACCTACACCATGCTGATGACTAATAGTGCCGCCATGAGCAACAATCTGATCAGCTCCAGCTTTTTTTAACTTCATCCATCTATTCATTCCCTGCTCGTAACTTTCACCTATGCGAAACAAATAAGTGGTGTAAATGCTCGATCCCTGACCATAGACGTGAGATAAATGAGTATATGCATGCACTTGCTCGCCCTCATCATCCAAAGCTGTTCGAATTGCTTGCTCTATATTTTCTGCAGCTTCAGAAACTTTTGACCAATCAATGGCTGTCTCCATGGTATCAACAACATAGCCTTCTGCACCTAGCGGATCTCGAAGATATGGAGCGCGGAATCGACCATGAGCCCAATTCTCTCCAAGACCAGATTCATCTGCAACACCACCAAGATCTGAACAGTGATCAAGCGCTAATTGATAGGCAGCATCACAATGACGAGCGGAGCCAGTGACCCCAAATGTCATCATGACTTTACCTTCTCCAATGCCTTTTTTAGATAGTGATTCCTCTAAGGCAACTACCCCGCTGCTGTCGCTGCCCGCGCCCATGTATAGAAGACTGGTTGTCTCAAGTGGGTTGCTTAATCGCACCATAGACAAAGCTACTCGCTGCTGAATCAATTCCCTCGCAGCACTAATCCCAATTTCCCAAGAAGGAAAAAAGACCACTTGGAATTTTTCTTTCTCTGGCAAGGGTGTAATGCGTACAGTAACTTCAGTAATAATTCCCATGCGACCCTCTGAGCCAAGAATCATCTCACGAACATCGGGGCCGGCTGAAGATGCTGGAATGGTTGGAATTTTCATGGTGCCATTGAGGGTTTCGATAGTACCTCCTGCAAACATATTTTCTATGCGCCCATAATGCAGAGATTGTTGGCCGCTTGATCGACTAGCCACCCATCCGCCCAAAGTAGATAGCTCCCAAGATTGGGGAAAGTGGCCTAGTGTGTAGCCATGTTTTTTTAGCTCTTCCTCCACAACAGGACCTGGAGCTCCAGCTCCAAAGGTGGCTAACTGACTTTCAGTATCAATACTCAACATGGAATTCATTTTTGCCATATCTATCGTCAATACCGGCTTATCGCTTGTCTCGGGATTAATATGACCCACCACCGATGTTCCTCCACCATATGGGATAACTATCAAATTATTTTCTTTTGCATGAGCTAGAAGTTCTCGAACCTGCTCTGATGATTCTGGAAATGCAACACCATCTGGAAAGGTATCAACATTACCACTATGCATTTCTAACCAATCAGGCAAACTTTGGCCACGCGCATGACGAACTCGTATTTCTGGCTCGGTTTTTATTAACGGATGGTCACCAAGGCGCGAATTGGGAACTTTAGCAATCACCTCATTTAAGGTTGCCTGACTGAGTGCCGTGCCTGGTCCAACGAGGGCTTCCAAGAGCGCGCGAAGACCATCACTAAGTTCCATAGTCAGATCACTATCTTCATTCCCCCAACCATTCCATAAACGCATTGAATTCACCTAGTTAAAGTTTGTATTTTATAGCGCATCTGCGCTGTACTTACCAATATAAGTATAGCCTTTTTCAATACGAAAAAATCAAGGATAAGTTAAGGTTTGTGAAGTTATAACGGCAATTATTTGCCTAGCAAACCTTGCTCCTGAGCCCACTCACGAGTTACTTTCATGCCATCCTCAAATGTAACTTCAGGCTTCCACCCAAGAATATGTTCAGCTTTTTTAATTGAAAACCAGCTCTTGGTTGAAAGCTGTTTTACAGTTGATGGCGAGGCTTCATTTAGGTTACCCATAAGGTCTGCTACCTTTGATGCCATTGCTGATATTCTTAAAGCTAGCTTGGTCGAAACTGCCAAGGGTCCCTTTTTACCTAACCATTGATAGTGAGGAGTGAAATAGTCTTTGGTAAACATATAACCTTCGCAAGATAAATTAAAAATTTCACCCGCTGCATCTGGATGCCTTGAAGCCATTGCTATACCTCGAACTAAATCATCAATATAAATGGGTCTAAAAAATCCCTCTCCTTTTTCTGGAAGCATAAACTGGTTTTTAGCAATTGCTTCTAATGGAGCAATTATCCAAGGGCGACTACCCGGACCATATGCATCTCCAGGCCGAATGATAACTACTTCTATATCATCACTAGCCTGCTCGCTTAAGACAACATGCTCTGAGGCTAGTTTTGTCAACACGTAGCTTCCTCCATCGGCATGCACAGGATGAGTTTCATCAATCTCACCCTTCGCTGAATTACCATAAGCCACGATTGATGAAATTTGCACAAAACGCCTAACTTTATGTTCTTTTGCTGCTTGAATTAAGTTACGAGTTGCCAAGACATTTACTCGCCACATATCTGAGTCTTGCATTGCATTAGATACAAGAGCAGCAGTATGAATAATCACATCGCTTTCAGTTAACAATTGGCTGATTGAATCAGGTTGAGATATATCACCCTCAACAATATCGTCACCATTACCAATAAGATCAACGCCTACAACATCTTGACCCTGGTTTTGGTAATAACGCATCAATGATCCGCCAATGAATCCATTGGCACCAGTTATAAGTATTTTTTTAATAGCTTGTTCGCTCATATGAAAACCTTAGCAAAATAATTCTAACTTTTCAGTCCATGTTCTTTCTATAAAAAGAACCAAAAACCTTTGTTATTAACGACTTTGAAAAGAGACGTGTAATGATTGTAGTTAGCTTATTGGCAAGGCCTGGAACAACTATGTCTTTCCCAGCAAGACATGCTTTTATACCGATTTCAGCAACATCTTTAGCTGACATCATCATGCTAGATGGAATGCGCAGAGTGGCACCTTGATCAGGGTTATCCATCATTTTTGTTGCTGTATAACCAGGACATAATGCAGTTACCTGAACCCCGCTATTTGCAGCAATCATTTCATTGGACAATGCTTGAGAAAAAGACACAACATAAGCTTTTGATGCAGCGTACACATTCTGATTTGGAATAGCCATCCAACCAGCCAGTGAAGCCACATTAAGTATATGCCCGCCTCCATTAGAGGACATTTTAGCTGCATATAAGTGAGTCAAAGCAGTTAGAGCTATTACATTAACTTGAATCATTTTTTCTTGAGCTTCAAGACTGAGGTTAGCGAAAAATCCATTATGCAGAAGCCCAGCATTATTAATTAAAAAATTTACTTGTAGCCCTCTATCTTCAATACGTTGAAATAAATTTTGAGCTGCTTTGGGCTCTGATAGATCAGCTGCCATGACAGTGCATTCAACTCCAAATTCATCACTCAATCTAACTGCTAACTCATTAAGCTTTTCTTCGCGACGAGCAACAAGAATCAGATCATAACCACGGCCTGCAAGGATCTCCACAAATTCAGCTCCTATTCCATCGGATGCTCCTGTGACTAATGCAACATTATTTTTAGATGTATTCACTATGAAATTATCTTAACTTTAATTTAACCAAATTGGTGAAGACCAAGCTCTTTCTTGAATTGTAGCTGGTATATCTGATCTAGGTTGTTCACCAGCTCTAACTGCATCCCATGTGGACCATCTACACACTGGATTCTCCAGAACTCTGGAATAATAAAATGCCTCTTGATCTGCTTTAAATTCAGGATCCTGCCATAAAACCTTCATTTCTCTAGATCCTGAATCTGCGCTTATAGAGCAATCACTTAAATCTACCCATGCTTGATTATCAGGACAGCGATTAGTTTTCGGGTCAACACTAAGCCCATCAGAGCATGCAATATCAAACACTTGCTCTTTTTGCTCTCCATCTTCAAGCCAGCCTTTGATAATTTGAGTTCTTTGCAATGGTGCGCCTTGAGGGTCAGCTATTGCCCAGACTAAAAAAGTTGGATTTTTATTTTTTTCGATATTAAGAGTCCCTCCCATTGGAATACTTCTTGCATAAGCATCTTGGATGAGAGAAAGATCATCAAGAGTTGAATTCTCTAAATCATAGCCAGCAAAGAATCTGACTTTCATTCTAGGTCCGCTGGTTGCAAATGTTTCCTTGCGTCGAAAAGCGTCATAAATAGCCTCACGAGTGTTTTCTTCTGCCCAAACTCCTGCAAGGCCCGATGCAGCAAATTGGACAAGTCTGTCACTGGCAGAAAAATAATTTTTTCCATCTACTTCCTTAAGTATATTTGGCCTCATAATTTTTAAAAAAGTTCCATAAAGTCTATTAAACGGAATTGAACCTCTTAGCTCAGCTGTTCCATCTAACATGCCAACCTTAGAAAAGTACAATTCTTCACTATCAGAAGGTCCTCCAACATGAGAATCGCTTGATCCTATTAAGCCAAATTTATATGGATTTGTTAGGCCTTTTTCAGCAAGAGTAAGGCCTCTAAGATATGCATCTCTGACATAACCACCCCTTAAATTATCTACAAGTTTCTCTGCCTCCACTCCAGTTTTAGCTTCAAAGGCTGCCCACTCATCGTTCTTAGAAAGCAATGGATGTGTTTCTGAAGTTCCTTTGACCTGAGTAATTTCGACTAAAGGTTCATTTAGAGCACGATTTTGCGCATACTCCTCATCAATTGGTCCGCCATGATAGTCATTTAAGGAAAATGCAGCTCCCCCAGAAATATTAGTATTGTGCGGAATGGCTAGACTCTCAACACCATTTGATCTTAGTTGATTCATCCAATCCCATAAATCCTCAGGATCTTGGCTATTATTTCTTGTAAAAAGTTGAGCGGGCAAGTTGTTAGTATCCTTAAATATGACATTTCGATGTAAATAATTATTATAGAGATCTAAGCTGGGTGTATATTCGTAAGCAGCAAAAGTAGTAAAAGTGCCTGGCACATATGCATCATCCGCAGCTTTAATGGTTTGCTGCCAAACCGTTCTACCAACTTCTAATATAAGAGACAGATCAATACTTCCATCTTCAAGCCCTGCTCTAACTTCTTCACCAAAAGGCTTAAAAAGACCCTGCCTTTTAATAAGAGAAAAAAATCCCGTACCTGCGGATTCATTTAGATTATGGAGTGGCTTCGTAAATTCATACTGAGAAAACTTAGAAGTTGTATCGGCTGCCTCCTTCATCAACCCCATAAATATACCGTGATCAGTCACGGCATAAAAATCTAAAGGTTTACTTAATTGAATGAGGTACCCGCTTGGATGCTGTATTGGATAACCTTGTGCATACTTATATGCGTCTGCAGGCGTGCTAATTGTGCCAAAAGTATAAGCATCAAATGAATTTTCTGTGTGGACATGCAAATCTCCGTAATAAGCATTTTTATTTGGGTTGGGCAACGCCCTAGGCTGAATTTGAACTTCCAATAATGGCTTGTCATGCAAAGATACTTCTAAATTTGTTGATTTATTTGAATCTGAGCATGATGCGACAATCAAAACAAACACGACTAACAAATTATTTTTAATTTTCATACCTATTCTCCTAAACGTTTAAATATTTCTTCTTTTAAAAGCCACATTCTATCCTGTCCCCAGACATAAAATGGATTGCCTCCATCTTGGTCAGTAATCTTAAAACTTGGAACCCCCCAACAATTTCCTGCATACATGTCTTCAACATTATCATTGAGAATTTTTTTCCATCGCTTGGTGTTTAAATCTTTTTTTATTACCTGCCAATCAAGGCCAAGATCAGTTACCACATTTTGTAAAAAACTTTCATCGCCTATATTAATTCCATCCTGAAATGATGCCTTTAATAATGCTTCTATATACTCAAAACCTTTGCCTGCCTCATCAATAATTGGAAACAATGAGTAAGATTTTCGAGCTGGTTTCCCGATGGGTGAATAGATGGATTTCATTTCATGATTATGCCGTCTGCCCTCTCTTGCAGCATCTGAAATAATATATTTTGCTTTGAAGCCTGGAATGGTCATCATGCGCATCAACATGGGTAATACAGGTTTTGTAATAAGATTAACTGGGTAATCTTCTCGCATTTGTCGAACTCTTTTGGTGCTTACGAAAGTGTATGGACTATTTAAAGATGGATAGTAATATAAATTTAATTTTTGATCTGATTGAAGGTTCTTAGGAGCATTTAATTCTAGCGAGCAAATATTTTGATTTTTATGAAGCTTCTTTGCACCTAAATCAGCAAGCCTTTCCTCTAAATGTGGCAAACGATCAACGCCCCAATATAGTTCTTTTTCATAATAAAATGCAGAGCCAAAATAATAACCCTTATCATCTCTAATTTTATTGCCTTGGATTAAGTTTTCCTTAACCTCAGCCTTGGTAGCAAAATAAGAAGAGGATAATGCATCCAAAGCAGCAGCATCGCCTTGCCATAAAGCAGAGCTAATTTTAGTTGATATTTCAATAAGATCTTCTGATTGGACAGCAGTTAATATTGAGTTTGCCTTATCTACTAACTCTTTTGCAGGATATTCATCGGCTTGAAAATCAATGTTGTAAAAAGGCGCAATGCGTTTTACATCTTGCAAACAATATATGTTGTACAAAGAAGGTTCATGAACTGCATCAAGATTTTCTTCGCCGACCAAAATGAACTTGAGAGTTATTTCATAAGAAGACTCCAACTGTTCTAAACATTGAATAGTTAAATGAGAGTATGGGTCATCTACTTTATGAAAATACAAAACTTCATGCGGTCTGTTCGCTGCTTGTCTTGAAGATTCTGTTTCGCTTCTGATCTTTTGAAATAATTCATAGCTAGAGAAAGTATTCATTATATGATTTCTAGCTTTTGCACTGATTGTCCGCCTGGACATGAAATTTCTAAAAGCTTTTATCATTTCAATGTTCTCAATGACTAATCTAGATCGCTTGCATCATGACGCTCAACAATCGCATTGTCTTCAGGACTAGGCGCCCTGTTAACCCTTGAGCCTCTTTTATATGCTGGTCGTTCTGCAATTTCTTCTGCCCAACGAACAACATTTTTATAAGATGCTAAATCTAAAAATTCTGCTGAGTTATATGCATTCCTTAAAATTAAAGTGCCATACCAAGAATGCACAGCTATATCAGAAATATTAAATATGTCTCCTGATAAATATTGTCTTTTAGATAAGTTTTTGTCTAGAACATCTAATTGACGCTTTACTTCCATGGCAAAACGATTGATTGGATATTCAAATTTCTCAGGTGCATAAGCATAAAAATGTCCAAAGCCTCCGCCTAAGTATGGAGAGCTGCCCATACCCCAAAAAAACCAAGACATACATTCAGCTTTTTCGGACGGATCAGTTGGAATGAATTCACCAAATTTTTCAGCCAAATAAAGCATGATTGCTCCAGATTCAAATACACGAGTTGAAGGTTTGGTGCTCATATCTAATAATGCAGGAATTTTAGAATTTGGATTAATTTCAACAAAGCCGCTACCAAATTGTGCTCCCTCACCAATATTGATGAGAAATGCATCGTATTCTGCGCCCTCATGACCTAAGGCCAAAAGCTCTTCAAGCAAAACTGTTATTTTAATTCCATTTGGTGTGCCCAATGAATAAAGCTGAAGAGGATGCTTGCCAATTGGCAACTCTTTTTCATGTGTTGAGCCTGAAATAGGTCTGTTGATGTTAGTAAACTTGCCACCACTTTGATTTTCCCACTTCCAAACTTTTGGCGGAATGTATGTTGATGAATCGCTCATATTGCTCCTTAAATTAAATATGATTAGCGTTAAGTTCTTTATATAGTATTGTCATATATTGTGTCAATTTATCGCTAAGACTTAAAAAAATAAGTTAAAATAAACACTATACATATAGGGGAATAAAATAAAAATGAACAAATCTTTTATAGGTCTAATAGTTGTATCAACGATTTTTTTAATATACGCAACTGGCTTTTATACAAACTTTCAAACTGATTCAGCTTTGGAGATTGTGGACTTCTCAATAGATCAGCCGGAAATTGAAAATAGTGTGCCCCCCAATCCAGAACGAATTCCACTTTATGGTGACTTGCATGTTCATACGAAGTATTCATTTGATGCGTATATTTTTGGCGTGACGGCTACTCCTTATGATGCTTACAGATATGCAAAAGGTGAGGCCATCAAGCATCCTTTAGGTTTTGACATGAAATTAAGAGAGCCTTTAGATTTTTATGCAGTTACTGACCATGGTTTTTACATGGGAATGATAGAAAATTATGCTGATACATCCTCAGAGATGTCAAAAAATGAATGGGCCAAGCCAATGCATAATCTGAATAGACCCGAAAATGTTACGGTTGAATCACTGGGCGCAAGAGCCGACCTGTTCAGTTCTGTCTTAACTCAAGCAATCGTCAAGCCTTACCCATATTGGCATCCAAAAGTTTGGAAAGCTTGGTTCACTAACAACATTCAAGTAGCCCTTCAATCATTTGATTATGATGTGCATAAATCTGCATGGGCAGATGTTGCAAATGCAGCAGAAGAATTCAATAAGCCAGGAGAATTTTCTACGTTCATTGGCTATGAATTTACAACTTCAACAGATGTTGAGGGTGGCAACTTGCATAGAAATGTTATTTTTAATTCTTCAAATGCTCCCATTAGACCTTGGACCAGAATTGATTCCATAAATCCAGAAGATCTTTGGACATGGATGGATGGTTTAAGAGATAAGGGCGTCGATTCTTTGGCCATGCCTCACAATAGTAATGGCTCTAATGGCCAAATGTTTGAGGTTGAAACATTTAGAGGAAATCCAATCAGCATAGAATATGCTGAAAAGCGAATGCGAAATGAGCCTGTGGTTGAAATGACCCAGGTTAAAGGAACCTCTGATACTCACCCACTTCTTTCTCCAGATGACGAATGGGCAGATTTTGAAATCATGGATAAAAGAGTTGGAAGCAGACCTCCAACATACAGCATGCCCCAAGGAGGCTATGTTAGAGACGCATATTTAAGAGGCCTAACCTTAGACTGGGAAGGTCGTGGTAATCCTTATAAATTTGGTCTAATAGGATCAAGTGATACTCATACTGGTGCTGGAGGATTTGATGAAGATAATTATTGGTCGAAGGCTGGAGTATTGGATGGAACTGATATGGGCAGAGGAAGTGTACCTTTAACTCCAGATAGAATTGAACAACTGGAAGAATATGCTGAGCTTTATGATCAGCCTATAAGCATTCAGGATATTGAGGGTAGAACCTATGCAGATGTTGGATTTGATCAATGGAGTGCATCAGGCCTAGCAGTTGCATGGGCAGAAGAAAATACTCGAGATTCTATTTTTCAAGCCTTCAAAAGAAAAGAGACATTCGCTACAACAGGCACCAGAATGGCAGTGAGATTCTTTGCTGGCTTTGACATGCAGTCAATTGATATAGATTCTGAGGATATGGTTAAAAATGCCTATGCAAAAGGTGTCACCATGGGTGCAGATCTATTTAGCCAAGATAATCAAACACCACAATTCTTAGTTTGGGCTCAGCGTGATAAATTAGGAGCTCCACTTCAAAGAGTGCAAATCATCAAAGGATGGGTTGAAAGTGCCTCTGGAACCCCGAAGGAGAAAGTTTATGATGTTGCATGCTCAGATGGGCTAACAGTCGACCCCGTGACTAATCGCTGTCCAGATAATGGCGCCAAGGTAAACATCAATGATTGCTCCATCTCAAGTGATGTCGGAGCGGTCGAGTTAAAAACTACTTGGGTGGATCCCGATTTTGATCCAACGATTAAAGCTTTTTATTATGTTCGAGTTTTAGAAAATCCGACATGCAGATGGTCTACATGGGATGCATTAAAAGCAGGAGTCAAGCCAAGACCTGATCTAGATGAAACGATTCAAGAACGCGCATGGTCTTCTCCTATTTGGTATATACCTAAGTCAAGTGAGCTAAATATTATTCCCTTATAAATTTTAGGAAACTGAAATGAATCTTAGAATACTTGTATTTTTTGCAATTGGACTATTAATTTTTTTCCTTGATATTGGATTTAATGCTGAGCAAGATTCAAAAGATATTTATATTTCAGATCAAGAGTTAACAAGTCTTCTTTCGGCTTGGCAATCCCAAGTTGGAAGACCGCCAAGCGATGAAGAGATCGTTAGTATTATAAATAACTTTGTACAAGAAGAGATTCTATACAGAGAAGCATTGCTTTTAGAATTAGATCAAGAAGATCGGATTATCAAGAGAAGATTGGCTCAGAAAATTACTTTTTTAAAACAAGAAACGATTCCAGATGATCCCTCGCAAGAAGAATTAGAAAATTTTTTTGAGCTAAATAAAGATAATTACTTCGTGCCAGCAACCTACTCTTTCTCACATCACTATTTTTCAAAAGAGTCTAATGCCAAAGAAAGAGCAGCCAAAGCTTTCAATGACAATCAGACTAATGGGACTGAAATAATAGGCGATCCCTTTTTTTTAGGAAAAAACTTTTATCAAAACAGCGCAAATGAAATTAAAAAAAATTTTGGTGAGTTATTCTTTTCATCCATAGAGAATCTTTCTTTGAATGAGTGGTCCGGACCCTATGAATCTGCTTTTGGTCAACACATCGTTTTATTAAAAGAGATTAAATCTGGATTCTCTCCTCCCCTAGAAAAAGTGGTATTAAAGGTTCAGCAAGACTATCTTACGCAAGCTCAAGACAAAGCAATCGCTGAGTACATCAATGAAATAAGATCTCAATACAGAGTTATAATCAATCCAGATTATAAGTTCTAATGACTTACAAGCTCGCTAAAACACTAGTATTACTTTTTTGCTCAACTGCATTATTCTCTCATGAGTTTAATCCAGCTCATTTAGTTGTAAATGAGCTAACTGAAAGTGAGTATGAAGTTAGCTGGATGTATCCTATTAAAAATATCGGTGCCAGAGCAGAAGTTTTTTTTCCTGAAAGTTGTGAGAGAACGAGCCAATTACCCAGTCAAAAGGGAAAATATCTAGTTGAAAAAATATTGTTAAATTGTGAAAGCTCTCTAAAAGGTCAAATAATTTCAGTCAATAATCTTAGTGTGCTCACTGATGCGCTGGTAACAATCACTCACTCTAATGGAGAGGTGTTTGAAGGGTTGATGAACCTCAAAAGATCATCAATAGAGATTCCATTCAAAGAGCAGGTTTATCCAGTTGGATATTTCACCCTGGGTATTGATCATTTGTTAAGTGGTAATGATCATATCCTCTTCATACTAGGATTACTTTTTTTAATTTCTGGATTTTTAAATGCAGTTAAAACAATTACAGCTTTCACTTTTGCTCACAGCATTACCTTGGGCTTATCAGTATTTGAGTTGGTGTCGCTACCTCAAGCTACTGTAGAAGCTATTATTGCTCTTACTATCATTTATCTTGCATTAGAGGTTAGTGAAAGCAAAAAATATAAATCTACGCCCTGGCTCATTGCATTTGGCTTTGGATTGCTGCATGGACTAGGCTTTGCTAATGCCCTAACGGGAATTGGTATTGGGAATGAGCAGCT
>JBJLIB010000012.1:0-129672 GCA_045564015.1 Gammaproteobacteria bacterium
TCAATACTGTCATTATAAGACATAATATATGGCAAGCTTCCATTTGAAGGAAATCCTTTTCTTGATAAAAATTCTGAAATAGTGAAGATATAAATTGCTCCATTTGGAACATAAGTATCTTGAAGATCTTGGCGTCTTGCATTTGAAAGTTGTTCATTAAAAAGCGATTGTAAATTTCCTGATTCAGAAATCACAAATGATTTAAAAGGTGATTTTCTTAGGCGCATGACACTGATTAATGATTTATTCTTATGCTCAATTAACTGATTTATAGCTTCATCAATGTGAGATGAATCTCTTAGTGGGGAAGTTGGTTGAAGATATACAATATATGTTTTCTCATGGTTTAAATTATCTGGAAGAGAGTCAATAAAATGATTAACTACATCAACTGATGAAGATTGATCAGTTGCAAACTTTTTAGGCCTCTTTAAATCCTTGATGTTCATAGAATTAGCAAGAGATAAAATAGTTAAATCATCCGAAGAGGCCCAAACTTCATCAATGCAAGATGAAGAGTTAGCCGCCTCAAAGGTATGCTGCACCAAAGGCTTATTATTTAGCGATAAAATATTTTTATTTTTTAACCCCTTTGATCCTTTTCTTGCTGGGATTAATCCTATGAAAAAGTATTTAGAGGCCATCTTCCTGATCCTGAATAATATCTTGGAATGATCCCGTGCGACTAATCTTTCCGTTTTGAAGCTCAATAATCTTAGTGCAGTCTTTTAATGTTGTAAGCCTATGAGCTACTATTATAAGTGTTAGATCATTGCCAAGATTTCTAATAGTTTCCATTACAATTTCTTCAGTTTCATTATCAAGAGCGCTTGTTGCTTCATCAAAAATAATTATGTTTGCTTTTTTATATAGTGCTCGAGCTATACCAATACGCTGTCTTTGCCCTCCACTTAAGCGAACACCTCGCTCTCCAACTATCTCATTGTAATTATTTTTTCTACTTTCAATGAAATCTGAAATCATTGCTTTGCTTGCTGCTTTCTTAACTCTGGCCATATCAATTTGATCTGGCAAAACTCCAAAAGCAATGTTTTCAGCAATCGAAGAATCTGCTAAAAAAATACTTTGGGGAACATGCGCAACTGTTCGGCGCCATGATCGAATTAAGCTATCATCAATTATTCTATTATCTACAACTAAACTCCCCTTTGAGGGTTCGAGCAGTCCCATGATTAAATCTAGAGTTGTACTTTTTCCACTCCCGGTAGCTCCAATTAAACCAATTCGTGAACCTTTCTTGATTTCCAAAGAGATGTCATCTAAAACCCATGGAGTATCATCATTGTATCTAAATTGAATATTTTGTAAGGAAAATGAATTTTCTATATTTATAGGTTTTAATTCCTCCTTATAATGATTTGAAGGAAAGGGCTGATTGAGCAAATTCACTACATCATTTAGAGCTGCATGACTTCCAGCAACCACTGACCAATTTCCATATATTTGTTGCATTAGGGGAAGAAGTCTTTGCGCCCCTAACGCTAGCATTCCTAGGAGGGGCAAAGCACTAGTTATACCTCCAGGCCTATTAGTTAAGGCTAAAACAAATATAGCTATTAACACCATACCCAATGATTCCATGGCATATCTTGGAGCTTGATTCATAAACCTATTTTCGCCATTTGCTTTCATTAGAAAAAGAATTGCTTTCCTGTATATATTTGTATATACGAGTTGCGTTGCATCTAATATCACATCTCTTATTGCGCCTAATCCCTCTTGCAGAGCTTTTACAACTTGAGTTTGCTGTGTTGCTATTGATCTGCTATTTAATTCAAATCTAGAACTGGTAAAAAATACTACAACAAGATAGGCTGCACCAAATGTAAGGCCAGCAATTATTGTTACTGCTGGATCTACAATTAACATTGTTGTCATAATTGAGGTAAATAACAAAGAAGATGTGATTACAGCTGTTACCGCTAAAAGCACTCCTGTTGCTGCTGTTACCTTTTGAGTTATGCCGCTAATAATCTCGCTGCTACTTCTTTCTAGGTGGACGCTAAAAGGTTGATATAGAGTTCTTTCATAAACTTCAATACTTAAATCAGCACCAGTTGCATTAGAAAGCTTGATACTTAGCCAAAGTAACAAAAGTCTCAACGAACCTGCAATAATTGCTGCCAATCCAAAGGCAACTGTAAGAGGTAGTACGAGCTCTTGACCAGATTTAATGCCAAAAAAAGAAATAAATTCTGATAACCATGGCGACTCAAAAACTTGTTCAGGTTGAGTTAATATTCCAATAAAAGGCAATATAGCCCCCAAACTAACCACTTCTGCAATAGAAGCAAAGATTGTCAAAATCAGCAATAATAAGAATTGGATCTTACGCCTTTTAGATATATGAGACCATAAATCTTGAAATAAAGATGTTAATGAATGATTCATATTAATTTTTACAATAACTTCTTCTTATAGATCCATGCTGAACTACACATTTCTTCTAAAGTTCTTTTTGCTTTCCATTGAAATGCTTCCGAAGATAAATCTGTATTAGCGAAACAGACTGAAACATCACCTGACCTTCTAGAAGAAAATCTTAAAGGAACACTCACCTTATTCACACGCTCAAAAGTCTTAATTAAATCCAAAACACTATGGCCTTTACCAGTTCCTATATTAAATATACTTATATCTTTAGTTTGAGTTTTTTTGCTAAGTACAATCTCTTTATGTTCTATTGCTTTGATTCCTATATAGTTTAAGGCTTGCAAATGTGATTCAGCTAAATCCATTACATGCACATAATCTCTTACACCAGTTCCATCATATGTATCATAATCATTACCAAAAACATTAATAAAAGGTAATTGTCCGCTAGCAACGTTAACAATATATGGCATAAGATTATTTGGAATGCCGGTTGGATCGTCACCTATTATCCCACTGTCATGAGCGCCAACTGGATTAAAATATCTTAGGCATACTATCTTCCATCCATCTTCTTGTAATGTAATTTCTTTGAGGTTTTCCTCACAAAGTAATTTTGTTTCAGCGTATGGGTTGGTGCATGATAATGGATGTAACTCATCAACTGGCAGGTATCTTGGTGATCCATAAACTGTAGCGCTACTACTATAAATTAATTTTTTTACGCCAAATTCTTTCATCGATGCAAGCAAACATGAAGTCCCGTATACATTATTGTGAAAATATTTTTTTGGATGTAGCACTGATTCTGAAACAGACTTTAAAGCTGCTAAATGAATTACGGCTTCAAACTTTTGAGTTTGAAAAATTTTTTTTAAATCTTCTTGATTGCAAATATCTACTTCATACAATGTAATTTCTGAATTTGTATGAGATTCTAATTTATTAATAACACTTGAATTACTATTAGAAAAATTATCTACAACTGTAATTTTATGTCCATTATTTAAAAGCATGAGGGCAATATGTGAGCCAATATATCCAGCCCCACCGGTAATGAGAAAATTCATTATTTATCTAATCTTAAGTTCAGAAAAAACTTATTTTGGTTTTTGAAATATAAAGTGATTGATTAAGACAACAAATATAGAAAGCATGAAACCTAAAAATGTTCCTGCTATTGCAATCATTGATCTTACTGGAGCTGATTTTTTTTCAGGCACATAGGCAGAATCAAGCGCTCTCAAAAGGTAGTCTTTTTTTACATTCGCAAGCATTTGTTTCTCAAATTGCATTTGAATCAGTGCATTAATAGAGTTCCGTATGTCTGCAACTTTATATATATTTAGCTGCTCAGAAAGATATTTTTGAGACCTTAGAGCCTCCTCGATATCTCTAGTTCTTTCTAAATTATTAAGCTCTTCTATGATTAACTCTAGAAATCTTTTTGCAAAATATGGAGATTGATGATCAACACTTATTGCTAGAAAACCTGTATCAATATCAATAAATACATCTACAGCAGAACGAAATTTCTTATGTATCGCATAATCTGAGGGTACGGAAGCAATCCAAGTATTATCTGAAGAACTAAACACTTCTTCATCAAAAATAATTTTTTGTGATTGGGGATCATATTCTTTGGTTGCCATCAGTGACGGGATAATCCCCTCAAAAGAAGAAATATGCTTTGCAAAATCTCTTGAATTTATTGTCTGCTTTGCAATGTTTGCCTTTTCATCCATATCACTGCCTGGAATAGATATTCCTGTTAATGCTGCAATCCCTCCAAAACCAGATCCAGATTGAATACTTCCACCATTTGAGCCTGCAACTTGCAAAACTACATCTGATCTATAAATATCAGGCAAAGAAAGAGCATAAAAAACTGCAGAAATAGCAAAAAATGTTGAAATGAGTGTAATCACTAGCTTTTTACCCCAAAGTATAAAAAATAAATCATGCAAACTGATTTCATCATCTTTTAAAACATTATTTATTTGAACTTGGTCTGACATGATATTTAAACTCCGTATTTATATTTCATCTTATCAATGCAATTATAAAGCATAATTCAATTAAACTTTTTAACTCACTATTCTAAATTGGTGCCCAGAGCCGGACTTGAACCGGCACGAAGTTACCTTCGAGGGATTTTAAGTCCCTTGTGTCTACCAATTCCACCACCTGGGCAAAATCTATAGTTAACCTTTGTGGAGGCTGAAGCCGGAATCGAACCGGCGTAAACGGCTTTGCAGGCCGCTGCATAACCACTCTGCCATCCAGCCACTGCAGAATTATAGCAAAGCATTTAACAATTTAATTAAGTTTATTTTCAGATTTTAAAATTTCAATTTCAGCCTTCAATTCCTCATACTCTCTTTCCTTGCGCTCTATAAAGCCTTGAGTGATTTTAAGTTTCTCACTTAATCCAGATGGAGTTAAAATGTAAGCATAGTTTTTTTTATTGTCTGAATTTTTAAAATTTTCAAATTTTAAAAATCCAACCTCTATTAACTGATTTACAACATAATTAACCTTACCGAGGCTAAATTTGGTGTGCTGAGCAATGCTTCTTTGATTTGAGACATTTGATTTGCTTATTACATCAAGAATCTTATATTTAGTTTCAATATCTATTTTCATAAAAAATTTTTAAAGATTAATTTAATTAGTTAGTATTTAACAAGGATGGATAGCTACCGCAGAACAAATGTACTTGTTTGTTCAACGTTGTACTGTTCAATGGTGTACATTTTGAAGATAAATAATAAATAGTCAAGTTTAACTCCTTGAAATTTTATCAATTTGAATACGAGCTAAATGGGCTCTGTTCAGAAGGGAATAAAGAATTTCAACCCTTTGATTAATAATTTCGCTCGCAATAATCCCTGGCTGATCTTTCAATGGCCCTTCATTAATTATAATTTTTTCTCCAATTTTATAGGAATGCTGTTTAGGATCTTTAAAAGATTGATCCTCTGCATTTTGAATAGAGCTAATTGTGTCTTGACTAAGCAAGGGGTATTCGTCCCCAAATCTCACAATATTAATAACGCCCCTTGTTGAATTAAGAGACTTTAAATCAATATTTGGCGTAAGTCTTACAAATGCATAACCAGGAAACATTGATTCCTTTTTCAATTCATCATTTCCTTTTGTTGCTATTAGCGAATGAATTACAGGAAAATATGACTCAAATCCTTGATTAGAAAGATTTTCTCTAGCACGCTTTTCCTCTCTAGATTTTATTCGTAGCGCTAACCACTCTAATTCTTTTCGACTCACAATAACTTACTTCATTTCTTCTGGAGATGGCTGTAAAGAGTTAACTGTGTATTGAAAGCCTGTAAGCAAACTAATAGAAAGAGCTAAAAATAATAAAAAATTAGAAATAAATAACAAGAATGAGTTTTCAATAAATAAAGAAAATAAATAGGCTGAAATGGCGAACATCTGAATAGAAGTTTTTATTTTAGCTAAGAATGTTACCTTTGTTTTTTCTGATTGTGAGAGTCGTGCATTGTATTCTCTCACCCCATTAACCCATACATCTCTTGAAATCATAATTGCGCCTATACCAGCAATAAAAAAGCTGTCTAAATGAACTGAGAGAGCAAATAAAAGAAAAATAATAGTTACTTTGTCAGCAATTGGATCTAACACCTCTCCTAACAAGGACTCTGTATTATATTTTCTAGCCAGAAAACCATCTAAATAGTCTGTGATTGAAGTAATTAAAAATAATAAGAAGGCCCACCCAAATGATTGAAAAAATACAATCAAAATAAATATTATCGGAGCTAATATTATTCTACTTGCAGTTAAGAAGGTAACAATATTTTTCATATCTTTATTTTAATCCTTGTTGAATTCGTTCGCATAATTTTTTACTCACACCATGAACAGATTGCAAATCATGATCTGATGCATTTTTAATATTATTAATGTTTTTAAATTTTTTAAGAAGTCTTTTTTTTAGCACAGGCCCCACTCCATTAACTTGATTAAGTTCAGAATATTTATGCTCATTTTGTTTCTTCTTTCTCGAGGCTTTAAGTGCAAATCGATGAGATTCGTCTCTTACTTGCTGCAACAATCTAAATCCTGAGCTGCCTATAGGCATTTCGATAACTCCACTCTGAGAAAGAATTGTTTCAGAAGCCCTTACCCTCTTTGACCCTTTTACAATACTTAAAACAATAGGTGAGTTTATATTCAACGATTTCAACACACCTAATGCAGCATGTAATTGAATTTGCCCTCCATCAATCAAGATTATATCAGGCAATGAATGTTCATCTTTTGAAGATAATCTTCTTCTCAATGCATTTGCAAGAGAGCCAATATCATTCCCGGACAACTCAGATGGGATATTATAAATTCTATAGAACTTTTTATCTGGGCCAGTCTCATTGAATCTTACACAAGAGGCAACTGCATGAGAGCCAGATAAGTGACTAATATCATACCCCTCGATAGTTAAATCTGTCTTGTGCAATCCCAGTTTATCTTTAAGATCAGAAACTGAATGAAGATGTCTATCAGATATCTTTGTCTTATTCTCAATAATTTGTAGCGCATTTAATCTTGATAAATTAATTAGTTGTCTTGCCCCTGATGGCGATCTCGTAAGAATCGGTACAGAAAAACCAAATTTTATTTTCAAGGCATCAATAATTAAGCTTGGATTGCACAGCTTAAAATTTAAAAATATTTTTTCTGGAAATGAAAAAGTATTTTGATAATATGAAAAAAATAAACTTTGGAACAAATTATCTTGTTCATCAGAGTAATCATCATTAAAGTAATATGTTTTTGTGCCACGAATTTTTCCATCTCTTACAGATAAAATGCATGCGCCAGTCTTTCCATATTTTGTGATGTATGAGAAGAAATCAATACTTGTCAGGCCACTTCCAATAGATTGCTCCTGTTTCATAAGATCGATACTAGCAATACGCTTTTTTATCTCATTAGCTTTTTCAAACTCTTGTCTTTCAGAGAATTTTTGCATTTGAGAAATCATAATTTTTTTCATTTTTTTTGAAGAAGAGTATAAATAATACTTTGCAGAGTCTAAATCTTCTGCATAATTATTCGAACTAATTGCACCTACGCATGGTGCAGAACACCTTTGCATTTGATGCTCTATGCAAGGTCTTGATCGATTATTAAATGTGCTGTTACTGCAATTTCTAACTTTAAAAATTTTTTGAATATCTTTAATTGTTGCTTTCACAGCCTTCGCACTAATAAAAGGTCCAAAGAAATCTTTTGAAACTGAGTGCTTTGAACGCTTCATACTTACGCTTGGAAATTTATGATCCATTGAAAAATAGATGTATGGATAGGTCTTATCATCTCGTAATAAAATATTAAAGCGTGGTAAATTTTCTTTGATTAAAGATTGTTCCAAAAGCAGTGCTTCTGCTTCGGTTTGGGTTGAGAAAGTTTCAATCTTATCTGTAAGAACTTTTATTTTTTGAGTTTTTCTATCTTTGTTAGAGTTACCAAAATACGATGAGACTCTGCTTTTTAGGTTTTTAGCTTTGCCTATATATATGATTTTATTTTTAGAAAAGAATTTATAGATTCCGGGAGTCTTAGGAATCTGTTTTAAGTTAATCTCCATGTCCCTGAAGAAATTTCTTTGTGTAAATCTTGCCTGCACTTACACCAAATTGATCAAAGGGATTTATACCTAACATTACTGCTGTTATGTATGTTCTATGCTCCCATGTTGCAATTAAATAGCCTAAAGTAAAAGGATCTAATTTTTTTAGTAAGAATAGATTTACAGGAACATCTCCATTTATTTTTTCTGATTCTTCCAATAAATCATCAGCTCCGGAAGACAATAATTTTGTCTGAGTAATAGCCTGAGCATAAGCCAAACTACTTGGATCTTCATTAACAGCAATAATATCTGCACAAATATTTTGTGTACCCTGATGAAGTAACTGAAAATATGAGTGTTGGGCTCGAGGTCCATAACCTCCTAATATAATTTGGCCAGTAGCTTTGAATTCAGAATTCTTATTTGGATGCTTGCCTAAAGACTCCATCTCAAGTTGCTGAACATAATCTGCAAATGATCTTAATCTCCAGCTATATGATAAAACTACTCTAGTTCTCTTACTTTTAAAATTATTTAACCAGATATCTGAAAAAGACAACCTTTTCAAAAACCTTAGATAATCTTGATCTTTAGCTAAGTCTTTATCAGCTCTAGCCCCTCCTTTCAGAAAGCTTTCGAAGGCAGCATCACCAATTTTTATATTCGCTGGATATGATGCGCAAGACCATATTGAATATCTTCCACCTATTTCAGGCTCTAACTCAATGATTTCAAGAAAATTATATCGTTCTGCAGCTTTAGGATTGGCAGTAATGGCAGCAAAATTCTTTGGATCTCCAGACCACTCCAATGCGTATTTTAAACTTTCAAGAGTCTCATCAGTGGTGAATGATTTAGACACAACAAAGAAAAAAGTTTTGTCTTTTATCAAATCAAAGTTATTTAATTTAAACTTAATTTCTTCGGGATCTGATCCTGTAATAAATATTGGATCTCTAGAATTTTCACTTGTAGAGCCTACATCCCTTTTTTCTAAATTTATATTAAAACATTCTGTTAATAATTTTGTTCCCTCGAAGGAACCGCCAATACCAAGAACCACAACCTCCCATCCCCAATCTGAATTAATCCTTGAATCTATAAGACCCATGCTCTTTGGATAATGCTTCTTTAAGTTCCTGACTTGACTATGAATGGCTGCTTGGTCCTCTGAAAAATTAACTTTTTTACCATTCAAAAGATCATCTATTTTTTTTGAAAGGTTAAGTTCTGTAGCGGTTAAATCAAATTCCTTGAATAGCTTCTCTGAAAAATCATTCATATAAGCTTCATAACTTAAAATGTCATTTTTAAAAATATAATTTTCAGAATTTTCTATACTCACAGAATACTCTCATAAATCTCATTAAAAGATTTTTTAATATCAGTTGACGATGTTATTGGCCTTCCAATAACTAAATAATCTGCCCCTAAATCAATTGCCTCTTTTGGTGTCATAACTCTCTTTTGATCATCTTGTGAATTCTGCATTCTAATACCGGGCGTTATGGATAATAGTGAGTTTATTTTACTAACAAGCCCTAATTCATGCGGGGAGCATACAACCCCATGAATGCCTGCCTCTTGCGCCAAATCAAGCATTGCACCTACTTGCAAGGCTACATTTCGTTGAAAAATACTTTTAGAATCAGCATCTGATAAGCTTGTTAGTGCTGTCACTCCAAAAACTTGGATGTCAGAATCTTTTACTCCTTCTACAGCTGCTTTCATCATCTGTACGCCACCAGACACATGAACAGTAAGCATTTTAATGGGCAATAATTTAAGGCCTTGTATAGATTGATTTATTGTATTTGGTATATCGTGTAACTTAAGGTCCAAAAAAATATCAAAACCTTTGCTGAATGCGTGATCTATTAAATCTCTTCCAATAGAGTTAAAAGCAACACTCCCTATTTTTACCAAACATAATTTTGAATCAAGCTTGTTAATAATTGAAAAAGCATGATCTCTATCAAAAGTATCTATGGCAACTATAATTTTTTTACTCATTATAATGAAGCAAACCTTCTGAGGGCTTAAAATGTAATGTAGCCGTTTCTCCAATATATGAAACAACTTTAGTCTTTGGGTTGATAAATTTTCTAGGTCTAATATATTTTTTTGAGAATACTCCAAATCCTCTTATTTCGATTTTATTTTCCATGCCAATATTATAAATAATGTCGTTAATCACATAATCAATATATTTTTGTGAAGATGACTCTGAAATCTTTAATTTCTTTGAAATAGAGTATGCAAGGTCAGATTTATTAAAGTTGATTACTTGGTTTTTCATTGCTAATTTAACATCTCTTTGACTTTGCTAGAGGCCTTAAATTTAATCTTTGGCTTAGAGGGAATAGGAAAAGATTGCATAGTTTTTGGATTTCTCCCTACCCTTGGTTTTGTGTTAAATTTCGTAAATGTGCCAAATCCAGATATTTTAATAGTTTGATTTTTTTGAAAAGATTCTGACAAGGATTGAAAAAAAGTTTCAATAAATATTGAGGCATGCTCCGTTGATATGTTGGCTTCTGTTTTTAAACTATTGCTTAGATCTTTTTTTGAGATGCTCATTTAACTTCCCGTAAGAATGCCATAAGTCAATAATACAGAAAAAATGAAGTTATAGTTTGCGTAAGCTCTTAAAAAATTTAGGGAAATACTTTTATTTTATGCGCTCAACTTTAAAGATATTCTTTCTCTCTCAGCATCTATACCAAAGATAATGCAAGAAAGTTTGTCGCCTTTTTTATAATTTTCCATTGCTTCAGCAGGATTTTCATCCTCGGTAATATCTGAAAGGTGAATCAGCCCATCAATGTCACCCTCTAGACCAACAAATATACCAAAATCGGTTACAGATTTAATGCTACCTTCAACAGAATCGCCCAGTCCATACTTGTTAGCAAACTCTGTCCAAGGATTTGGTTTAGTTTGCTTTAAACCAAGAGAAATTCTTCTTTTATCATGGTCAATCTCTAAAACCATAACCTTGATTTTTTCTTCTAAATCAACAACTTTTGATGGATGAATGTTCTTATTAGTCCAGTCTAGCTCTGATAAATGTATTAAACCCTCAACGCCCTGCTCAAGCTCAGCAAAACATCCATAGTCTGTTAAATTTGAAACTGAGGCTTCATATACGCCACCAACAGAATATTTTCCCTCAATTTCTTCCCATGGATCATTTTGGATTTGCTTCAAGCCCAATGAAACTCGAAGTTTTTCTTTATCAAAGCTTAAAATTTTGACATCTATTTCTTGCCCAAGACTTAAGACATCTGAAGGATTTGTAACTCTTGACCATGAAATATCTGTTATATGCAATAGGCCATCCAGACCACCAAGATCAACAAAAGCACCATAATCAGTTAAGTTCTTAACTACACCTTTAACG
The DNA here is from genome assembly GCA_045564015.1 of Gammaproteobacteria bacterium. Classification (GTDB taxonomy): domain Bacteria; phylum Pseudomonadota; class Gammaproteobacteria; order Magnimaribacterales; family D2472; genus D2472. The sequence goes on from JBJLIB010000012.1 coordinate 11,418, forward strand.
ATTTGACCTTCATCAAGATTTTTTAATAGCTCAACTTTTTCGGCAGAATTAATTTTCTCTAAAACAGCTTTTCTTGAGAGAACAACATTGTTTCTTTTATAGTCTAACTTGATAACTTTGAATTCTTGAACAGTATTTTCAAGTTCTGGGGCCTCCTTGACAGGTCTAATATCTACAAGTGAACCAGGTAAAAATGCTTTGACAACATCCACCTCGACAGCAAAACCACCTTTAACCCTTGTCAAAACCTTTCCTTCAACAAATTCACCGGTCTCTAAAGCCTCTTCAAGCTTTTTCCAAGTTCCAATTTTTCTTGCCTTTTCGCGAGAAATTCTTGTTTCTCCATAACCATCCTCAACTGCCTCTAAAGCAACTTGAACTTCATCGCCAGATTCAATTTCAACCGATCCATCGTTATTCCTAAACTCATCTAGGGAAATCACTCCTTCTGATTTCAATCCAACATGGACTGTCACCCATTCCTTATCAACATCTAAAACAACTCCTGTGACAATGGAGCCGGGTTGCATTTCAAGTGTGCTTAGACTTTCATCTAATAGTGCAGCAAAGCTTTCTGACATATTCTTTATACTTCCTTGGTATGTTCTTTATAAATTTTTAAAACTATTTCTAATACTTCTTGAGGAGTTAGATCGGAGGAATTCACTTCAATAGAATCGTCCGCTGGCATCAAAGGTGATATTTCTCTTGCCTTATCCGCTTCATCTCGCAATCTAATATCTTCAATTAGATCGCGCATATTAACGCCTTGACCAGTATTCTGCAACTCTAAAAACCTTCTCTTTGCTCTTACTTCTGCATCAGCAACTAAAAAAATTTTAGTCCCAGCATCTGGAAATACAACAGTGCCCATATCCCTGCCATCTGCAACCAATCCATTGTCAGTGGCTAGGTCTCTTTGAAAACTAATTAAGTTATCTCTGGTTTCTTTTAAACTGCTTAATTGAGATGCCGATTTAGCTATTTTTTCATGTCTAAGCGTTGAAGTAATATCTGTATTATCCTCAAAAACATGCATCTCATGATCAATGCTATCAATTTTTAAATTGGAAAAGAGATTCTTTGCAGAAGAATGATTTTGACCCTGATCAAAACAATATGAATATGCTCGATAAAGCAGGCCACTATCTAATAAAATAAAATTGAGTTCTTTTGCCAATGCTTTAGCAAGCGATCCTTTACCAGATGCAGATGGGCCATCAACAGTAATAATATTATTATTTTTCAAGCTTATATCCTATAGAAGAAATTAGCTCTATGAAATCAGGAAATGATGTAAAAATATTTTTACAATCCTTTACTGTAATTGGTTTTGAACATTTCAAACCGGCAATCAAAAAACTCATAGCAATCCTATGATCTTCATGAGATTCAATAGAAATAGGTTGCTGAATTAGAAGTGCATTTGGGCTTCCCATAATACTCATACCATCTTCAAAATTTTTATGAGCTATTCCAAGTTTAGTGAAACCATCAGAAACAGCTTTTAGCCTATCTGATTCCTTGACTCTTAACTCTTCTGCATCTCGAATTATTGTCTCGCCCTCTGCAAATGCAGCTGCAACAGAAATGATAGGAATTTCATCGATAATATTTGGAATAATATCCCCAGAAAGTTCCACGCCTTTTAATACAGATTTTTTGATTAACAAGTCAGCGCAAGGCTCTCCTGACTCTAGTCTTTGATTTCTTACCTCAATATCTGCGCCCATGTTTTGCAAAGCTTGCAACACCCCTGTTCTTGAGGGGTTCATTCCAACATTTGTAATTTCTAGCCTTGGTGAGTCACTTATCAGGGCTGCTACTATTAAAAAAGCAGCCGAAGAAATGTCACCAACCACTGTATAAGTTTTAGCATACAAATTATTGGAAGGAGACAATTGAATAATATTCTTACTTCCATTAGTTGCAATTGCTATATTTGCACCAAAGTTTTTTAACATTCTTTCTGTATGATCTCTTGTCTGAATAGGCTCAATAATTTCAACGCCTGTCCCTGAAGCAAGAGCAGCCAATAGAATGCTTGATTTTACTTGAGCACTTGCTACTGGCAACTCATAGGTAAATTGCTTTTGAAGTGATGTGGGAAATATTGAAATAGGCAACTTACCACTAGATGATTTAATGCTAGCGCCCATTTCAGTTAATGGTTTTATTACTCTGTTCATCGGTCGAGAGGATAAAGATTCGTCGCCACAAAAAGAAAGATTTAAGCCAACGCCAGAAGTCAAACCCAACATTAAACGCAAGCCAGTCCCAGAGTTACCAAGATCCAGTGGTGCATCACAGCTTTGAAAAATATATTTTCTTTTATGTAAATGAACCAACCCGTTTTCATCAATTGTAATGCCTGATCCAATTTGATTAAGCGCATTCATTGTGGAGAGCGGGTCCTCCCCATGCAGGAAGCCATCAACTGTCATTTCTTGATTCATCAAAGCTCCGATCATAAGAACTCTTTGCGAAATGGATTTATCTCCAGGACATTGAACCGTCCCAAAAATCTGACTATTTATAGACGTAGTTAAATTCAATAGTTTGATTCCTTAAAATCTTTAAGTTCGCTTAAAAAAGCTTGAAGACTCTGAGGGTTATTTCCTATCTTATCCTTCAAGATACAGAGACTTTTTATCAATTCATCTATCGCCAAGGCAATATTCTTTTCATTCATTGAAAAAATATCTGCCCACATTTCAGGAGAAGATGAAACTAATCTTAAAAATTCTCCGAGACCACCGCCTGAAAAATCTGAAAGATCATCTTGGTCAAGCCCCTTTAAAGTATTTAATAATGCATAGGCAGCAACATGTGGAAGATGGCTAGAATATGCAAATATCTTGTCATGCAACTCAGCATCCAATACTGTAATGTTTGATCCAAGCGCATTCCATAAATTTGTAACTCGGTCTACATGCTGTGATGCTGCAGAGTCGTGATATGACAGGATTGTTGATTTTCCATTGAAAAGATCAGCAACTGAATTCTTTTCGCCTGAAAGGTGGGACCCAGCTACTGGGTGAGAGAAGATAATATTTTTAGGAAAATTAAATTCTTGCAACATTTTATTTAGAGAGCTTTTGGTGCTTGTTGTGTCCATGATAGTCACTGAAGAATTAATTAAAAAATCTAAAGATTTTAGAATGTCATTAGTCACACTCGGAGGAGTCGAGATAATAACCAATGAGTCTGAGTATTCAGCACTTTCTAAATCATTAAGAGAATTAAGTGAGCCCTGAATGGATTGATTATGCAATGCATTCTTTATGCTTTGTTGATCTGAATCAAAAGCTAAGATCTCATAATCTTGAGCGCTTGATAAGGCTTTGGCTATTGATCCTCCAATTAACCCTAGCCCAATAATAATAATTTTCATATGAGCTCTTCTAAAGCGCTAAGAAATTTTAAGTTTTCAGCTTCTGTTCCAATTGTGACCCTTATAAAATCTTTCATATCATACAAATCAACAGATCTTACGATGACTCCTTTTTCCATAAGGTTGTTAAACATTTCTTGGCCAATAAAGTCACCTTTAAAAGTAATAAAGTTCGCAACTGATGGAATGCATTCAAGCCCAAGTTTGGATAATTTATCAAATAAAAACTCATACTGTTGTGAATTTAACTCAATGCTTTGTCTAATATGCTCATGATCGTTAATTGCTACACAAGCCATCGCTTGGGCTATGGTATTTACATTGAAAGGCTGTCTGATTCGATTGAGAACCTCAATTAAAGATGGATTAGCAATGCCGTACCCAACACGAATACTGGCCAGACCATGAATTTTAGAAAATGTTTTGGTAATTAGTAAATTATCAAATTCATTTAGCAAATCTAAAGGCTTGACGTAATCTTCTTCAGTTACATACTCAAAATATGCACAATCTAATACCACCAATACAGATGAGGGAACTTTTTTTAATAACGAATGAACTTCTTCGTGACTGTTATAAGTACCTGTTGGGTTATTTGGATTGGCAATAAAAATTACTCTGGTGCTGCTCTCTAAATAATCCTCAAATGATTTTAAATCATGAGCCCAGTTGCATGTAGGAACCTCTATTAATGATGCGCCCGCGGACTGAGTAACAATTTTATAGACTGCAAATGCATGCTTTGAAGCAACAGATGACGTTTTTGGATTCAAGAAAGCTCTGGCTGCTAATTCCAAAATCTCATTAGAGCCATTTCCTATAATTATGTTGTCAAAAGCAACGCTCTCATGATTTGCAATTTCCTCTTTAAGCTTTGTTCCATTTCCATCAGGGTATAAATGCAAATCATTTTCCAGTCCTGCTAAGATTGAAAGCGCCTTCGGAGATGCTCCAAGTGGATTTTCATTGCTTGCTAGTTTTACAACCTGATGATGACCAAATTCTGCAACGACTTCGTCGATTGAGCGGCCAGGCTCATATGGATGAAGATCCTCAATCCCAGGGTTAAGATTATTAAGAATATCTGAGCTCATGAATCTGATGGATATGAGCCAAGAATTCGAACAGATGCTCCTAATTCCTTAAGATTGGCAATAACCTGCTTGAGTTTCGCGTCCTTATAGTGGCCGCTGCTATCTATAAAAAAATTATGTGCATTCAATGATTCTCTTGATGGACGTGTTTCAATTCTTTCTAGATTAATTTTTCTTTTATTGAATGGTTCAAGTATTTTAATTAAAGCTCCAGGCTGATTATCTGTTTGGATTAAAAGGGAGGTTTTATCTTTTTTGGTTTGCTCAATTGCAATATTGCCGATCACTAAAAATCTCGTGTTGTTGCCAGAAAAATCTTCAATATCTTTTTGATAATGATGTAGCTTATATTTATTAATTGCCAATGAACTGACTATACATAAAGTTTTTGGATGGGCTTTTGAAAGCTTGGCAGCTTCAGCCGTGCTTGATGTAGTCTCCCTTTTTGCATTAGGTAAATTAGCATCCAACCACTTACTGCATTGACCAAGAGCTTGAGGATGCGATGCAACAATTTGAGTATCCTCGAGTTTAAATTTTCTGGCTGAAGCTAGTTGATGGTGAATAGGGAGATAAGTTTCACCACAAATCTTTATCTCTTCATCTGCTAAAGAGTTTAAGGTTGCATTTACTACTCCTTCCGAAGAATTTTCTACCGGCACAACCCCAAAGTTTGCTGAACCAGTTCTTACTTGATGAAAAACATCCTCTATCGTTGATCGTGGTGATCTTATTGGCGAAGAACCAAAATGCTGAATTACAGCCCCTTCAGAATGAGTTCCTTCAGGACCAAGGTATGCAATTGTTAATTCTTCCTCTAAGGAAAGGCAAGAAGAGATAATTTCTTTGAAAATATGATTAATTTTATTCTCTGAAATTGGACCATCATTGAGTTTAGAAATATTTCTCAAGATCTCTGCTTCTCTATTAGGTTTGTAGAAAGAGGTATTTGAGCTCATCAAGCTCTTTAATTTACCTATTTTTTGTGCCAAAGAGCCTCTTCTTTGAATTAGCTTCAAGATTTGATGATCAATAGCATCAATTTTTTGCCTTATAGGTTTAATTTTATTCTTGCTCACAACTTTATCCGTGCTTAGATTGAAAATCTCCCATGAAATTAATCAATGCATCTACCGCTTCGATTGGCGTAGCATTATAAATGCTTGCTCTCATACCGCCAACTGACCTGTGTCCCTTTAAGTTAAGTAAACCTGCATTTTCTGCTTCATGCAAGAATTCGGCGTCTAATTCTGAATTTTTCAATAGAAAAGGTACATTCATAATAGATCTATTTCGTTCGGTGACAGGATTAGAATAAAAATTAGATTGATCTATAAAATCATATAAATTCTTTGCTTTGAGCTGGTTAATCTTGCCCATAGATTCTAAGCCTCCATTATCTTTAAGCCATGCAAAGACTTTGCCTGAGAGATACCATGCAAAGGTGGGAGGAGTATTAAACATTGAATCTGCATCAGCATGTTTTGAATACTGAAGCATGCCCGGCAATTCAGTTGAGGCTGTTTCTAAAAAATCATTTTTAATAATGCAAATAGTTAATCCGGCTGGGCCAATATTTTTTTGAGCACCAGCATAAATCATTGAAAACCTTGATACATCAATTGGCTCACTCAAGATAACTGATGACATATCTGATATTAATGGTGCATTAAGGGTTGGAGGAACATGCAATGCATTTCCTTGAATTGTCTCATTGGCAACGTAATGTAAGTAAGATGCATTTTCAGAGCAGTTCCAGCTCTCCTCACTGGGCACATTATTAAAGTTAGATGATTCAGAACTAGTGACAATATTGATATCAATTATTTTTGAAGCTTCGTTGATAGCTTTTTTTGACCAGCTTCCAGACAAAACATAGTCAGCAACTTTCTGAGAACCAAAATTCATCGGAACCATAGAGAACTGAAGAGTGGCGCCCCCTTGGAGAAAAAGAACTTGATAATCACTTGGAATATTTAATAAATCAATGAGGTCTTCCCGAGCTTTATTAGCTATATCTATGTAGTCAGAAGATCTATGGCTCATTTCCATAACTGACATTCCGGAACCTTGCCATTCCAGCATTTCAGCCTGAGCTTCTTGCAACACAGCTTCAGGAATGGCAGCAGGACCTGCTGAGAAATTCCATTTTCTCATTATTCCTCTTCTTCTTCTGGGGGAATTCTTACACCTTCGATTAATTTCTCGCCTTCTTTAGGAGAGATAACTTTAACGCCTTGGGTATTTCTGCCGAGAGTAGGTATTTGACTGATGGCAGTTCTGATGAGTGTGCCTTTATCGCTAATTAACATAATCCCATCATTTTCATCAACAGAGACTGCAGAAACCATATTTCCATTTCTATCACTCGTTTTTAAAGCAATGACGCCCTGACCGCCTCTATTATAGGATGGGAAGTCCTCTAATTTTGTTCTCTTTCCAAAACCATTTTCAGATAAACATAAAATAGTCTTAGATGGATCACCGATCATTAAAGAAATAACTTTCATTCCATCTTTAAGAGTTATTCCTTTGACTCCCCTTGCAGTTCTTCCCATTGGGCGAACTTTTGATTCATGGAATCTAATCAATTTTCCAGAATAAGATGAAAGTAAAATATCATTATCGCCATGAGTAATGACAGTTCCTACCAATTTATCATCATCATCTAATCGAATAGCCTTAATTCCAGATTTATATTTTTTATGAAATAAATTTAAGTTTGTTTTTTTAACAACACCGTTTCTAGTTGCCATGAAAATAAATTTATCTTCAGAAAATTCATCGACAGGTAGAATCTGAGTTACGGTTTCATCATCATCCAATTTCAACATATTAACGAGAGGTCTTCCTTTGGAAGTTCTGCTTGCAACTGGAACTTCATAAACCTTCAGCCAAAAAACTTTGCCTTTGGTTGTAAAGCATAGAAGCTGACTATGAGAACTTAAAACATAAAGGTTTTGTATTAAATCCTCTTCTTTGACTTTTGCACCGGCCTTACCAACACCTCCCCTTCGTTGCTCTCTGTATTCATCTAGAGGCTGAGTTTTAGCGTAGCCACTTCGAGAGAGAGTTAACACCCTTGTCTCTTCGGGAATTAAATCCTCATTTGAAATATCATGGCGGGTGTCATTGATATTAGTTTTTCTGTCATCTCCAAAATTTTCTCTAACCTCTATTAATTCATCTTTAATTAATTGAAGTAGCGTTTCTTTATCATCAAGAATTTTTTGAAGTTCTAAGATTACCTCTAAGATTTCATTAAATTCAGTAGAGAGGTTGTCTTGCTCTAAACCCGTGAGTCTTCCAAGTCTTAATTCAAGAATAGACTTTGCTTGAGCTGGAGATAATTTATAGTTTTTGCCTTTAATACCATACTCTGATGAAAGGCCTTTGGGACGACATGCATCCTTACCAGCTTTTTTAAGAATTGCTTCAATCGGTCCAGCTTTCCAAGATTTCTTACATAGCTCAGTTGCTGCAATCTTGGTGTCTTTAGATTTTTTAATTATTTTAATGATCTCATCAATGTTTGCTATTGAAACCATTAATCCTTCGACAATATGACCCCTTTCTTTAGCCTTTCTTAAATCAAACTTAGTTCTTTTTGTAACAACATCTTTTCTGTGTTTTATAAACTCTTGGAGGATTTCTCTAATATTTAATACGCGTGGCTGACCGTCCACGAGAACCGTAAAATTAATACCGAAAGATTGTTCTAATTGCGACTGAGCAAATAAATTATTTTCTAGAACTTCAACGGACTCGCCGCGCTTGACCTCAATAACTACCCTGAGACCATCCTTATCAGATTCATCTCTTATTTCGCTGATTCCATCTATTTTCTTGTCTTTAACCATCTCAGCAATTCTTTCAAGCATCTTAGCTTTATTGACCATGTAAGGTATTTCATTAATGATCAAGGAGCTCTTTCCAGATTTATCCTCCTCTACGGAAGTCTTAGCACGAACATGAATAATTCCTCTGCCAGTTTTATAGCCCTCATATATCCCAATTCTTCCATCTATAGTTCCGCCTGTTGGGAAATCGGGACCAGTAATAATTTGAATGATCTCATCAATGCTTGCCTTTGGATTATCCAATAAGAGCAAGCAACCGTTTAATACTTCCGTCAGATTGTGCGGAGGAACATTTGTTGCCATACCAACTGCAATGCCTGATGAACCATTAACAAGCAATGCTGGAATTCTTGTTGGCATAACGTCTGGAATTTGCTCAGTTCCATCATAGTTAGGAGAGTAACTTACTGTCTCTTTCTCAATATCATTGAGAATCATATCTGTAATTTTTGCCATCCTAACTTCGGTATAACGCATGGCAGCCGGAGAGTCTCCATCTATTGAACCAAAATTGCCTTGACCCTCGACTAAGGTGTATCTCATAGAAAAGTCTTGCGCCATTCTAACCATAGCTTCATATACAGCTGAATCACCATGAGGGTGATATTTACCTATTACATCTCCCACCACTCTTGCAGATTTTTTATACGGCTGACGATAGGTATTTCTTAATACATGTTGTGCAAATAAAATTCTTCTATGTACTGGCTTTAGACCATCTCTCACATCTGGAAGTGCTCTTCCGTGAATGACGCTCATCGCATAACTTAAGTAAGAAGTTTTTAGCTCATCTTCAATATTGATTGGTAAGATTTCTTTTGCAAAATCAGTCATTTTTTAGCCCTAGAAGCGATATTTTTTACGTGCAGGAAGTTCCCTTATTTAAGGGTAAATTTTACCATACTTCAGGGGGATTTTAGTCTTTAAATTCAGCAACAATTTGGCCAATTGATTCCTTCGCATCACCAAATAACATTCTAGTATTTTCTCTAAAAAATAATGGGTTTTGAACTCCAGCAAAACCAGAAGACATAGATCTTTTAAGAACAAAAACTGTCTTGGCATTATGAACTTCTATGATTGGCATTCCATAAATTGGACTACCCTCTTCTTCAGTTGCTGAAGGGTTTACAACATCATTTGCACCAATGACTATTGCCACATCTATCGTGTCCATAGATGGATTCACATCATCAGGTTCAGCAAGTAAGTCATAAGAAACATTAGCTTCTGCAAGAAGAACATTCATATGGCCTGGCATACGTCCTGCAACAGGATGAATTCCATATTTCACTTCCGTACCATTTTCTTCCAAAAGCTCTCCCATTTCTCTAACAACATGCTGTGCCTGAGCTACTGCCATACCATAGCCAGGGACCACCAAAACACTTGATGCATTCTCTAGTATCAGATAGGCATCATCAGATGTAATTGGTTTCACTTCGCCTTGCTCTTCAGAAGTAGTAGATTGGCTAGAAGATGCGTATCCCACAAATAGAATATTAGTAATCGTTCTATTCATCGCTTTTGCCATAATAATGGTCAAGATTAATCCGCTGGCTCCAACAAGAGATCCTGCAACGATTAATACATTGTTAAGCAATAACAAACCAGCAAAAGCTGCTGCAATTCCAGACAGAGAATTAAGCAAAGAAATAACTACAGGCATATCACCACCACCAATAGGCATCACAAACCCAATACCAGCAGCTAGAGTTAAAACTAAAAAGATTGAGAAATAGGATGGGACCTGGGGGACAAACTGGGAAATAGAAGGTTCAGCTATTACGTAAATTAATGCCGGCATACTTAAATAAAAGAAGGATATGAAAATATTTGTGATCATGGAACCTTTTCCAAGCTTCAACTTTTCGGATAACTTTCCATAAGCAATGAGAGAGCCAGAGAATGTAATGCCCCCTATATAAATAGTAAGCATTATCAAGACATGCTGGAGCATAGAGTTACTAGGCTCATTGAATTGCGACCATGCAATTAAGAATGTGGCCAAGCCACCAAAACCATTAAATAAAGCTACCATTTCTGGAATAGCCGTCATTTTCACTTTGATAGCTATTAAGGAGCCTATTAGACCCCCCAGCAAAACACCTGCAAGTATTATCTTTAAGTCAATCTCAAGGCTTAAGCAGGTTATTCCGACTGCAGAAAACATGGCAAGGGCGGATAAATAATTCCCTTTAACAGCTGTAGCTTCCTTGCCTAGCATTTTAATACCAAGAATAAACATTACAGAAGAAACTATGTAAACGATATTTTGGATGACTTGAATATTAGCTAAATTTTCCATGATTTATTTCTTCTTAAACATGCTCAGCATTCTATTAGTTACTAGGTAGCCGCCAAATACATTGATAGAAGCAAATAAAATGGCGCCAAAAGCTAATATATCTTGCATCTGACCAGCACTCGAGAGCATCAAGGCACCCACAAGGGCAATACCAGAGATAGCATTAGCTCCTGACATCAAAGGGGTATGAAGTGTGCTTGGTACTTTTGCAATAAGTTCTAAGCCTAAAAAGATAGATAATAATAAGACGAACCCAAGCAATATGTATATTTCCATTATGAAAACCTCTCATTCATTATTTTTCCTTCAAAAGCAAGAACGCTGCTTTGAATAACTTCATCTTCAAAATCAAAATTAATGTCATTAGATTCATCATCATAAAAATCAGTAATCCAATTAATAATATTATTAGATAGAGCAAAAGAAGCATGAGCAGATACTTTAGAAGCTAAGTATGAAATACCTACAATTTTAACCCCATTTACATCCACTACCTCATCAACCATAGAGCCTTCAACGTTTCCACCAGTTTCTACAGCCATGTCAAGAATAACACTACCAGGTTTCATTTTTTTAATGGTAGCTTCATCTATAATTTTGGGAGCGGGTCTTCCAAAAATTTGAGCAGTAGTAATTACGATATCTGATCGCGCGCAAACAAGACTTTGAAGTTCTTTTTGTTTTGTTATTTGCTCAGGGGTAAGTTCTTTGGCATAACCTTGATCGGTTTGACCAGTATCTCCTAGATCAATTTTTACAAACTTAGCGCCAAGAGATTTAACTTGCTCCTCCACAACATCGCGAGTATCGAATGCCTCAACTCTAGCACCTAATCTTTTTGCAGTTGCAATTGCTTGCAAACCTGCAACACCAACCCCAATAACAAATACTTTTGCTGGTTTAAGTGTTCCTGCTGCAGTCATCATCATTGGAAGAGCTGAAGATAAATGCTGAGCAGCCTCTAAAACTGCCGCATACCCTGCAAGGTTAGCTTGTGAACTCAGAACATCCATTTTTTGAGCTCTAGTTATCCTGGGTATGAATTCCATACTAACTGCATTAATTTTTGATTGGTTTAATCCTTTAAGTTCATCTTCAGAATAAAACGGATTTAGCATTCCTATGACTGTTGAGCCTGGCTGTACTGCACCTGATTCTGCTAGAGTCAATGAGGTGGGAGTAATTATGAGATTACCCTTTGTTAAACATTCATCCCTTGAGATTGCTTTTAGACCAAGATCAATAAAAGTTTGATCAGAGATATTAATACCATCCCCGATACCGGATTCAAATGAGAATGTTACTCCTTTTAGATCTAAAATCTTGTTTACTGTTTCTGGGTGGATTACAGATCTTTGATCTCTTGTGTCCGGAGATTTTAAGGCAACAATATGCATTTAATTTAATTTAAAAAAACTTGTAGTACATTGCAATTTATTTAGTGGACATTGTCAATATTTAAAAAGAATCCTTTTAGAGCAAGATCTATCAATAAAAAATACTGTAGTTTCACTACAATTTATAAGAAAAATTTCTATAAGTTCAAGCTTGCACCAGCGTCAACAGTTATCAATTGTCCGGTCATTAGCTCGCTTTTTTCAATTAAATTTACTATTACCTCAGCAATAGATTCAGGAGTGCATGTTTTTTTCAGTGGAGTAGTAGTTTGAACACGCAATTTAACTGCCTCATACATCTCGGAACCCATTCCATTTTTTAACCATTCTCCTTCAATGAACCCAGGGCAAACGGCATTGACTCTGATTGGTCCTAAATTTCTTGCCATAGATAAGGTCATAGTGTTTAAGGCTCCTTTTGAGGAAGCATAAGCAAGCGAACTACCAATGCCCTTTACACCTGCGATTGATGATACATTTACCACACAAGGATTTTCACTTTTTAAAAGTTGCTCTTTTGCTGCTTTCACCATCTGGAATGGCCCAATAACATTCACACCGTAAATATATTGAAAGTCTGCAGCATCAAGACCGTTCAAATCTGAGTGGTCCCAAACAAATTTAGTTGTGCCAGCATTATTGATAAGAGCATCAACCCTTTCCCATTTTTCTATAGCTTTATTGATGGTGGCTATACAGTCTGTGTTAACTGAAACATCTGCTTGCAAAGCAAGCACTTGAGCAGATTCATTTGAGCAGCTTTTAGCTACTTTCTCAGCCTCTGCAATGGAAGAGGAGCATGTGATTATTACATTCCAACCATTTTCAGAAAGCATTTTTGCCGTTGCAGCCCCTACTCCTCTGCTTCCCCCGGTAACAATAGCGACTGGATTATCTGACATAGTGTTAGCTTCCTTTTATAAAAAATAATAAACTTACCTATTCTTGCATGCAATGATGTAATCTGCCACCTTAAAGAAGTAGTGCTTATGACTCAAAATATTGATCAAAATGAAGTAAATAAATTTGCTGAAATAGCAGATAATTGGTGGGATCCAACCGGTGATTTTAAGCCCTTGCATGTGATAAATCCCCTTCGCGCAAATTACATTGATCAAAAATTGTCTGTAGAGGGTTTAAAAGTATTGGATGTTGGGTGCGGCGGCGGTCTTTTGGCTGAGGCTCTTGATGCAAAGGGAGCTCAAGTCACTGCTATTGATGTGACTGAAGCTAATATTGGGGTTGCTGAGATGCATGCAAAAAAGATGCAAGTAAACATTGATTACAGATTAATTACAGCTGAAGAGTTAGTAGAAAAAGAAAGAGAAACTTTTGATGTGGTTGCTTGCCTAGAGGTAATTGAACATGTGCCGGATCCAGGAAAGCTTATCCAAGCATGTTCTGATCTTCTTAAACCAAATGGTCAAATGTTTCTTTCTACTCTAAATAGAAATCCTAGATCCTTTGTTACAGCAATTGTTGGTGCAGAATATATTTTTAATGTATTGCCTAAAGGAACTCATGAATGGAACAAATTTATCAAGCCATCAGAGTTAGAGAGATATATGCGAAATGCTGGCATAAAATTAATTGAAAGCAAGGGAATGTTTTACAATCCTATTTTCCATACCGCAAATTTGAACAATGATCTCGGAGTGAACTATATGATGCATGGATCTAAAAATGCCTAAAGGGGTCTTATTTGATCTTGATGGCACTCTTTTAGATTCAGCGCCAGATTTTATCGCTAGCTTAGACACTCTACTTACAAGACATAACAAGCCAAAACTTGATCCAGAAATAATTAGAAGCCATGTGTCTGATGGAAGCTGGAAACTTACAAGCCTGGGTTTCAATATTGATATATCTGATGACCAGTGTGCGGTTTTGAGAGATGAGCTATTAGAAGAATATGAATCAAATCTTTTGCAACATGGAGGAGCTTTTGATGGAATTAAGGAAATGCTAACTTCCTTGGAGAAAGATGATATCCCTTATGGAATTGTAACTAATAAGCCTTTACGTTTTGCTAAGCCAATATTAATGAATGAGATTGCATTTAAAGATTGCAAAACTCTCATATGCCCTGATCATCTAAATGCTATCAAGCCAGATCCAGAGGGGATTTTAAGAGGCTGCAAAGATTTAGGTCTGCACCCTGCTGAATGCATTTATGTTGGTGATCATGAAAAAGATCTTGAAGCAGGTATAAACGCAGGGACACAAGTGATTGCTTGTTATTTTGGGTATTCACTTAAAGCCAGTGATCATGAGGATCATATTCATGGAGCGCATCACCCAAATCAATTGTATGAATTGATTTCTCGACTATAAAAATGGATCTTTTAAATAAAACAATACTTATAACCGGTGCATCTGATGGAATTGGTGAAGTTCTGGCGGTAGAATTTTCAAAACTGGGTTCTAACATCGTTCTTCTGGGAAGAGATCCTTCAAAGTTAGATAAAGTTTATGATCGGCTTGATCACTCTTTTAGCTCTCAAAAACATTTAATCTTGCAAGCTGACCTTAGTCTATTGAGTAATGAATCGGCCCATGAAATTTTGATAGCAATCACTGGAGAATTTAATTGCTTGGATGGCATTATCCATAATGCTGCAATCTTAGGCACCATGACAACTTTAGAGGATTATGAATTATCAAAATGGGACGAAGTTTTAAATATTAATCTAAGGGCTCCTTTTCTGTTGACCAAAACGCTTAAATCAATCCTTGAAGACTCAAGTTTGCCTAGAATTATCTTCACTTCTTCTGGTGTTGCAAATATTGGTAGGGCTTTTTGGGGCGCCTACTCAGTTTCAAAATTTGGTTTAAAAGGCTTAGCAGAAATATTTGCCAATGAGCTTGAAACAACCTCTTCTATCAAAGTGTTTAATTTTGATCCTGGAGCAACTCAAACAAAAATGAGGGCATCTGCAAGACCTGCTGAAGATCCGAACTCCATTAAAACTCCACATGATCTAGTAGATTGTTACTTATGGTTTTTTAGTGAAGAGAGTTCTTATTCGGAAGAAAGGTACTTTGAATATGCTGAACTGTCTAAGAAAGTGACTTCCACATAAAAAGACTTAAGTAAGTTCTCCAAGGCCTAAAGGGCTCATAAAATTTTTCACTCATTTCATGCTCGTTAAAAAAATATTCATGGGCGTGCTTTATGCCAAGATCATTGATAGGCATGACATCTGTATCTCCTAAAAAAAACATCCTAGCCATCTGGACTGACCAAGGTCCAATTCCTTTATTTGCAGAGAGTAAGTTTTCAAATTCAATATTTGATAACTCTTTTAAATCACTTCGTTGCAAGGAAGATAATTTTAAATTGTTGATCAGGCCAATTACATAATTTGCTTTTGATTTTGATAATCCAGCTGAATGTAATTCAGTTTCTAGATTTTGATAATTTGTATGGGCGTTAATAATTGGATGAACTCTTGACCAGATAGTTTTGGCTGCCTTGGTGGAAAGTTGTTGACTTACAACAACTGATGAAAGGTATTCAACCAAGGGTAGTGCTGATAAATTAATTTCAACTGGCTCAGACGCTTGAAGGTATGTTTCCAATAGATCAAAATCTTTTTCTTTAGAAATTCTCAATAAGGTTTTGTGAGCATTATCACTTTCCATAATTCTGGAGTTCTTTTATTTGAGATTCAGTTAAATTAATGCATGAGCCTTCCCTGAGAGTTGAAGGTAAAAAAATTGGCCCAATTCTAACTCTTTTCAGCCTGCTAACCTCTAATTCCTGAGATTCAAAAAGTTTTCTGACCTCACGATTTTTTCCAGTAAGCATGCAAACCGAAAACCATTGATTTGAGCTTTGCTTTTCTCCTGGAACAATATCTGAAAATTGATAAATTTCGTTCTCAATTTTTACTCCAGACAACATATTCTTTTTCTTTTGCTCATTAAAATGACCTCTAGCTCTTACAAGATACTCTCTATCAATTTCAAATGAGGGATGCATAAGTTGATGAGCAAGAGTTCCATCATTGGTAAATAACATTAAGCCAGAGGTATTAATATCCAATCTTCCAACTGCAATCCAGTCAGGTTCATTTTGCACTTTTGGAAGAAAATCAAATACAAGTTTAATCTTTTTATCATCTTTCTTTGAAGACAAAACTCCACGCGGCTTATTCAACATAATAACTTTTAAGTCTGCTGTTTTTAAAAGAACTCTTTCGCCTTCAAAAGTTACCTCATCGGTTTCAGAGACTTTGGATCCCAAGATAGCAACCTTGCCGTTCACATAAACTTTATGATCTTTAATGAGTTGCTCACATGAGCGCCGTGAACCCAATCCAGCTTGGGCCAAGAATTTCTGCAATCGCAGCATAGAGTTAGCCAGCTTCTAGTTGATCCAGAGCATCTTCTGCTGGCAAAGCCTCAGGCAGTGGAGGTAAGTCATTAATTGATTTAAGATTTAAATCATTTAAAAAAGTTTTGGTTGTTTCATACAAAGCAGGTCGGCCTGGAACATCGCGAAAACCAGAGACTTTGATCCACTCTCTATCAAGTAGCGCTCTAATTATTTGAGTGCTAACAGTGACGCCTCTTATATCCTCAATATCGCCCCTGGTAACTGGCTGCTTGTATGCAATTATAGATACAGTTTCCATTAATGCTTTAGATAACCTGCTTGATGTGTCATTCCATAAAGGATAAAGGCAATCACCATAATTTTCTCTGACCTGCATTCTAAAGCCTGATGCAACCTCTTTAATTTCAATAGAGCTTTCTGCATATCTCTCCTCTAATGAATTCAAAGCTACTTTAATACTAGGCAAGTCTACTTCTATATTCTGAGATCCCATGAGCGTTTTAATTTCAGATAAACGCATTGGTCTGCCTGCACCAAAAAGAATAGATTCAACGAGATTTGGTAAGTTTTCAATATCAGTCATCTAGTGAACTCCTCGATTAGTTGATTTAAGATAAAGTTGATTAGAGTCTTTGTTTTGTATCAGCTCAACGTGCCCATCCTTGGCTAGATCTAAAGAAGCCAATAAGGCTACAACAACTCCCTGCTTACCCTCTTTTTTTTGATATGTTTGAAAGAATTGGATTACATTTCTTTTATTAAGAATGGACAAGATTAAAGCAATTCTGTCTTGTGTAGATAATTCTTCAAAATGGATTTCATGATGTGCAGAAAATTTAGGGCGCGAACTAGCTTCATAAAAAATTGCTGCAAGATCTTTTGCAGAAATATCTATAGATGCTTCGCGTTCTTGGAACTTTGGTAAGCCAGTTGTTGCAAGAAAGAAATCCCTGTCCAATCTTGGCAGGTTAGAAATAGACTCTGATGCACTTTTATACCTTTGATATTCTTGTAATCGCCTTATAAGCTCGGATCGAGGGTCTTGCTCCTCCTCCTCTTCTTCAGACTGAGGAATTAACATTCTAGATTTAATCTGAGCAAGTGTCGCAGCCATTACCAAATAATCAGCAGCAAGTTCAATCTTTAAGGCATCCATTAATTCAATGTATTGAATATATTGATCAGTAATCTCGGAAATATCTAAATCTAAAATATCAATATCTTTTTTTTGAATTAGATAAAGCAATACATCCATTGGCCCAGCAAAATCTTCTAAATAAATTTCTAAAGCTTCTGGTGGAATAAATAAATCGTCAGGAAGTTGCGTTAAAGCCTCACCTTTAAATTGTGGAAATTCTAGTTGTGCTTGAGACTTCATAAGTTCAATTTATACAAGATGCTGTAATTATAAGCCCTTTTTAACACAACATCTTGTGATTTTGCATAAAAATGTTGATTTAAAAGGTTTTCACTGGGTTTGAAAAAGAAATAATAAGATCAGTTAAAACCTATTTTTTTAATTTAATTGCATTAATATTTGATGCATGGAATCTATTTACCACACAGACAATACAAGAATTGTTGAAAAGTTCGATCTCATTACACCTAATGACGTAATTTCTGAATACCCGCTTACAGATGAAATTTCAAAATTAGTATATGGAACAAGGAATGAGGCCAGCCAAATCCTTCATGGTAAAGATGATAGAGTAATTGTTGTATGTGGCCCTTGCTCGATTCATGACCCTGAATCCGCCCTTGAATATGCCCACTTATTAAAAGATGCCAAAGATTCATTAAATACTAATTTACTTATCATCATGAGGGTGTATTTTGAAAAACCAAGAACAACTGTTGGCTGGAAAGGATTAATCAATGATCCAGATATAAATGAAAGCTACGATGCAAATAAGGGCTTGATGCTGGCAAGAAAAATTCTCAGAGACGTCACTTCAATGGGGCTGCCAGTCGGAACGGAATTTTTAGATCCAATTTCACCGCAATATGTTGCAGATCTTATTTCTTGGGGAGCTATAGGGGCTAGAACTGCAGAGAGCCAATCGCATAGAGAGCTAGCTTCTGGCCTTTCTTGTCCAATTGGGATTAAGAATGGAACAACTGGCGCCTTAAAACCTGCAATTGATGGCATTCAAGCTGCAAATCATCCGCATGTATTTTTTTCAAACACAAAAGATGGCCGAGTTTCAATATATAAGACCTCTGGAAATTCAGACTCACATATTATTTTAAGAGGTGGAAAAGAGCCTAATTTTAGCTCAGAAGCAATCCAACAAACATTAACGGCATTGGTTGAGGCTGATGTAAATGATTCCATCATGGTTGATGCGAGTCATGGAAATAGTCAAAAACAATTTAAAAAGCAAATTGATGTTGTGAATGATTTAGCTGCACAAATTTCAGCAGGCAATCAAAGTTTAAGAGGTCTGATGCTTGAAAGTCATTTGGTTGAGGGCAATCAAAGTATCACAGAGAGCCTCACTTACGGTCAAAGTATTACTGATGCATGCATGAATTGGGATGACACTCTTAACTGCCTTAACGCAATCAGCGAAGCTGTTGAAAAGAGGCGAGGATAATTGAAAGAAGACTTATTTACTTTCTCCATTCAAGAAGCAGAAACATTAGGCATGGAATGTGCTGTTGTTCTGGCCGCAGCTAAAAAAATTAAAACTGAGCTATTTACACCAAGCGAAATAGCAACAAGCCTGAATGAGAAAATTCCTTTTTTAGATAGCCAGGAAATCCTTAAACATATAAGCAGATTAATTGATCTAAAATTAATCCCTTCAGAAGTTGTCTCCAAAAAAAATAAGGTCTCTCAAAATAAAAATCTTTATTCATTGAAACTGCCTTCCAATAATCTCAATGCAGGAAGAAGAAAGCTTGGTAACTCTTGGGCCCCTTCTATTCAAGCATTTGAAGTCTTGGGTATGGGCAACATTAATAAAGAATTTATTGAGAGCAAAGTGCATGAGTTCAAAATGTATTGGTTAGAAAAAAATCAAGTTAGGGATAACTGGAATGTATTATTTGTGGATTTTATACGCAGGGAGTGGGTCAAGGAAAACTCTGAAAATAAGGGTTTGCCTGTCTGCATCGACGAGAAATGGCTACCTTCTTCTGATGCTTTTGACATTTTAGAATTGGCGAATGTTTCGAAAAATGATGCATTAAAACACTTGAAGGAGTTTATACTCTACTGGAAAGAAAATGGAACTGCTCTAAGGTCGTGGAACTCAAAATTTGTAGATTTTGTTAAGCGCAAAGAGTTAATAGGTTCCTATGAAGAAAAACATGACAAAAAAACTCACAGACATAATGAACCAGGAGAGTTTTCTCAAAAATTCAAAGACAGAACGAAAGATGATTCCTGGGCAGAAAATCTCGAATTCTGAAAGAAAAAGCTTTATTGAGGCAATTGATAATCTTTTTTTAAAGCTAGAGCTTTCCTATCATTATCAATTTTATAAAGTTTTTGGGACTGATCACAGGCTCAAAGAGGCTAAAAAGCTTTGGGCAGAAAGCCTAAAGAAATATCCGGCTGAATGCATCAATGCAGCAGTGGAAACGGTAATACAAGCAAATGATTATCTTCCAACTCTTACAGAAGTTCTCAAAGCATGCTCGGGATCAATGGGTGCAATTAACATTCCAACTCCGCAAGAGGCATTTATCGAGGCTCAGAAATCTTCATCACCAAGGCAAAGCTTTCCCTGGACTCACCCCATTATTTATTGGGCAGGAAGAGAAATTGGCTGGGAATTGATTAATTCTAAAAATAATAATAATGCTTTCCAAGCTTTTTCAAAAACCTATATGCGCTTAGTTAAAGAAATGAAGGCAGGAAAAGAATTTACAGTTACTCCGAAAGAGCAATTAGATGCTTTAGAACCTTTAGATTTAGATTTGTTAGAAAAGCTAAGGAAAAAATATAATCTCTAAAATGTAAAGTGTACTTTACAAAAAAGATGAACTATAATCCTCCCCCGCATGTCGAAATAGAAACAGCGTAAAAATTATAAAAAGAAAAAAATGTCAAAAAACGTAAGGATTTCTCTATACATATTAATACCAGTAATAGCTTGGATGATTTCTGGTCAATTTGTAGAAGAAGCAACATTAGCTGAAAAGGTAGATAATAAATTATCCTCGGTTGTTATTTCTGAGAGCCAGCCTATATTCTTTTCACCTTCAATTACATTAAATTCTTCAGCTACTTCTGAGAAAAGGGTAGATATTTTAGCCAAAACATCAGGAGAGGTTATGCCAAATAATGTCTTGCAGGGTGACTGGGTAGAAAAAGATCAAGTGCTGTGTAGGCTAGGAGTCGTTGAGCTTAATAGAACCGAAGTAAAAGCCCCATTCAAAGGATATATTGAAAGAATTGTAAAACCTGGCAATTACCTAAGTAAAGGCCAAACATGTGCTGTGATTATTGAATTAGATCCTATCACTTTTATTGCTGAGGTTCCTGAAACAGAAATTAAGAAAGTGATCAACGAGCAAAAAGTTTCAATTGAGCTTGTTACAGGTGAAGTCATCAAGAGCAAATTAAGCTTTGTATCAAAAAGCGCATCATCTTCAACTCGCACTTTTAGGGTTGAAGCAAAAGTCTCTAATGCTAATGGCAGAATAAGAGATGGAATTACTGGAACAATGACCATTCAAACCAATAAGGTGCTTGCTAGTAAAATATCGCCATCTATTTTACTGTTATCAGATGAAGGTGACATTGGTGTCAGAGTTGTTAATGACAACGATGAAGTGAAATTTTTGCCAATCAATATTATCGAAGATACCAATGATGGGATATGGGTAACAGGAATTCCAAATCTTTCAAAGCTTATTGTGCTTGGTCAGGGATTTGTAAAAAATGGCGAGAAGGTACAAACAACTTTCCTGTCTGACGTATGACTAAAATTGTAGATTTTGCTTTATCAAAAGCAAGAACTACCTTGGCCTTAGCTTTGCTTGTTATTGTTGCTGGATCAATTGCTCGATCTTCTCTTGGCGTGGCTGCTGATCCAAACATCCAATTGCCTCTTGTGAGTGTGTCAGTATTTTTAGATGGTGCTTCTCCAGAAGATGCATCAAGACTCATTGCAAGACCCTTAGAAACTAGATTAAGAAGTGTTCCTGGTGTAAAAGAGCTCTCTTCATCCGCGAGGTTAAGTTATGCACGAATTGTTGCAGAGTTTGAGGTTGGCTATAGCATAGATACGGCGTTACGAGATATCAAGCAAGCAGTGGAGGAAGTTAAATTTGAGCTTCCAAGAGAGGCAGAGGACCCTCAAATTAGAGAATATTCCTTTGCTATGTTTCCAGTGATGAATTTAAGCCTCATTGGATCAGCTTCATTGAGACAGAAAGTATTCATAGCAAGAGAGTTTCAAGATAGGTTAGAATCCATCAGCGAAGTGCTTGCTGCAGATCTTGAGGGTGTTCCTCAAGAGGTTCTTGTTGGAATCATAGACAAATCCAAAATGGAAACCTATGGCATAACTTTGAATCAACTTTATAACGCTATTTCAAGCAATAATCTAATTATTCCGGGTGGAGCTCAAGATACTGGTTCAGGTAAATTTAATATTGAAGTGCCAGGAATTTTTGAAACTGCAGAAGATGTTTACAACATTCCTATTAAAGTTACTCGCGATGCAGTTGTAACCTTAAGTGACATTGGAGAAATTAAAAGAACGTTTAAAGATTACTCTTCTTTTGCAAAAGTTAATGGCGAGGATGCAATAACACTTGAAATTCGAATTAGAGTAGGTGCAAATGCAATTGATGCTAAAACTGAAATCTTGAAAGTAGTGGCTGACTTTCAAGAAACTTTACCTCCCAACCTTTCGATAGTAAAAACTAATGATGAAACTGTCTGGGCTGAAATGATGATCTCAGAGCTTGAAGGGAATATTATTACAGCTATTTTCTTGGTTATGGTTCTCGTCATTGCAAGTATGGGAGTAAGGGTTGGGATGTTAGTCGGCCTCTCTATCCCTTTTTGTTTTCTATTAACTTTTATTATTTTAAAGGTTGTAGGGATTGAGTTTAACTTTCTAGTCATGATGGGTCTTCTTCTTGGGTTGGGAATGTTGATCGATGGTTCAATAGTAGTAACTGAATATGCCGATAGAAAAATTTCTGAGGGTTTAAACAGATTAGAGGCATATCGACTGGCCTCTAAAAGAATGTTTTATCCGATTCTTTCATCCACAGCCACCACTATTGCAGCGTTTATACCTTTAATCTTTTGGCCAGGCTTCACCGGTCAATTTATGCGCTATCTTCCTGTAACAGTTTTTATTGTTTTGACTGCATCTCTTGTGTACGCAATGATCGTAACTCCTGTTATAGGTTCAATATTTGGACAAAGAAGATCAACTCTAATATCTGGTGAAAATGAACAAACCGGAGAAGTGGTATTCGATAAGATTTCTACTTTTTATGGAAAATGGCTTAGAACATTTGTTAAAAATCCTGGCGAAACCCTCGTTGCTGTCCTTATGCTTCTATGGTTTTTTGGATATGCCATGTATGGAAACTTTGGTAAGGGGACCATTTATTTTGCCGATGTAGATCCTTTTGCAGCGGAAATAAATATTCGAGCACGAGGCAATTTCTCGGCTCTTGAATCAAAAGAAATCATGGAAAAGGTTGAGTCATCTATATCTGAAGTGCGAGGCGTTGAAAACTTGTATCTTACAACTGGCTCACAATGGTTTAACTCAGGAGGAGACACCATGTCTAGGGGCTTTCTTGAGGTAGGCATGACAAATGATGGAGAGTTAACCGGAAATGAAATTATAAAAAATGTTGAAACAGCTGTTTCTAACCTGCCAGGAATCATTGTTGAAATTACTCCAGAAGAAGGAGGCCCTGGCTTTAGCTCACCAATAGAACTTGGTATTTTTGGAAATAATGAAGATCAGGTTGCTCAAGCAACTCAAAGAATTGAAAAATATTTACAAGAAGATGTTGTTGGGCTTACAAATATAAATACAACACTACCTCACCCATTAATTGAGTGGAAGGTTGAAGTAGACAAACAAAAAGCTGCTCAACTTGGCGTGAGCATGATGGATATAGGTGCATTAGTTCAAATGCTTACAAATGGTTTCAAGGTTGGAGAGTACAGGCCAGATGATTCAAAAGATGAAATTGAAATCAGAGCAAGATTTGATACTGAGCTTAGGTCCTTGAGTGGCATAAAAGATCTTAAGGTTAATTCAATTAATGGCCTTATTCCAATCAGCACCTTTATAAAGCTAGTACCTTCACAAAATCGTCAATCTGTTGTCAGAAGGAATGGTAAATTTTTCCATGAGATAGGAATTGCAACTGACACTGGATATCTTGTATCTGATAAAGTAACTGAAATTGGAGCTTGGCTAGAAACTCAGGACTTTGGCTCTGAGATTACAACTCAATTTAGAGGGCAACAAGAAGAAACCGAAGAAGTGACAGCATTTCTTAGTGGTGCTGCTCTAACAGCTCTAGCTCTGATGCTAATCTTGTTAGTGACTCAATTTAATAGCTTTTATCAATCAATACTTGTGCTGAGCGCAGTATTTATGTCGGTGGTTGGTGTTTTGATAGGCCTTATGATCATGGGAAAACCCTTCAGCACTACTATGAATGGAATTGCAATTGTTGCTTTGTCAGGAATAGTTGTGAATAACAACATTGTTCTTATCGATACATTTAATAGATTAACCGGAGAATTTCCAAATCTTTCAAAAGAAGAGGTAATTATGAAAGCTTGCAAACAGCGCCTGAGACCGATTCTATTGACAACCACAACAACCATTTTTGGCCTTCTTCCCCTTGCAGTGGGTGTAAGCATTGATGTGTTGTCGAGAGAAATATTAATAGGTAGCCGAGTTGTTGAGTGGTGGACATTATTAGCATCATCAATTGTGTTTGGTCTATCATTTAGCACAGTATTAACTTTAATTTTTACTCCGGCCGCACTCATACTTCCATCTAGAGTTAAAGCATGGCTTCAAAATAGATTTGGTCTATTTAAAACAGCAAGTTAAGTGCCCAAAAAAATAGCATCGGTTACAATAAAGCATGACAAAAAAAGATACAGTGAATTTTGAATCATCTCTAAAAAAACTTGAGCAAATTGTTGCCAAGCTTGAGGATGGAGACGTGAGCTTAGAGGATAGCGTTAAATCTTTTGAAGAAGGGATTGGTTTAGTTAAGGAATGTCAGAAACAGCTTTCTGCAGCTGAGTTAAAAGTAAAAAAACTTTTAGATAGCGGCGATTCAGTAGACCTGGATAGCTAAGATTGGATCTATGTCTTTAAGCTTTCTATCTGAATGCAAAGAAAAAGTATTCAATCGAATAGATGCCCTGCTTCCAGATGCCAATAAAATAGCTTCTTCCATGCGATATTCAGCTCTAGCAGATAGTAAATGCATACGAGCCGGTTTAATTTTTGCCTCTGGAAATTTAAATAACGAAATTTCTAATTCAGCATTAATTGATATGGCTGCTAGCATTGAACTCATGCACACCTACTCTTTAATTCATGATGACTTGCCATCAATGGATAACGATGAAATGAGAAGAGGACAAGCTTCAAACCATATAAAATTTAATGAAGCTACAGCTATTTTAACTGGGGATGCACTGCAAGCTTTAGCTTATGAGAATATTGTTGCATCACCTGAAATAACCGATTCGCAAAAAATTGCATCAATCAAGGCCCTTGCTGATGCATGCGGGCACGAAGGCATGATTTTAGGTCAGCAATATGATTTAGATGCTGAAAAAAATGAATACAATGATATTAAAAAAATTCATGAGCTGAAAACAGGAAAGTTAATCAGAGTTGCAATGACAATGCCTCATCTAGGAAATGAAAAACAAAAAAACCAACTAATAGTTTTGGATGAGGTTGGTAGAGATCTTGGTCTTGCTTTTCAGATTATCGATGATGTATTAGAGGTATCTTCAGATTCAACTACGCTAGGAAAAAGCAACCAATCAGACTTGGTAAATGAAAAACTAACCTATGTCAGTGCCTTTGGTAAACAAGCATCCATTAATCAAGCGCATGCTTTATCAAATGCGTGTATTTCTAAATTAGAAAGTTCATTCAATAATGATGAAGTGGCCGAACTGCTTGCATTAGCCAAATTTATGGTTGAAAGAAAGAGTTAAGATGAAAATATTCTCTGAAATTCCAACCAGTCCTCCTAAAACACCAGTTTTAGACAAAGTAAACTTACCTGAAGACATTAAAAATTTAACTCCCGTAGAGCTCAAGACATTAGCTGATGATGTGCGAGCACATATGCTATACAGTGTTGGTCAAAGCGGTGGCCATCTTGGCGGAGGTCTAGGAGTAGTAGAGCTTACAGTTGTCTTACAGTACCTATACGATACTCCCGATGACAAAATAGTTTGGGATGTAGGTCACCAAGCCTATCCGCATAAAATTCTTACTGGCAGAAAAGATAACCTTACTTCAATTCGTCATAAAGATGGATTAGCTCCATTTCCAAACCGAGAAGAAAGTCCGTATGACGCTTTTGGTGTCGGTCACTCCAGCACATCTATAAGTGCTGCGCTTGGCATGGCGATTGCCAATCAAGATACAAATAAAAAGGTTGTAGCTGTGATTGGTGATGGAGCTATGACAGCCGGAATGGCATTTGAAGGTTTAGCTCATGCAGGCCATATTAAACCCAATATGTTAATTATTCTTAATGATAATGATATGTCTATCTCAGAGAATGTTGGGGGGCTAAATAATTATTTTTCAAGAATCTGGGCGTCAAAAGTCTACAAGGGAATAAGAAAAAGTGGAAAAAGTTTTTTAGAAAATCTTCCTCAGGCTCACCACATAGCAAGAAAAGTGGAAACTCAAATGAAAGCTATGGTTGCTCCTGGAAGTATCTTTGAAGAATTAGGGCTTAATTATATCGGTCCAATCGATGGTCATGACATTAATGAATTGATGACAGTGATAGGCAATTTGAAAGACTTTGAAGGTCCACAATTTTTGCATGTAATTACAAAAAAAGGTGCTGGATTAGATCCTGCAGAAGCTGACAGAATAGGCTTTCATGCCATTGGAAAAATAAAACCATTGGATGCGTCTAACAAAACGAATGGGCCCAAATATCAAGATGTTTTTGGACAATGGATTGTGGATATGGCCAATGAAGATAAAGAATTAATGGCAATTACTCCTGCCATGCGTGAAGGCTCTGGTCTGGTCAATTTCAGTAGAGAATTTCCTGAAAGATTCTTTGATGTTGCTATTGCAGAACAGCATGCAGTGACTCTTGCTGCGGGAATGGCATGTGAAGAGAAAAAACCTGTTGTGGCAATCTATTCGACCTTTCTTCAACGCGCTTATGATCAATTAATCCACGATGTAGCATTACAAAATCTTAATGTTCTATTTGCAATTGACCGAGCTGGGCTGGTTGGTGAGGATGGCCCCACTCACTCTGGTAATTATGATCTTGTATATCTTAGGTGCATTCCAAACATGATTGTTGCAGTCCCGGCAGATGAAAATGAAGCAAGAAAATTACTGACCACTGCATTTATGCACAATGGTCCTGCTGCCGTAAGGTATCCGAGAGGCGGAGGAATTAACTCGTCCATAGAGCCTGAGCTTAATCCTGTAGAAATTGGCAAAGGTAGAGTTATGAACATCCAACAATCAGACATGCTCGTGTTAAATTTTGGAGCGCTAATAGAAACAGCTGAAGGAGTTGCTCAAGAGCTAAATGCTACTTTATTAGACATGAGATTTGTTAAGCCCTTGGATAAAGAATTAATTGCTGAACATTCACATGATAAAAAAGTGATCATCACTATTGAGGATGGTGCCATATCTGGCGGCGCAGGCTCAGCAGTTACTGAGTGGGCTCAGGAAAATAAAATGAAACACCAAATCATCATCTGCGGTATTCCGGATGAATTTATTGAGCATGCCAGTCGAGCTGAAATGCTTGAGATGACAGGTCTGGATAAAAAAGGAATTCTTGCTAAAGTAAAAGACTGCTTAGCTTAAGTGGCCCATCTTATCTCTTTTGGTATCGAGATAATTTTTATTCTTTTCATTGGCGCCTTCATGAAGAGCTGTTCTTTTGACAACCTTGATGCCAACCTCTTCTAGGGCATCTACTTTTTTTGGATTATTTGTTAAGAGATTTACCGAGGTAATATTGAAATGCTGCATGATATCCAAGCAAATATTATATTCTCTTAAATCTGCTGGAAAACCCAATAATTCATTAGCCTCAACAGTATCATGACCTTGATCTTGCAAAGCATAGGCTCTGATTTTATTAACCAAGCCAATACCTCTGCCCTCTTGTCTTAAATACAACAATATCCCAGATTTATTTTCAGCCAACATCTTAAGTGCAGCTTGTAATTGAGGTCCACAATCACACCTTAGGCTATGCAATGCATCTCCAGTCAAACACTCAGAATGGACCCTGCACATTACAGCCTCTTGATTGTGAATATCGCCAATAGTCAATGCTATATGATCTTTGCCATTTGGTTCTTCAAAAGCTGAAATAGTAAAATCACCAAACTTTGTTGGTAATTCTGATTCAGACACAAATTTACAGCTATTCAATTGATTTAAATGAAGATAAAAATTGCGTAAATTATACCACCAGCAAACAATCCTGCTATTAAATCATCAAGAAGAATACCCAGCCCTCCCTCTACATTTTTGTCTGCCCAAGAGACTGGCCAAGGCTTCCAAATATCAAATAATCTAAAAAGCAAAAAAGCCCAGAAGTAAATAATAAGTTCATGAGCGACAAAAGATAAAGCTACAAGCATTCCTGCCACTTCATCGATAACAATTGATGAGTGATCTTTAGATTGGCTGTCTTGTGATGCTTGAGAGCATACCAGCCAAGAAAATAAAATAAAAATTGGTAAAACGATATGAATTGATGAATGCAAAAACTCTGCAAAATACCAAATAAGTAAGGCCGCTAGACTCCCCCAAGTGCCTGGTGCTGGTCGTATCAAACCTACTCCAAACCATGTAGCAAAAAGATGAGAGGGTTTTTTTAAGTTAGGAAAATTCATTCTACTTAAAATGATCCCAATTTTTTATTGAGCCTTTGTTGTTCGTAAGTCTTAATTTTTTACCGCCCATGACGCCAATAGTATGACATTTTTTTTTGCAAGAATTGAGCTTAACTTGAAGCGCTAATAATTTTTTTGGGGGTACTGTAAATAATAATTGATAGTCATCTCCAAACTCTAAACATTGCTTAGCATAGTTTTTATCAACTACGGGCACTTGTTCTAGATCAAGGTGACATCCAACCCCTGAGCTCGAAATGAGATGAGAAAGATCTTGAATGATTCCATCAGAGATGTCTATGGCAGAAGAAGCTTTGCTTGCAATCATGCGACCATAATCTATCTGAGCAAAAGGAAATAAATAAGGTTTGGTTTTATTGTTTAGCTCGCCATTTCGCTTGTATTCTTTTAACCCCATGTAACCAGAGCCCAGAGCACCAGATAAACATAATATATCCCCTGGTTGAGCGTTAGATCTCAGCAAGATTTTTTTCTCAGGTTTGCCCAATACTGTTACGCTGATCTGCAAAGGACCTTTCACAAGATCGCCGCCAATCAATGGAAGCTGAAACTCCTTAGAAATTTTTTGCAGCCCTTTTCTAAATGCTTGCATCCAGTCTGGGTTAAATTTTGGCATTACTAAGGAAAGATTGAAGGCAACAGGGTTACCACCCATCGCCGCTATATCACTTAGAGCAGTTGCAACAGATCGGTAGGCAATTGATTCTGCAGGCATAGCTTTTAAAAAATGCACGCCGGCCACAGAAGTATCAGTGCTAATGAGTAATTTTGAATTGGCTGCAATTACAGCACAGTCATCACCACCGGCAAGATTAATGCCATTGGTATTTAAATAAGAAGCACCTATGCCTGATAGGTACTTCTTAATGATTGAAAACTCTGAACTTATATTAACTTGGGTATCTTTCAAATAAGCCAGTTGCGCCCATTCCGCCACCAACGCACATGGTCACAATACCAAATTGCTTATCTTGATTATTCAGCTCACGAACGATATGACCAACTTGTCTTGATCCTGTCATACCGAAGGGATGTCCAATTGAAATTGAACCACCATTTACATTAAGTTTATCCATTGGGATGCCTAACTGATCTCGACAATATGCAACTTGAACTGCAAAAGCTTCATTGAGTTCCCAAAGATCAATATCATCAACACTCATGTTGTGAGATTTCAAAAGCTTAGGAACAGAAAATACTGGTCCAATTCCCATTTCATCTGGTTCACAGCCCATGGTTGTAAATCCTCTGAAGTAAGCCATTGGCTTTAAACCGAGTTCAAGAGCTTTTTCTTCACTCATAACAAGTGTTACTGAGGCGCCATCTGAAAGCTGTGAGGAGTTACCTGCAGTAACCGATCCATTCTCAGGATCAAAGACTGGCTTTAATGCTGCCAAGCCTTCTAATGTTGTTCCAGGTCTATTGCACTCATCCTTATCTACAGTGTAATCAACTTCCTTAGACTCGCCTGTTTCTTTATTCATGAGCATCATCTTTGTATCCATTGGAATAATCTCATCAGTAAACTTACCTGCTTCTTGAGCGGCCGCTGTTCTCTTTTGACTTTCAAAAGCAATCTCATCTTGAGTCTCTCTTGAAACGTTATATCTGTTAGCAACGCATTCAGCAGTAATTCCCATTGGATGGTAAATACCAGGATGACTCTCTGCTAATTTCTCATTTACAAAACCATCCATATTTTGCTTGCCAGAAAGCATAGTAATTTGCTCAACACCACCAGCGATGACTGTGTCATAGCACCCAGCCATAACTTGGCTTGCAGCCATAGAAATAGATTGCAATCCAGAAGAGCAATAACGATTAACGGTTGTACCTCCGACTGTCAGAGGAAGATTGGATAGGACTGCAGCATTTCTACCAATGTTATGTCCCATTGCGCCCTCAGGATTACCACAACCCATGATGACATCTTCAACCATTTCAGGGGGTAAATTAGGATTTCTGTCTAACATTCCATTGATAATGTGAGCCAACATATCATCTGGACGAGTCATGTTAAAGCCTCCGCGATGTGATTTAGCAAGACCAGTTCTTACACTATCTACGATAACTGCTGTTTTCATTTTTATACTCCAAAATTAGTAACGAGTTATTCTAAACGATCGTCGTCATTACTTAAAGACTTATACCAATTTGGTATTAAATCTATGTTTAGCTCTTTAGCTTTTGAGAATATATATGGCAAAGTAATTGGACTAAAAGGCAAAATTAATAAAATGCCTAAACCAAGATTTTTAAGAATTTGTTGTAGTTGAGAGTTAGCTAACTCTAATTCACGCTCAGTAACAGAACCTTCAACAAATTTTAGATACGTATCAAGCATTTTTTTATTTTCACGATTTTCTTCCAAAAAACTCTCTTGAAGTTTGGCAAGGATCCTATTAAATCGTTTGGTAAAAATTTTCATCAAAAAAAAGCCCGGAAATAATCCGGGCTTTATTATATCTAAAATGAAGAATTAAAAATTCATTCCAAAGTTAATACCAAAGATTTTTGGATCAATGGCAACACCATTTTGGAAACCACCCACAGTTACATCCGTTGAGTAGTATGCATAAATATGATCTTCATCAGTCATGTTCCTTACGTAGGCTCCAACAAACCAAGCCTCAGAAACAGGAGTATATTTAACAGATAAATCAATTAGACTTACATCCTCAATGTAACCTCGAGGTCTGTTGAATGCAGTACTGTAATAATCATCTCTGTATGAATAATCCATTCTGAACGCCCATGATCCAGCAGATGTATCAACAAACTTAGTAACACCAAGTCTGTAGTTAAGTTCTGCAGCCATAGGAAGAGAATTTCCTGATAAATCTGCTTCAACTCCATCTGTGATTGGGCATGGAAGTGTTGTTGAATCTAAACCAAAGAATGGTTGAGTACACAAAGGTCCAAAAGATTTAAACACAGTCCCAGCATCAGTAGGCGCATATAAAACCAGCGCTCCAAGCAATGGATTAGAAGCGGCTAATCCTAAAGAACAATTAGCAGAAGGCGCTGCCTGTCCTACAAAAACCAATGGATTACAAGTTGCTGCCAAAGGTGCAAAGTCTGATAGGAAACCTGTCGCTCCAGCTGGAAGCGGAAGTTTTTTGGTAGCCTGATTAATGTTCAATGGATCAACAGACTGGAAATCCTCAATTTCTGTGCTTGTATGAGATACAAAACCGTCAATGATCAAGGTATCAGATAACAATAATGTAAATTCTGCTTCTATACCCTCAATTGTTACATCAGCATTTTGGTTAATTGAAGCACGATTAACAATTTGTGAAAGCTGGAGGCCTTCATAATCATTGGTGTATGCAGATACATTTAATTGAAGAGCTCCTTCCATGAGAGTGCTTTTTAAACCTACCTCAAATACATTCGCAACTTCTGAATCAAAATTAACTAAACCTTCGATATCAGTGGTGTTAAATCCACCAGGCTTGAACCCAGTTGAATAAGTTGCATATAGAAGTTGATCTTCATTGAGCTGATGATCAATACCGAGCTTATAAGTTGATTCTTCTGCAGCATAACTTCTAGGTATTGGAGCTGGTTTTACTTTTCCGTAGTAGCCAGCACCTTGGTTTTGTAGGTCAAGTAAAGAGTTAAATGCCTTACTATTAATTTCAAACTCTGTATAACGACCTCCAACTGTCACAGTTGTATAATCACTTAGATCAAAATACATTTCACCATATATAGCTTCGCTGCTTCTATTGAGGTTACTGTCAACATGGAAGTACTGTTGCCATTCAGCTAAATGCATTGGTCCAATACTTGCATTGGCATTAGCTATACCCCCATTTTTAGCCATATTTAATGTGTAGCCTTGCGCCTGAGCTGGCGGTAATAATCCTGCTAAGACAAGTTGAGTTGCTTGCGCAGAAGCAACTGGTAAAGTCTGGAACCAACCCAACCAGAATGGAGTTCCTCCATAAGGAGCTGCATCAGGGAAAATTGCACCAACTGGTCCAGTTGAAACATCACTCCAGTAATTCATGTATGGCGTTCCGATGTTGTAATTGGTTTCACTGTCACTAGCAGAAGCGAAAAGACCAAAAGTGAAGTTAAAAGAACCATCATAGTCAGATGAGAATCTTAGTTCATACTGTTCCCACTCAGACTCATTAAAAGATCTATCCATAGCCTGATCACTTGTATAAGTTTTCATACCTAGACCTGCGCCAGCCATGTTGCCTTTGGTTGTATCATAGAAAATATTAGATGTAATAGGACCCATGGCATATGGAACCACTGATACAGAATGATCATAATCAGCAAAATCTTCATACTCTCTAGTATGGTATGAATAAGTAAAGACCATGTTCATGGTGTCTGATAGAGCGCTGTTTATTTCAAATACAGTGTTCTGAAGCGTAGCCTCATGAGTTGGTTCGAAATCAAGATTAACACTTCTTAAGTCAGCTGAAGGATTATTCTCGTAAATCGTATAGTCTAAGGCTGTGTTCTGGAACTGAATGTAAGGGACCCAATGACCGTAACTACCCGGTGACCAAACCGCATCATTGCCATTTTCATATGGGCTACAACCAAAGAATGTATCTTGCTTACAGTATTGTCTGGCAGCTCTTAGTCTGTTGTCATCTGCTTGAGTTGTTTCATAGATCAAAGTCATGGTTGTGTCATCTGAATAATCATACTCAAAAGACATCCTAGCGCCTTGAGTGTTTCTATCATCAAGCTTATTGCCTGTGTGAGAGTTAGTTACAAAACCCTCTCTTTGAAGTGAAGCAAATGCAAATCTTGATCTCAATTTATCAGTTAGAGGGAGGTTAATCGCTCCTTCCATTCGTAATGAATCATAATCAGCAACATCGGCTTTTAGGTAGCCACCTGCTTCAGCATCAGGTCTTTTAGTAATCATTTGAATCAAGCCACCAGTTGTTCCCGCGCCAAAGAGTGATCCCTGTGGTCCACGCAAAACCTCAACTCGCTCAACATCAAAAAATTCTTGCTCATAAAGACCACTAGCAGATGCGGTTTGACCATTCCAGAAGTAACCGATACTTGCACTGGTGGAATTTCCAACTGCAAAGTTACCGATACCCCTTAGAGTAATACCAGCACCTGAGTAAGCTCCTTTTTGGAAGCCTAATGTTGGAACAGCAAACTGAAGATCCTCAAAGTTTTCAATTTGTTTAACCTCAAGATCAGCTCCTGTGATCGCTGTAATTGTAATCGCAGTATCTTGGAGATTTGTTTCTTTTCTTAAAGCAGTAATCACAACCTCTTCAATCTCACGAGCTGAATTCTCTTGAGCTATTGTTGGAACTGCACTAAATGAAAATGCTAATAAAAAAGCATAGAAATATCTGTTCATAATCTTCCCCCTTAAAGTTGATTGTTTGAACTAGTGAAACAATGATATACCTAATACCAAAGGCATTGCAATGGTAATGGGGTTGCTATTTTTATTATATTTTTTACTTATAAGTAAGATAAATTCTACTTATTTTAGCTGTGATGAGCTCTTGCCCAAAACCTGCCTTGCAACAATCAGTTGCTGGATTTGTTGAGTGCCCTCAAAAATATCAAGAATTTTAGAATCACGAGAAAACTTTTCAAGCAAATGATCCTCTGAAAAGCCCTGCATAGAGCATATTTCAACACATTTTAAAGAAATCCTATTGCCAATTCTGCCGGCTTTCGCTTTGCCCATAGATGCTTCTTTTGAATTAGGCATTTTGTTGTCCATCATCCAAGCTGATTTATAAACAAGCAATCTGGCTGCTTCTAGTTCTGCTTCAAGCATCTCAAGCTCACTCTGTATAGCTGTTTGGGTATGCATGGATCCACCAAAGTTATCTTCATAGCCCTCTTCAGAAAGAAGAGCTCTGGTCATATCAAGAGCAGCTTGGCCAAGCCCAATAGCCATGCCAGCAACCATGGGACGCGTATTATCAAAGGTTTGCATTGCTCCGCCAAATGATTTTTTTGCTGCGTTGATGTCCGTCTCAATCTCTTCCTTGCCACCAAGCAAATTTTCACGAGGGATCCTACAATTATCAAAAATTAAAGTGGCAGTATCAGAGGCTCTGATACCTAATTTTTTCTCAAGCCTTGCAACGGTAAATCCTGGCGTGCCTTTTTCTACAATAAAGGATCTGATTGCTGTTTTGCCCATGTCTTTATTTAAGGTTGCCCAAACAACAACACAATCACATCGATCTCCATCAGTGACATAAATCTTTTCGCCATTTAAAACCCACTCGTCTCCTTCCAAAACAGCAGTTGTTGAGATATTTTTTGAATCTGAACCAGCAGCAGGCTCAGTTATAGCCATGGCAGCCCATCTTTTTCCCCATAAAGCTTTTTGGTCTGGGTTGCCAACCGCCATAATGGCAGCATTGCCTAATCCAGTCCCTGGTCTAGCAAGAAATAATCCCACATCACCCCAACACATCTGCTCTAAAGAGATAACAGCCCAAAGACTTCTTCCGCCCAAATCCATTGATTTAACAGAGTCATCGCCCATTCCGCTTTCTTTTTTTTGTGCTGCAGCAGCTTGATTGAGCTGCTCCATTTCCAAGGGTGGTTCATGCTCTGCTTTGTCATATTTTCGAGAAATAGGACGCAATATAAACTCTGCGGCCATTCTCATGGTCTCTTGAGTCTTTTGTAATTGATTAGGTAAAAGTGGATGTATCATTTTAAACTCCTGCGCCCCCTTCAAATATGCCAATGGCTCTTAAATTTCTGTACCAAAGTTCAACAGGATGCTCATGGGTAAAACCATGACCTCCAAGCAATTGCACGCCATCGGTTCCTATTTTCATACCGTGATGGGAAGCAAATCGATATGTAAGTGATGCCTGCTTATGAAAGTCTTCGCCAAGGTCCTTTAAGGCAGAGGATTTATACACCATTAATCTTAAGGCCTCAGTTTCAATTGCCATATCAGCAATCATAAAAGCCACCGACTGTCGGTTTGAAATAGGCTCATCAAAAGCAACTCGTTCATTGGTGTATGGAACAACATAATCTAGAACAGCTTGGCAAACTCCTAGCGCTAAAGCTGACATGCCGATTCGAGAAGAATCTACTAGCGATTCATAATTAATAGAGTAATTATGTCCACCGAGTTTCTGCGAAGCATTAATTTTGCAATTAGATAAATTAATTTGTGATAAAGGCGCGCCCTTCAAGCCCATAAATTCTTTTTGCTCAAGCTCGACCCCCTCTTGATCTTTATTGACGAAATATAGATTACATTCGCCTGATTCATTGGATGCAGAAATTAAAAAAGTTTTAGCCTCATCCGCAAAAGCAACACCGGTTTTCGATCCATTCAGAATAATTTCTTCACCACTGTCATCCGCAATAACACTTGATTGATATGGATCAGTCGCAAGCAAAGCATTGTTAATCCCGAGACCCACATGAAAGATAGAGCCATTTACAAGCTCAGGTAAAAGTTCCGCTTTCTGTTCTTCACTACCATGCTCTGAAATAATTTGCGCAGCCAACAAAGGAACAGAAACAGACATTGCTAGTGATAGATCTCCATAGGCAAGCGCCTCAAGCGCCAAAGCATTTGAAACAGCATCTTGTTCTAATCCCATGCCACCATATGCTTCAGGAATAATAAGAGAAATAAGATCTAAGGATTTAATTTTCTCAAGCAATTCATCGCTAGGCCTGCCATCACTCTCGGCTAGTCTTGCATGGGGACGAAGCTCAGTTTCAGCAAATTTTCTGAGCATGTCCCAGGTCATTTGCTGCTCCTCAGATAAGGTGAGATCGAAAGGATGTTCTGTGTTGTAGTCTTGCATTAAATTTTTGCGATGAAATTAACCGTTGATTACTTGTAAAAGTAAAACATTGTGTAAAGATGTTAAAGGTATTAATTAGTCAAATCAATGACTATTAATATGGCGAATATTCAAAAATTTGAATTATAAGATAAGGCTGATATTGCTAACTAAAGTTTAAATAATGAGAAAAGCAGAGCGAGCATCGATTGTGCTAAAAATTTTAGAGGCACATTACCCTAAAACTCCTGTACCACTTGATCATCAAGATAATTTCACGCTATTGGTTGCAGTTTTATTATCTGCTCAATGCACAGATGAAAGAGTTAACAAGGTAACGCCTAAGCTTTTTCAACTGGCAGATAATCCAAGAGATATGAGAACCAAAAGTCCAGAGGAAATATATAACATTATTAAGCCATGTGGTTTAGGGCCTCAAAAATCCAAAGCCATACATGAGCTCTCCAATATTTTATGCGATTCCTACAATGGAGAAGTTCCAGAAGACATAAAGGCACTAGAAAAACTTCCAGGAGTGGGTCAT
The DNA here is from genome assembly GCA_045564015.1 of Gammaproteobacteria bacterium. Classification (GTDB taxonomy): domain Bacteria; phylum Pseudomonadota; class Gammaproteobacteria; order Magnimaribacterales; family D2472; genus D2472. Next base: position 48,277 of record JBJLIB010000012.1, read on the forward strand.
AAAACCGCCTCAGTGGTTATCAGTCAGGGGTTTGGACATCCTGCATTTCCGGTAGATACCCATATCCATAGACTGGCTCAAAGATGGGGTCTAACCAAGGGAAAAAATGTCCAGCAAACCGAACAAGATCTAAAAAAAATCTTTCCTCAAGATTCCTGGAATAAGCTTCACTTGCAAATCATATTTTGGGGAAGAGAATTCTGCCAAGCCCAACAATGTCACGGGGTAACTTGTAAAATTTGCAGAGCAACTTTTCCCAAAAGATCACGTCCTTTTTCCCACAAGAAGCCATAGATAATTTAGAATAAGATTCTCAAGCTTTTTAATTAAAATTATTAATATTTTGGAGTAACCAATGGAATCTCAAGCTGATTCAATCTTTGCTAATTCACAAACTATAGAAACATATGATGCGGAACTTTGGCAGGCCCTTGATAAAGAGTCTACCCGTCAAGAAGAACACATAGAGCTAATAGCATCTGAAAATTATGCCAGTCAGAGAGTAATGGAAGCTCAAGGGGGATTGCTAACAAATAAATATGCAGAGGGCTATCCAAACAAAAGATACTACGGTGGTTGTGAGCATGTTGATATAGCAGAGGAACTAGCAATAAATAGAGCGAAAGACCTCTTTAAAGCTGATTATGCAAACGTTCAGCCTCACTCAGGATCCTCAGCAAATGCAGCTGCATTTTTAGCTATGCTTGAAGCCAATGATACGATTCTAGGGATGAGCCTTGATCAAGGAGGTCATTTAACTCACGGAGCAAAAGTTAATTTTTCAGGAAAAAACTACACTGCTTTCCAATACGGCCTTCATCCGAAAACACATGATATTGACTATGATCAAGTAAGAGATTTAGCAAAAAAACATAATCCAAAAATGATCATTGCCGGCTTTTCAGCTTTTTCAGGAACTATAGATTGGCAAATTTTTAGAGATATTGCGGATGAGACGGGTTCTTATTTTCTTGTCGACATGGCTCATGTATCAGGATTGGTTGCTGCTGGACTATATCCTTCACCAGTGCCCTATGCTGATGTAGTGACTTCTACAACTCATAAAACCTTAAGAGGTCCCAGATCAGGAATTATTCTTGCAAAATCAAATGAAGCTCTAGAAAAAAAATTAAACTCAGCTGTATTTCCAGGGTCTCAAGGCGGACCGCTTATGCACGTGATAGCAGCTAAAGCTGTATGTTTTAAGGAGGCTCTTGAGCCAGATTTCAAGCTATACATGCAACAGGTAATTGATAATGCAAAACTCATGTGCAAGGTTATTCAGGACCGAGGCATCGATGTTGTATCTGGCAAAACTGACAATCATATTGTTCTCATGGATTTAAGAAGCAAGGGATTGACTGGCAAAGATTGTGAGCAAGCCTTAGGACAAGCAAACATAACAGTAAATAAAAATGCTGTTCCGGATGATCCTCAGTCACCATTCGTTACTTCTGGGATTCGATTGGGAACACCTGCTGTTACTACAAGGGGTTTTGGGAGTGACGAGGTAGAAATATTAACTAATTGGATTTGTGATATTGTTCTTGACCTTGGTAATGCTGATAAAATTAATTCAATCAAGCATCAGGTGGTTGAAATGTGTAACAAGTTTCCAGTATATAAATAAGTATGTTTTGCCCTTTCTGCCAAGCTCAAGATACAAAAGTTGTTGATTCAAGACTTGTTGGTGATGGCTCCCAGATTAGAAGAAGAAGAGAATGCGAAGTTTGTCATGCTAGGTTTACAACCTTTGAGACCGCCGATCTTGCTTTGCCCAGAATTGTTAAAAGTGATGGAGAAAGACAGCCATTTAATGGAGTCAAGTTGAAAGGTGGAATGCTGAGAGCTCTTGAAAAAAGACCTTTATCTGCTGAGGAAGTTGATGGGGTATTTGGTAGTATTTTAACTGAAATTCGCCAGCTCGGCGAAAGAGAGATACCGTCACGTCAACTCGGTGAGATTGTTATGCGAAATTTAAAACGTGTTGATCAGGTTGCCTATGTAAGATTTGCATCTGTGTATCGTGACTTCCAGGACATCAAAGAGTTTGCCGAAGAAATATCTTCTTTATCAAAAGAAAAACCAAAGAGAACAAAAAAGAAAAAATGAAAGACCTAGACTTTATGGCTAGAGCCATTGAGCTTGCAAAGAAAGGTCAACTCAAAGTTCAACCAAATCCTATGGTTGGTTGCGTCATTGTCAAAAACAATAAAATAGTTGGTGAAGGATGGCATAAGGAATATGGCAAAGATCATGCTGAAATTAATGCCATAAAAAACTGTAAGAAAAAATTTGGTGCTAAGAAGGCTCTTAAACTTATTGCTGGATCTAATGTCTATGTAAACCTTGAACCATGCTCAATTGAAAAAAACACTCCTCCCTGCTCGAATGCTTTAATTGAATATCAGATTAAAAAGTTATTTTGTGGAACGCTTGATCCAAATCCAAAAATTAATGGGCGAGGGATTAAATTACTTAAAAAAAATGGCATTGAAACAAGTGTTGGCCTACTCAAGAATGAATGCAAAGAATTGAACCGAGTTTTTTTTACCAATCAAAAAAAATCTCGTCCCTACATCATCCTTAAAAGTGCTCAATCACTTGACGGGAAAATAGCCCTCCAAAGCGGAGAAAGCAACTGGATCACCAATCCTGAATCGCGCAAAAATAGTCATCATATTCGATCAAAAGTTAAAGGGATTCTAGTGGGAAGAAATACGGCCGAACATGACAACCCTGCGCTAACAGTTAGATTAACGAAGAATGAGTTAGGTTTGGCTAAAGGTGAGGCAATTGTGCAACCAGTAAAAATTATCCTAGGTAACTTGAAGAAATCAAAAAAAGTTAACAAAATTTTTACTGATAATTCAAAAGTTATTATTGGATCTAGGCAATCAGCCAAAAAGTCTAAAAATGTGGAGTATTTAGAATACAAGAGAAAAAATTTTCTTGAAGAATTTCTGCAAGATCTTTTAGATAGAAATATATCTAGTATTTTGGTTGAAGGTGGTCAGAAAACTTTAAATGCATTTATTGCTAATAATTTATTTGATGAATTGGTGCTATATACTGCCCCCATGTTTTTAGGCAAAGGAAGTAAAGAAGCTTTGAGTGTTAATCCTCCTGACGCCATAAAAACATCAATTAAATTAAAGATGGTTAGACTGGAGAGATTTAAAGAGGACATTAAGACAACTTACTACAATAACAATCTTTAATTGTTTTTAAGCATTTAATGCCTATATATAAGACAAATGGAATTTAATACTACAGAAGAAATCATTCAGGATATCGCAGCTGGCAAAATGGTGATTTTGCTAGATGATGAAGATCGAGAAAATGAAGGTGATTTAGTTTGCGCTGCTGAGTTAGTTGATGATAAAAAAATCAACTTTATGATTAGCAAAGCAAGAGGCTTGGTATGTTTGCCCTTATCTCCTCAAAAATGTGATCAACTTAATCTTCCCATGATGACTAACAATAATCGAGCCAAACATGGTACTGGGTTTACTGTTTCCATTGAGGCTGCTGAAGGCATCTCCACAGGTATCTCTGCTGAAGATAGGGCCAAAACAATCATTGCTGCAGCGAAAAAAAATGCCAAAGCGGGAGATATAGTTCAACCAGGTCATATTTTCCCATTGCGAGCCTTTGAAGGTGGAGTCTTAAGTCGAGCGGGTCATACAGAAGCTGCATGTGATTTGGCAAGACTGGCAGGACTTGAAGAAGCTGGTGTGATATGCGAAATCATGAATGACGATGGAAGCATGGCTCGAAGAGATGATTTAATAAAATTTGCCTCAATTCACGAAATGAAAATTGGGACAATAGCTGACTTAATTCACTATCGTACTCTCAAAGAAAAATCTGTTCATCTGGAATACTCAAAATCTGTTGAAATTGATGGTCTTCAATTTGACCTTTCTGCATGGCGAGACAGCATCTTTGATAATCTCCACTTAGCTTTTGTGAAAGGCGATCTTTCCACATCTGATTCTCCGCTTGTTCGGGTTCATGTTCCTAATACATTGCACGACTTAATTGGTATTGAAGAATTTGGCAAAAGATTAAATCTAGAAAAGGCTCTAAAAAGAATTGGAAAAGAAGAATGCGGTGTTTTGCTTTTAATAGGTAATTATCAAGACGCTGACGAGGTCATGAATGACCTTAAGGGAGCAAAATCATCTGTTAAGCCGGAAACAAAGACTGTGGGCATAGGGTCACAAATTCTTAAAGAGCTTGGATTGCAGCAAATTACATTGCTTGGAACCCCAGTAAAATATCCATCCTTGTCTGGATTTGATCTTGAAGTCACGGGGTTTGAACAATGAGCAAAGATGGATTCACATTCTCGTCAAAACAAATTGATGTTAATAAAAAAATTACTATAGTTGCATCAAAATGGAATGCCGCACTTGTTGATGAATTATTGGAGTCTGGCAAAGCACATTTAGAAGAGCTTGGTTTCACCAACATCAAAACTGTAAATGTTCCTGGCGCATGGGAACTTGTCCATGCAGCGCAAAGAGAATTAGCTGATGCAGATGGAGTCATTGCATATGGAGTGGTCATTAGAGGCGAAACAACACATTATGAACTCATATCTGAGTCAGCAGCTCATGGATTAATGCAAGTGAGTGTGAATGCAAATAAGCCCATTGGCTTTGGCTTAATTGCTGCTGAAAATTTATCTCAAGCTCAAGAGCGAACTGATTCATCAAAATTAAATAAAGGTAAAGAAATTGCACAATCACTTGTTGAGATGCTGAGCTGAAGATGTCTAAAAATCTTGGAAAGTACAAACAAGAACTTCAAACACGAGAGTGCTTGGTACAAGCAATCTATCAATACATATTTCATGAATCAAATTTAAACTCTCTTATTGATCAATTCCTAAAAGAAAATACACCCAAAAAGATAAGCTTTAATTATTTCAAACAAAGATTAGAAAATATTTTTGAACAATCAGATGACTTAAAAGGGATCACAAGAAATCTAAAGAATAATGAAGGTGAGAATTTAGAGATTATAGATGAAGCTATTTTGTGGCTTGGAATAGTGGAGATACGCGCTAATGAGCTGGCTCATCCTGTAGTTATTGATGAATGTATACGCCTAGCAAAGAAATTTTCTAATCCAAATTCTTATAAATTTGTAAATGCAAAACTCGACGATTGGTTAAAAACAAATCAAGCTGAATGGCTTAGGAAGGGTAGTTAACATAAATTGGGCTAGACCAAGCTCTATTTTCAGCTGGTGCAAGACAGTCTCCCCTATTCTCATGAACCCCCACTCTGCATATTTGAGTTTTAATGCATTTACCATTTTCATCAAATTCACATCCCAACGGATCAGCAGAAAGCTTTAGCGAGGGCTCTTCAATAGCCCTGACATAATAAACAGCATCTCTTCGACCAATTGAGAATTGCTCATCTTCAAATGACACCTTGCAACTCGTACTATTGCAGGGGAAGGTCTTCCATACATCTTCTACAAGTCCTTCGACTGGTTCATTTTCATATTGTTGTGGCAAAATTTTAATAACCTCAATTCGGGTAATCACTCTTCTTTCATTACTGGGGTTGTAACATTCTGAATTACAGATCTTCTCTAAACGCTCTTTTGTTAATCCATTGTTGCTATAGTCAGGACAGCCAGGTTTTTGTTTAAGAGAGCCTGCTGCTTTTACAGTAAATACCGGTGATTGATTGCTCTCAACTTCTGAGCCCATTGATAAAGATTCAGATTGAGTTTCTGCATCAAACCATAAAAGAATTCTTGGTCCCGAGGTTGCATAAACTTCTTTTCTTTCTAGAGCATCCCAAATTGATTCTCTTTTTCGAGATGTTGAGTGAGCAGCGACTAGTCCTCCTGACATAAAATATGCACTTTGTCTTTCAGCATCAGTGGCAATATTCAAATCCATAATGCTGGTCAAGTTAGTATTACCTAAATCAACATAAGATGGTTCTAATTCACCTTTAGGGCGCCTTAAATCACTCATTTTTTCATAAAATGGATCATTGAAGCCATTAGCCTCAGTATTAAAAAGTCGATCAATTTCCTTGTATCCGGTACCAGGCCTAGCGCCATGATTATCGCTTGAGCCAATAAACCCAAACTTAAAACGTTGTGGGTTTTCTTTATCAGTAAAATCACTTAATGCTAAAACATACTGAGCAGAGCCTAGAGGCCTATAGTTAAATGACGGCAAAAAACAATCATTGCATTGTCCAGCATTTAAGTAATCATCTGGATTTGTTTCATTCACTGCAGCATATCCTGTTGAGCCCATTTGAGCCGCAAATAATTTTGTTTGATCTACTAAATACTTACAAGTTTGATCATCCATCCCAGAGGTTTGACATCTTTCAGCCATAATATTGCCTGCTTGCTGGCAGGTTGGTAAGAAATCTTTAGTTTCATCAGGACAAAAAAGCTCAACGTTTAGATCAATGTCTGAATCATTCCAAGTTCTGTATTCTTCTGAGTTGCCATGACCAGAATATATCTCAAACAAAAATTGAGATTCATCATCCTTAAAATCTGTTAATTGTTTTTTCCAATCAGATGTTGGTGGAGTATAAAACCCCCAAGTAGTTCCATGCGGAATGACCATGTAGGGTGTATCCCAATCTTTCAATTTCTGGAACAAAATATTTGGATTGGTTGCCTCCTCATAACAATTTACAGGGAGATCTCTGGTATTTACTCCTTCAGGGCATATAGGTGTTGCTTGGATTTCGTCAAAGAATTTATCAAATGCAAAGAATCTGTCTCTATTTTTAAAATCTAAAGTTGCAGGCAAAGCTGACATGGTCCAAGGCAAGCCAAGTCTCATAACTAATGGAGCAACTCCTCCTGAACCAATGGCTCTTGGTGGCACCACAGCATCATCGGTTTCTAAAAAAATAACGTTTTTATGCCCGTAATGATTTTCTGGATTCGGATCAACTTGAGTCCATTCCCATCCTAAGAAGCTAACCAAATCATCTGTTCCTTCTGATAAATTATTACATTGTTGAATGCTTTGTTTGGTATCCAACCATTTTCTTGGGGTGCTTGCTTCAGCATGATCGTTAATGGACCAAAAATCTAAAGCTGAACAAAATCTTGCGTAATCACATGCATCAGCTAATGGCGAAGCCCCTTTACCGTTCATAAAGGGTAAAGACCACATGAATGCATCAGTTGAATAGGTTGTATGAACATGAAGATCGCCAAAGAGAATTTGTTTGTCATCCAAAACCTCTAAATCTGATTTCACCACATTGATCCTAGTGGATCTATCTTGAATTGCTTGTTCTGGAAGAACTCTTCCTTCTATAACTCCAGGTCCATCCAATGTTCCAAAGACTTTTAAAACAGCGCCTCCAAAAAAAATAACTACAGTAAAAATACAAAGCAGAACGAGTGAAATTAGAAGGTTTTTCATGTCTCTCCAGAATAGATAAAGCTAATCTCTATAAATTGTTTGATCTCTTGATGGTCCCACCGAAACTATGCCAACAGGACAATCCAAGGTTTCTTCAATAAATAGTATATAGTCCTGAGCAGCTTTAGGTAAATCATTAAAAGACCTAGCATTGGATGTATCCTGCTTCCAACCAGAAAATGTTTTATAAATAGGTTGCTGCTTTTGATCGTAGTCAATGCACACTTGAATTTCTTCAAAGCCATCTAGAACGTCTAATTTTGTGATGCATAGATTGGTAACAGAGTTGATAAAAACAATCGTTTCTAACGCTTTTAAATCCAACCATCCACATCTTCTTGGGCGTCCTGTTGTTGCACCAAATTCATGCCCAATCTTTGCCAGCTGGTCTGCGTTGGAATCAAATAACTCAGTAGCAAAAGGGCCCTCACCAACACGAGTAGTATATGCTTTGGTAATGCCCAAAATAGAATCAATATGTCGCGGGCCCACTCCCAAACCTGAAGATAAGCCACCTGCAGTAGTACTTGAAGAAGTGACATATGGATAGGTGCCATGATCAATGTCTAGCATAGAACCCTGCGCACCTTCAAAAAGGATGCTCTTGCCCTGTTTTACCCAAAGTTTTAAAAGATCCTGAGTTTTGCAATGATATTTATTATAAAGATCTATGTTGCCAGTCAGCTCTTCTAAAACATCCTCAAAAGCTATAGGTTGGGCATTATATAAATTCTGTAAAATTTGATTGTGATAATTAACCAATGTTGATAATTTTATCTTGAGCTCTTCAAGATTTTTTAAATCTCCAAAACGCACTGCACGTCTAGCAATCTTGTCTTCATAGGCTGGGCCAATCCCTCTACCGGTTGTCCCAATACCTTCTTCTTTATCTCGAACCTGATCAATTGCTATATGAGTAGGCAAGATTAATGAGCAATCTTCACTGACATAAAAACGATCTTTAAAATTAATATCACTCTCTTGTAATTCCTTTATTTCTTTAGCTAAAGCTGGAAGAGATAAAACAAGACCATTACCCAAGACACAATGAACTGAAGGGTGAAGGATACCTGATGGGACTAAATGAAGGACTTTTTGTTCGCCATCAACTTTGAGTGTATGACCTGCGTTATGACCGCCTTGAAAACGACATACTGCCTCAGAACTTTCTGCCAAAGCATCTACAATTTTTCCTTTACCCTCATCACCCCACTGCAAGCCCAAGATAAGGGTGTTATTGCTCATGGGATGTTAGTTATTGCCTTTTGACTTATTGAGGTATTTGAAGAAATCAGATTTAGGATCGATAACCAAAACATCTGACTTATTATTAAAAGTTGCATCATAAGCTTTCATGCTTCGAGTAAACTCATAAAATTCTGGATCTCTTGAGAATGATTCTGCATAGATTGCTGCTGCTGTAGCATCGCCCTCTCCTCTTATTTCTTCAGAGGTTTTGTAGGCTTCTGCAAGAATAATAACTCTTTCTTTATCCGCGGTTGAACGGATTTCATTAGAAAGCTCATTTCCTTCAGCACGTAATTCTTCAGCTAATCTGTTTCTTTCAGAGCGCATTCTTTCATAAACAGAGTTACTTAGTTCAGGCGGCAAATCGATTCTTTTAACTCTAAAATCAATAATCTCTATACCTAGATCAGATACAGAATTTCCTAAATTATCTCGCATGTCACTCATCAACTGATCTCTTTCTCCTGAAACTAATTCGGTCACTGTTCTTCGACCAAATTGATTTTTCAGCTCAAATGCAGTTCTTTGTCCAAGCAAATTATTTAAGTTAATAAAACTTCCACTGGTTGCATCATAAAAGGTTCGAACGTTTGTAATTCGATATTTTACAAACGAGTCAACAATAAGATATTTACTCTCAACTGTTAAGATTCTATTTGGCTCTTCATCTAGAGTCTGTAACCTTGAGTCATATTTTTTTACGTTTTGGATAATCGGTAATTTAAAATTTAAGCCAGTTGGAAGGTCGGATTTGATAGCTTCACCAAACTGAAACACAATCCCATCTTCTTTTTCATCAATAACAAATATGCTGTTTAGTATTATTGCAAGAATAAGTCCCGCAAGAACTAAGAGATTCATTCCTTTAGTCATTAGTCTTCCTCCTGTGATCTGTTTTGTTCAAGAATTTTATCTAATGGAAGGTACATCAAGTTATTGCCTCCCTCGACGTCCATCAATACTTTAGTTGAATTGCTGTATAGACCTTGCAAGGCATCTAAGTAAAGTCGATCCCGCGTCACTTTTGGTGCTTTTTCATACTCGGCTAATAGCTTATCAAAACGTACAGCTTCACCCTCTGCATTAGCTACAACCTCTTCTCTATATGCTTCAGCTGCTTGGATTCTAGCAAATGCTTGCCCTCGAGCTTCTGGGACAATAGAAAGGCCATATCTATCAGCTTCATTTTGCAATTTTTCTTTATCCTCTCTTGCTGCAACAACATCATCAAATGAAGCTTTGACAGCTGAAGGTGGATCAGTTTTTTCTATGTTGACCTGTTGCACTACAAGCCCAGTGGCATATAAATCGAGATAGCTTTGCAATCTTGAATCAACATCTTGAGCAATCATTTCACGGCCTGTTGTTAGTGTTTCCTCGAGGGTATTATCTCCAACAACATGACGTAATGAGCTTTCTGTCGCTTCTCTAAGGCTACTTTCTGGATCACGAACATTCAAAACAAAATCCTTTAAATTTTTTATTCGGTATTGCACAGAAATAGTTACATCAACTAGGTTTTCATCCTTGGTAAGCATGTTTGCTGTTTGTGAATAACGTCTAGTTAAGGCAACATTTTCTACATATCTTTCATCAACTCCAGCCAACATGAAGTTTAAGCCTTCTCCTGTCTCTTCATAATATTCACCAAACCTTAGAACAACTGCTCTTTCTGGAGAGTCTAGCTGATAAATAGACATACTTGCGTAAATGACTAGTAATCCAAAAAAACCATACAAAAAAGCTTTTTTTGTTGGAAAATTAAATCCATTTCCGCCAGAAGATCCATTAGAGCCGGAACCTTGTTTTCCGAACATGACAGAAAACTTTTTTATTAAGTCATCAAACGAAACCTCGTCTTGATCTTTTCTGCCCCAAGGGTCTTGATTATTTTGATTATCCCAATTCACGTAGATACCTATAATTGTAAAGTTTAATTATAAATTTAATTTGGGGGTAAATCCTAAGAATTAAACGATTTCAAGCAAATTAAGTTGCTTTTTTAGTTGCTCAGCAGCTTCTTCACCTTGATGAAGATCAAAATAGATCAAATTTTCCCATCCTCTCATCCAAGTACATTGTCTTTTAGCAAATTGACGTGTAGCAAAAAGAGACTTTTCAAATAATTTAGACTGTTCCAACTTACCCTCAACCACTTGCAATCCTTGTCTATAATTTATTGCTTTCATTGCGGGATGTTCCGCAGAAATATCAAAAATATTTTGAATATTCACTATTTCCTCGAGCAAATTATCTCCAACCAATGTCTCTTGTCTAGACTCTATTCTTGCATGAAGTTTTGCTCTTTCCACAGGAAAAATTCCAAACTCAATCAATGTGTGCTTTTCTTTTAATCCGCTAGTCTGTTCAGATGCAAGATTTTCACTCAAGCTCATGCCTGTTGAAGAGATAATCTCGATTGCTCTTATAATTCTTTGAGAGTCTTGAGAGTCAATAATTTTTGCTGCTTTAGGATCAAGCCTGGTTAGATCTGCATGCAGGGCATCCACTCCATCAGTAAGAATTTTTTTCTCTAACTCATCACGCAGAATCCGATCAGCCGAGGGAAGAGTGCTTATTCCTGTTTTCAAAAGATTAAAGTACATCATGCTGCCTCCAACCATTAATGGGATTTTATCTCTCGCATGTATGTCATCAATCAGCTTCATGGCTGAATCATAAAAATCTGCTACAGAAAATATAGAATCCAAAGAAACATGATTAACTAAATGATGAGGATGTTTTTTTAAGATTGCATTTGAAGGCTTAGCAGATCCAACATTGCATTCCTTATAAACCATGACTGAGTCTACGCTTATAATTTCTAGGGCTTCAAATTGATTTTGCCAGTTAATGGCCCAGTCGGTCTTCCCAGATGCAGTGGGACCTAGAAGAAATATTATGGGTTTCTTACTCAGTTTCAAATACTTTAAATTGCGTCTTGATCAGTCTCGCCTGTTCTAATTCTGATAACTTGATCTAGCGAGGAGACAAAAATTTTTCCATCTCCAATTTTTCCAGTGCTTGCACTTTTTGTAATCGCATCTATGACATCCCCAAGTTGTTCATTTGATACAGCTATTTCTACTTTGATTTTCGGTAAAAAATCAATTACATATTCAGCCCCTCGATATAATTCGGTATGGCCTTTCTGCCTGCCAAAACCTTTTACCTCTGTAATTGTCATACCAGTAATGCCAATCAAATCAAGTGACTGACGAACTTCTTCTAACTTAAATGGTTTGATAATTGCTGTAATAAGCTTCAACTTTATTCTCCTAATTGCCTAATTATATAAGATGCTTGAACCTCTGTTGAGCCTTTATTTCTCTCAACGACCTCCTTGGCTCTGTGCGCAAATTCTTTAGCAACTTTTGAATCTCTAATAAAAAGCTCCATTGCAGCCAATAATTCATCTTCACTTATAACCTTGATACATGCATGATCACTAAGAAATTGATGAACGATGTCTTCAAAATTAAATGTATGAGGGCCTATGATTATTGGGGACCCTAAGGCAGCTGGTTCAATTAGATTATGGCCTCCTCTTGGCACTAAGCTACCTCCAACAAATGACATCAATGATGATGCATAAAAGCCTGACAAAAGACCTGTTCTATTGATGATGCAGACATCGTAATCTTCTGAACCTAAATCTGAATATAGTTTTGCCTTAAAACCCATGATACCTGCCTGCTTGGCTATCTCTCCCCCTCGCTCTGTATGCCGTGGACAAAGAAATAGTTTTATATTTTTATTATCTTGAAGTCTCTTATAAGCATTGAGTAATATTTCTTCTTCGCCAGGGTGAGTGCTGGCTCCTAAAATAAAAGGAGCAGCTTCGATGGGATCAACATCTATGTTGGAAATATCAAATTTAACTGATCCCACTGCTTCAATACGATTCTCATCAATGCCAAGCTTTAAAAAACGTTCCTTGTGTTTGCTGGTTTGAACAAAAGAGTAAGTGATTTTTTTTAATGTATCTTTTAAGAGCCATGATGAAATTGCATATGCTTGGTAAGACTTATGGCTAAGCCTTCCATTAACCAAATAAAGAGGAATACTTTTATGAAATGCACGTGCAATCATTGATGGCCATATTTCTGTCTCAAATATTAAAATGGCATGAGGCTTATAAAAATTTAAAAATCTATTGATAAATAAAACGAAGTCCCATGGGGCATAATGAATTACTATTTGTTCAGGAAAAATTTCCTTTGCTCTTCTTAAGCCTGTAGGTGTTGTTGTGGTTATTACAATGTCAAAGTGCTCAGAGAGTTTATTAATCAAGGGTTGCGATCCTATTACTTCCCCTAAACTTACAGCATGAAACCAAATAATTTTTTTATTTGTTTGACTGAGGTTGCTCAAGCCATATCCAAGCCTATTCACAAAATGCTTTGAGTAATCTGAATCGGTAAAACTCTTGAAAAAAATCCGTAAGATAAATACTGGGGTTAGTATTAAAATTATAAGATTGTAAATTACCAGCTTCATATAAAAGGTATATCTAAATTAATGTAATAATACATTCTTTAATTTTTATGTACTCATAATATTGATCAGATTAATGATGACATTATGGCAAGGTCTTAGCCATCTACCAACTTCATGGCATCCGGCAATAGGAAGACTCTGTGGCAATCTCCTATTTATTTTAGCTAAGAGTAGAAAAAAAATTGCTCAAGCAAATATTGAAGCATGCTTTCCAAATCTCTCAAAAGCAGAGCGACAAGATCTCTTGCAGGATAATTTTTTGCATCTGGGAAGATCATTCATTGAGACGGGCATCGCTTGGTTTTGGTCAGATAAGAAAATACAAAGCAAGGTTGATTATGATGTCATTGGGATAAATCATTTATCTAACAATAACTCTAATAAAGGAAACTTAATCATTTTCAAGCACTCTCAACATTTAGAGTTGGATGCCCGACTTTTTGCCATGAATGCAGCGGTATATGGTGTAAGCAGAACACATAATTCCGCTTCAATGAATAAAATCCAAAATAAAGGTCGGCTTTCTAGCATTAAAGATACTGCAGATAAGAATAATCCACGAAAATTTATGAAATGGCTGAAAGCAGGGAAGAATGTCATGTATGCAATAGATCAAGATTATGGATGGGATCATTCTGTGAAATTACAGTTTTTCAATCAAGAGGCTGCTACGATCACCACAACAAGAAAGATTATTGATGCTACTAATGCAAATTTATTATTTATAAATTCATATTACAAAAATAAAACATTAGTTCTTCAGATAGAATTAATTGATCATGAAGGACTAAATTCAATAAAGTTGGCACAGAAAATTAATGACTTAATGGAAGAAAAGATTCTGCAACATCCAGCTGAATATCTTTGGATGCATAGAAGGTTTAAATCAACATTAGGAAAAAACTTTTATAAATAATATGGACTTTGAACAATTAGATAATCTCAAAGGATTTATGCCTAGCCATGAAGGCTTAGCATTAACAAAATGGGCAGAAAAATTTTCTCAATGTGGGCCTGCGCTTGAAATTGGTACCTTTGGTGCCAAGTCTGCTCTATACATCGCGGCTGGAAGTTCAATTCATGATGAGCTAGTTTATACAATAGATCATCATTCTGGTTCAGAAGAACACCAACTTGGTGAAGAGTATTTTGATCCAGAGATTTATGATAAAAAATTAGGCCGAGTGAATACAGTGCCTTTGATGCAAGCTAATCTTCAGCAGTTTGATGAAAGTAAATGGGTGGTCCCCATTCTTGCAAATGCAAATTCTATTGCGCCTTCATGGAGGGCTGAATTAGGGCTTTTGTTTATTGATGGAAGTCATACTGAAATATCTGCACTGAATGATTATGATAATTGGAGCTCCAAGCTCCATTCTAATGGTGCATTGGTCATTCATGATATTTATGAAAAACCTGAAGACGGCGGACAAGCACCATATCTAATTTATCAAAAAGCTCTAACAGAAGGTTTTCAACTTTACGAACGAGTTGATACGATTGTTTGCCTTACTAAAGCTTAAATTGTTGCTTTATAAATAAATCTGCACCAGGGGTGAGTTGATTGTTTGCATCGGCTGCAAGAATGCATGCCGCGGAAGTCCATGACGGCGTTTCTTCTGGCCAATAAATATTTTCATAAAATTGCCAGCCCATGTAAGGTATGCCCTCTCTATCAACTATGGCAATAGCATTAAGAAGCAGTTCTGATGCAATCTTATCTTCACCAATTTTTTTGTATGCAATAGAGCATTCACTTGTCTCTGCAACAGTTACCCATGGTTCATCTGAAACACATTTGATTCCAAGGCCTTTAATCCAAAAAGAATCTTTAATGTTCTCTATTAGAGAGGTTATTCGTTGTTTAGAATTAATGCCGCCCAAGATTGGGTAATACCAGTCCATTGAAAACCTACTGCGATCTTTCTTTAGGTCAAAAATTTCTGCTGGATTTTCAAGCGCAACTATCAATTTTGAATGCGAATCTCTCCATTCTGACTCAATGCTTTGATGCTCCAAAACTTGGCAAATTGCTATTGCACACTCTAGACTTTTCGCAATGGAGCTACAACCAGTTAATAAATAGTCTTCATCAATTTTTTCAGACTCATCAATATTCCATGCAATAGCTCCATTGCTATGTTGAAGAGAAAGAGAGAATAAAATACCTTTTTTAACCGGCTCCCAAAAATTTTGAAGGAAATTAATATTGTTATTAAGCAAATAAAAGTGCCAAACTGCAACAGCAATATATGATGCATAATTAGTCTGTTTATTTAGCTCTAATGGCTCTTCATCCTGATAGAGGTTATACCAACTGCCATCTTCATTTTGATTAGCTACCATCCACTGAAGACCATTAAGAGCTTGATCCCTAAAGCCTAAAGTAGTTAAGCCCATAACAGCTTCAAGATGATCCCAAGGATCATGTGAGCCATCCTGATTCGAGGGAATGGCACCAGATAAAAGCTGAGAATCTTCTAAAAACTTGCCTAAATGGTTCAACCCATCCAAAGAACTAGGGTCAATATGAGATGTATTCGGAAATTCTTTCATTTTTTTTCAAAATAAAATGCAATGCTTTTTCCAAAAATAGGATTAAGAATTTTTTCAAGATTATTCAGCCATGCTGGACTTTGTAAAATTTGATATTCAAGAAATTTTTTATATATCTTTACTAGGTAATTTGAATCTTGAGTTTTCCAAAAAATACATCTTAGCCACCAATAGGCACTGTGCAGGCCATGAAATCTTTCAGCATGATCATACTTAAATCCATGATCTAAGATTTCATTGATCAATTGACGCTTTTTAAAAATTCTTACATGGCCGCCAGGCATATTTTGATAGCCTGTTGAGAGAGACCAGCAAATTTTTTCAGGCCAATATGAAGGAACGCTAGGTAGAAATTTACCTTCCGGTTTTAGAACTCTAAAAATTTCATCAATTGCTGCATGGTAATCATCAAGATGCTCTAGAACCTCTGAACAAATTACAAGATCAAAAGTATTATCATCAAATGGAAGTCTATACACTGAGCCTTGCATAAACATAGTAGAGCCAGAATTCAGCTCCTTAAAAAACTCTAAACCTTCCTTACATTTATTTAATGAAGGGACATCCTGGTCCAATCCAACACAATGGACATCAGGAAATTCATGCAAAGATCCAAAAATATGACGTCCCTCTCCACACCCAACATCTAAAACTTTTGAGTGTGGCTCAAGCGCTATCTCATGCAAGCTAAAAGTTAACATTTGAATTCATCTATCGTTTTGTAAATTAAGTCTTCGTATAACTTTGCAATTTTTTGCCAATTAAAGTTCTCTATTATATGCATTCTGCCAGCATCTGCTCTCAATTGATTGGTTTGAGGATTTGTAAAAATCTGTCTAATAGCTAATTCTATTGCATCTGCGCTCTCGGCTGGGATGAGTTCAGCAAAAGACTCAGTGATTTCTGGAATAGATGCAACATTGGTTGCTATAAGAGGTATAGCACATGACATAGCTTCCCCAACAGGAAACCCAAAACCTTCATAGAGAGAGCTAACTATAGCAATATTACTTTTTGCATATTCAACAGCTATCTCATCTCTAGTAAGGTTTGATCTATATAAAATGTTTTGATCAATTTTCAATTTTTTGATTAGTCTCTCTGTATGGCCGCCAGGTCTGGGCGCGCCAATAATCACTAATTTTAATTTTGGATAATCGGCTTTTAATCTAGCAACAGCATGAAGGGTAAAATCTAGACCTTTAAGTGGAACATCTGCGCTAGCTGTTGTAATAATTTGTGATGGAACTCTTTTAATATCCTGCATGGGAACAAAACTTGCATGATCTATGCCATTGGGTATGACTGAGATATTTTTTTCGAGCACACCGAAATCCTTTGCAATGTCTTTTTTTGAATTATGTGATGGTGTAGAAATCACCTTTAACTCTATAGATACCTTTTTTTGCATTTTTAAAAAAGAAAACCATCTCCATTTAGAAATTTTTTGGATAAAGCCCTTAGAAAATTGAATATCATAACGATAATCTTTTGTAATGGGGTGATGAATAATTTCAATTAGGGGCATATTTTTTTGAACCTCGATCATTCCATGGCTAAGCGATTGATTATCGATCACGACATCATATGAAGATTCATTGAGAATGGTTTGAGCCCTGTTTCCAAATGTCTTTAGTTCTGGGAACCCTCCCAGCAGTGCTGAAATAAATTCATACCAATCATCTGCAGACTTACTCTTTTTTTCTAAAAAAATTTTTAGTCTTTCTTGAAAGTTAAAAGTACTAAATAAATTTAAACCTGGAGATTTAATTAACTTTATGCTGTTTTCAAGGTGGGGGTATGGCGGTCCTGAAATAACATCTACTTTATGACCTAGATTATTCAATGCCTTGGATAATTCAAAAACAAATATGCCTTGGCCACCTCCAAAAGGTGCACTTCGATAGCTGCAAATAGCAATGTTTAATTTTTGATCCAATTTTTAATAAGACTAAATTGCAGTGAGCCAATGTGAATAGCTTGCATCACGCCCATAAACTATATCGGAATAATTGCCTTGGAGTTGATCGGTGATTGGTCCAATGGAGCCACTGCCTATTTTTGATCCATCAACAGTTGTTATGGGTGTAATCTCAACTGCTGTACCTGAATAAAAAGCCTCATCTGCAGATAACAAATCTTCAAAGGTTAAATTCTTCTCCTCTACAGTTAATTTGAGATTTTTAGCAATAGTTATAACACTTTGCCTGGTAATTCCATTCAAACAATAATCTGTTGTGGGTGTCATTAACTTTGAATTTTTAACTATAAATAAGTTTTCACCACTACCCTCTGAGATAAAACCATTTTTATCCAGCAATATCGCTTCTTCCGCTCCTTTTGAAATTGCATCATTAACAGCCATAATCGAATTAACATATGTACCAATAATTTTATTGTTTGAATATAAGGGATTGTCATATTGCTGAAATGGAGATTTAACAACTGAAATACCATTCCTCTTGGCCTCTGGATCCATATATGATGGCCATTCCCAACACGCAATTGCAACATTTACCGAAAGAGCGTCTTGAGATCTTAAGCCCATTGATTCACTACCCAAAAAGACAATCGGACGAATATAGCCCTCCTGAAGATTATTTTTAATCATTGCTGCTTTCTGCGCTTGAGTTAAATCAGGAATCGAATAAGGAATTGAAATATTAATTTTGGATGCAGCATCAAATAGTCTTTTGGTATGATCATCTAATCTGAAGATGGCACCGCCATCTGCTGTTTCATAGGCTCGCACACCCTCAAAAACACCCATTCCATAATGCAGCGTATTAGACAAAAGATGGATATTTGTTTCATTGAATGGCTGAAAACTTCCATTAAGCCAGATGAATTTTGAGTCAGTATTAAGAAACATGTTGTGTATGGTTTTAAGTCTCAGTTATTATGACAAAACAACCCCGATAATGAAATTAAAATTCCTATGATTGACGAATCCATTTTCAGAGAATATGACATCAGGGGAATTGTGCCCTCTCAAGTAAACGAAGCTTCGATTAAATCCATTGCCCGTGCAATTGCAAAAAAATGCAATGAAGAAAATATCAATGAGCTGGCTCTTGGCAGAGATGGCAGACTGTCAGGAGAAGAGATATTAAAACTCCTTTCTTCACAACTTCAAACCAATGGAATCAATGTTGTGAATATTGGGATAGTTACAAGCCCTTTACTATATTATGCGGCTAAACAACTGCCTTCAAAATCTGGAATCATGATTACCGGGAGTCATAATCCAAAGAACTATAATGGATTTAAAATAGTAATTAACGATTCCCCTATATCAGGTCTTGAGATCTTGGGTTTTCTATCTGATGAGCCAATCAATAAAAGAAATGCTGGCAAGGAAATCTATAAGAAAAATTTAATGGATGAGTACATTGAAGAAGTATCATCACAAAGCACGAAGAAACCAAAAAAAATTAAAGTTGTTCTAGATTGTGGAAATGGTGCAGCTGGTGAAATTGCTCCCAAACTAATACGTTCATTAGGTTATGAAGTGATTGAGCTATATTGCGAGATTGATGGGAACTTCCCCAATCATCACCCTGATCCTGGAAAAGAAGAGAACCTCCAAGATTTAATTCAGGCAGTAAAAGAAAATTCCGCTGATGTTGGAATAGCCTTTGATGGAGATGGAGATAGGCTAGGAGTTGTAACTGAAGAAGGAGACATTATCTTTCCAGATCAACTCATGATGATCTTTGCTAAAGATATTTTAAAAAATTATCCTGGCAAAGAAATAATTTTTGACGTGAAGTGTACAAATTTACTTAGCAATATTATCAATCAGGCTGGGGGTATCCCATTAATGTCTGCAACAGGTCATTTTCATATTAAAAATACTCTTAAAAAAACCAATGCTCCACTCGCCGGCGAGATGAGTGGTCATATTTTTTTTAATGATAAGTGGCATGGTTTTGATGATGGTCATTATTCCGCTTTTAGATTATTAGAAATTATGAATAGTTTAGACATGCCGCTCTCTTCTATGCTCAATGAACTTCCCAAAGCCTGCTCTACCCCTGAATTAAATATTAATGTTGAAGAAGAAAAGAAATTTAAAATAGTAAAAGATTTTGTAAATAAAGCTCAATTTAAGGGAGGCTCTAAAGTTACCATTGATGGGTTGAGAGTCGATTTTGATGATGGATGGGGCTTAATCAGGGCGTCCAATACAACTCCGAAACTTGTCCTTAGGTTTGAAGCTAAAACTTCTTCTAGATTAAAGGAAATAAAAAATATGTTTCTTAATCAATTAAAATTAATTGATGAAACAATTAAGGTTGATATAAGCTAAAGCTATGTCAAAAGACAGAAAACAAATTATTCTTCAGAGTTTAGCAAAGCTTTTAGAAGAAAGAGATGCAACAAAAGTTACAACAGCTGTTCTTGCAGCTGAAAGCGGGATAACTGAAGCTGCTCTCTATAGGCATTTTCCGAGTAAAAGGTCTATTTTCTTGGAGCTATTCACATTCTGCGATCAAACAATTTTTCAAAAAGTTGGAGAAATTAAAAAAGATAGCAAAATTGAGGCTGAAGAAAAAGTTAGATTAATATTCTTTTTTTATGCAATATTTCTAGAAAAAAATAAAGGTTTTGCGCGCATCTTATCTCGTGAGGCATTAGGACCAAGCGAGCAAAATGTAATAGACTCTGTGAATCAATTCTATGAAAGATTGGAGCTTTCGATCAAACAATTACTAGCTTCAAAAAAAGATTCTTTGCAACTTACGGCAGGTCAAAGCGCCCATCTTATTACTTCAATAATGGAAGGAATTATCTCTAGGTTTATTAGAAATAAATTCAAGGAAATACCTAGCAGTTATATTGAGAATTATTGGTCACTCATTTCTAACAGTATTTTTAAAAGCTAAATTTCTTCATCTAAAAAAAGTTCAAAGTAAGAATTTTTGCTATTTTCATCAACTGGCTGGCCTGTTTCACGATCAACCCTCACATAAGAGAGACCTTTAGGAATTTTCCAATCTTCTTCAGGCAAGTTAGTAAGAGCTTTTTTCATAAAATCAACCCAAGTAGGCAAAGCGATGCTCGATCCAAATTCGTTATCTCCCAAAGAAGAGAAATCATCAGTTCCAACCCATACAGTGCTTACCAAATCATTGTGAAAACCTGAGAACCAAGTGCTGATCGCATCATTAGTTGTGCCAGTCTTTCCTGCAATGTCACTCCTTCTTAAGACTTGAGTTTTTCTTCCGTTGCTTCCTCTTGATAGAGCCTCACGTAAAATATCTTTTGTAATAAAAGTTACTCTAGGATCAATTGGTTCCAGTGATTTCTTTGAGAGGGGGGGCAGTAAATAAAAAGGCTTTATTTCCTCTGTAAGCTGGGTTTGAAACCATGGAAAAGCATCAATATTTTTTTTCTTATTTTCTGTTTGAGGATTTTGAAAAATAGTCTTTCCATTTCTATCTTCTATTCGCTCTATAAAAAATAAATCTTTAGGATCCTCAGAGTTAGTCATAATGCTATACGCCCGCACCATCTCTGCTGGAGAAAAACTTGATGATCCAAGTGCCAATGATAAATCTGGAGCCAGCCTAGATGAAGAGAAGCCAAACCTTGATAAATAATTTTGCGTCAATGGAATTCCCATTTCTCGTAATAACTTTATAGAAACTAAGTTCACTGACTGAACTAAAGCTTCTCTGAGTCTAATAGGTCCATAAAATTTACCTGTATAATTTTCAGGTCTCCAGCTACTCTCTAAATTAGAGTCTTCAAATATTATGGGGGCATCATTTATTTTATCTGATGCTTTATAGCCATTCGCAAAAGCAGAGGCATAAATAAATGGCTTAAAGCTCGAGCCCGCTTGAGGATATGATTGTTTTACTCTATCAAAGTTACTTTTTGAGAAATTCAATCCACCAATATAAGTCTTAATTGCACCATTAGATGGATCTGTAGAAATAAATGCAACTTCAGCATCAGGGACTTGGTCAAGATAGTAATTTCCATTTTGCTCAGATAGATAGATCAAATCTCCCTTACGAAGAATGTCATAAAAATTTTGAGGTCTGGGACCAAGTTTATTAATATCAATTTTTCTTCTAGCCCATTTGTATGATTCATCCCAAAATAAACTTTCTAATTGAAAGGAATTATTAAGATAGATAATCCTTTCAGGCTTTACATCAATGACTATTCCACCCGAATGTTGATCTAAATTCACAAACTCTTCAAAAAAATCTCTAATAACTGATACATTGAGCTGCTTCATGCTCAGCTCATCTAGGGTATTGGATTCTTCATACAGAATGTCTAAATTACCAGTTTGTAATTCTTCAAATATTGAATCAGAAATTTTTGATAGGAGGTTTATAGGCTCTCTCCAGCCATGACGTTTATCATAGTCATATAAGTTTTTTGCTACGCTCTCAAGGGCAGCCTGCTGGAGTGAGGAATCTATTGTGGTGATAACTGATAATCCATCCTTGTAGACTGATAAGCCATATCTTTCAATCATTGCTTGCCTAGCGATTTCAGCAATATATCGTCCATCTAATGAAAAGTTTGAATCTAATTGAGTTAGGTTTATTGGCTCAGATTTTGCAAGTAAAAACTGCGCCCTACCAATATATCCAAGCTTATACATCCTTCCTAAAATCCAGTTACGCCTGATAATAGATCTGTCAGGAGAGCGAATAGGATTAATTCTTGAGGGAAGTTGGGCTGATGATGCAATTAATGCAGATTCGGCAAGAGTTAACTCATTGATAGATTTAGAAAAATATTTATTTGCTGCAGCCTCCACCCCATATGCTCGATTGCCTAAAAAGATAGTATTTAAATATAAGGAAAAAATTTCTTCTTTTGTTGCAGAACTTTCTAATTCAAAAGCTAGATAGATTTCTTTAATTTTTCGAATAATTTTTTGCTCTCTAGATAATAAATACCCCCTGACAACCTGCATTGTAATTGTGCCGCCACCGCTCACAATTTCTCCAGATTGAATCATCTGGTAAAAAGCTCTAATAAACGATGGGATCCTTACGCCACCATGCTCAAAAAATTGATCGTCTTCTGCTGCTAAAAATGCATTTTTAAGATTCTGTGGAATTTGCTCATACTCTATCGTTCTTCTTTTTTGATCTCCAAACTCCCCGATTAATATCCCATCAGACGTTAAGACTTTTAAAGGTATTTGCAATACATCTTCATCAACTAAGTTAATTTCAGGAAGACTGGGTTTAATAAGAAAATATCCCATGCCAATGGTCAAGATTGCTGCAAGGGTGCCAATAAGTGCAGCAACTAATGCCCAATTTATTAATCTAACAAACATACAAATTAAATGATTATGTTTTTACCTTAACTCAAAAATATTTTGATACATGAATTAGAATTATTTTACCCCTATAAATGATAGAATCAGCAACTTAAAAAACTAAGTATGAATATTTTTATTGTTGGCCCCATGGGCTCGGGAAAAACCACTGTAGGAAAGATTGTGGCTGGCGAGCTATTTTTAGATTTTCATGATACTGATGCAAAGATTGAGGATAGTACAGGCGTCACAATAGATTGGATTTTTGATATTGAGGGTGAAGCAGGTTTTAGAAAACGAGAAACTGCCACATTAAAGGAAATGGTTGCCTTGAATTCTATAGTTCTTGCTACGGGTGGCGGCATTGTAATTGAGGAAGAAAATAGAGAACTATTAGCATCAAGAGGCACTGTTTTCTATCTACATACTCCATTAAACACTCAAGTTGAAAGAACAGCTAAAGATAAAGATAGGCCTTTATTAAAAGATAAAGATCCAGAAAAAGTCCTCGCGGATCTCCAGAAATCTAGACAATCTCTTTATGAAGAGGTTGCGGATCACATAATCAATACTGAGAATAAGAGTGGCTCTGATGTTGCAAATGAAATTGTTAAGCTAGTTAAAAATTATGGCTAAAGAGCTATTTGCAGGTCAAAGAAAAAATAAATACAGGATTGTGATTAGCAAGAATGCTATTTCTAAAAAAAATCTTGCCCCTCTTCTTAAAAACCATAATAAAACTCTTCTCATTTCAGATGATGGAGTGCCTTCAAAGATAGTGAGAGAAGTTGCTGCCGTTTGCAAACCATCAACTAAAGTTTTTAAGATCATCCTCAAGCATGGAGAACAGGCTAAATCTGTTCAAAACTTTCAAAAAATACTTAATTTTTTAGCAGATAATAATTTTGATAGAACAGATCTAATAGTGGCTGTTGGTGGCGGAGTGGTTGGAGATATCTCGGGTTTTGTTGCCAGCTCTTACCTAAGAGGCATTCAATTTATACAAATACCGACAACTCTTCTTGCTCAGGTGGATTCTTCTGTGGGAGGCAAGACTGCTATTAATATAGTAGCGGGCAAGAATCTTGTTGGAGCATTTTATAACCCAAAAGGTGTCATTATCGATACAACTGTACTTAACTCACTTCCGAACAGAGAGTTCAAGGCTGGATTAGCAGAGGTCATTAAATATGCCTTCATTCAAAATAAATCTCTTTTTTCATTACTTAAAAAATATACTAAAAAAATATTATTAAAGGATCAAAAAATTATTGAAGAGATAATTTTTTTATCTCTTCAAACCAAAGCAATGATTGTGAACAAGGATGAGAAGGAAAATGGTATTCGTGCAATACTAAATTTTGGACATACGTTTGGGCATGCCATTGAAGCACATGGTAAATATAAGAAAATCCTTCATGGAGAGGCTGTTGCCAAAGGAATGAAGGTGGCTTCTAAAATTTCCTATTTAGAAAATCTGATTTCTGAAAAAGAACACAAGGAAGTTATTGCTTTATTGCAAAATTTTGAATTTGATTTATCTCTCGAGCAATATAAATACAGAGAACTAAAACCATATATATTTAGAGATAAAAAAATTAAAGCAGGGAAATTAAATCTTGTCCTGCTGAATAAATTATCAAATGCAGTTGTGACAAATTCATTTGATGCCAAGAGTCTACAGAAAGGCCTTCAAGATTAAATTAAGCAGCATTAGCTGTGGTTGCTTTTAATAGATCTTGGATATTTAAGGCAGCAGGTGACACCAACCAAAATGATGGCTCATATCTATCAAATTCATCTAATATTAATTTCGCCCTCTCACTTTTAGTTTCTTTAATATGACGAGCAAGGATTTGTTTTAAAAATTTTCTATGAGATTCCATTTCTTCGCTCACAATTCTATCTAAGTTAATAAGACTGCGATTGCATTGATCAAAAAATCTTCTATTGGTATCTAGAACGTATGCGAAACCGCCAGTCATTCCTGCTCCAAAATTAGAACCTACATTTCCTAGAACAGTTACATGTCCACCCGTCATATATTCGCAACAATGATCTCCTGCACCTTCGATTACAGCAGAGGCTCCAGAATTTCTTACCGCGAATCTTTCACCAACACAGCCACCAACGTAAAGCTCGCCACCGGTTGCGCCATACAATGCAGTATTGCCAACTAAAACAGTTGGGGAATCTTGGGAGGCATATTCAGCAGAGCTTGAAATGACAATCTTTCCGCCATTCATGCCTTTGCCAACATAATCATTGGCATCGCCATTTAATTTTAAATTTAGGCCAGCAGCATTCCACACACCAAAGCTTTGGCCTGCAGAGCCAGTAAAATTTAGGTTTTGTTTTTGTTTCAACCCCTTTTCACCATATAAAGATGCGATCAAGCCAGAAGCTTGAGCTCCAACGGATCTATCGCGATTTGAAATATCATAGGAAAAATCAGATGAATGCTCCTTTGAGATTGAAGATCTCACATCTTGCAGAATCTTTGCATTTAAATTGCCTTTATCCCACGGGTCATTTGAAGAAGTATTGCAGTAATGAGGGGCAGTTGATTTTTTATCAGAATACAAAATTGGAGATAAATCTATATTTTCTGTAGAAGGATTTTCTTGTGTAATATCTTTTAAGTATTGTGTTTGGCCAATAATGGATTCGAGGTTAGGAACTCCCAATTTTAATAAAATTTCTTGGACTTCATTTGCAATAAATGTGAAGTAGTTGATAACTCGCTCTTTCTCACCGATGTAGTGATGGTCAATAATATCTCTTCTTTGAGTTGCAACTCCAGTAGCACAATTATTAAGATGGCAAATTCGTAAATATTTACAACCCATTGCAATCATTGGCCCGGTTCCAAAACCAAAGGATTCTGCGCCAAGAATTGCTGCCTTAACTACATCTAAGCCTGTTTTCAATCCACCATCAGCTTGTAATCTAACTTTATGTCGTAAATTGCTTGCTCTTAAAGCTTGATGGGCCTCAGATAAACCAAGCTCCCATGGAGAACCTGCATAACGAATTGAAGATAGCGGACTTGCGCCCGTTCCACCATCATGACCAGATATAGTGATCAGATCTGCATATGCCTTAGCAACACCAGCTGCAATTGTTCCTACGCCTGGCTCAGATACCAATTTTACTGAAACCAATGCTTTTGGATTTACTTGTTTAAGATCAAAGATTAATTGAGCCAAATCCTCAATTGAGTAGATATCATGATGAGGTGGAGGTGAAATCAAAGTGATGCCAGGAGTTGAATATCTGAGCTTAGCAATTAAGGCATTGACTTTGCCTCCTGGAAGTTGTCCACCCTCTCCTGGTTTAGCGCCTTGCGCTATTTTAATTTGCAAAACCTCTGCATTTACTAGGTACTCAGGGGTGACACCAAAGCGACCAGATGCAACTTGTTTTATTTTTGACATCTTAGAAGTGCCATATCTTTCTTTGGCTTCGCCACCCTCTCCAGAATTTGATCTTGCTCCCATGCTATTCATGGCCTCAGCCAATGTTTCATGAGCATCTGGAGATAAAGCACCAAGGCTCATGCCTGCGGAATCAAATTTCTTTAATAAATGTTTTGTATCGTATGGCTTAACCTTTTTTGGTTTTGAGGGAAAGTGAAGTTTCATTAAATCTCTAAGCATTGCAGGATCTCTATGATTCACTAGGTCAGCATACTCTCGATATACTTTATTAGATCCTGTGCTAACTGCTTCTTGGAGTTTTTTTACAACCTCAGGATTATAGGTGTGATATTCACCACCATGGACAAATTTTAATAGTCCGCCCAGGCCAATTTCACTTACATTTGAATTTGCATATTTATTTAAAGATCGCATTTCAATATCAAGATCTTCAAAAGTTTTGCCCCCCACCCTGCTAACAGTATTGGTAAAAGATAAATCTACGATATCCGAGCTTAAGCCAACAATCTCATGCAATTGAGATCCGCGATAACTGGATATTGTAGAGATGCCTATTTTAGAAATAATTTTTAAAAGGCCTTTATTAATACCTTTGCGATATTTTGCGCAATTTGCTGTTGGACTACCCTTAAGTTCCTTGCGGTGTGTTAAATCTAGAATTGTTTGAAAAGCCAGCCATGGAAAAACAGCCGTTGCTCCAAAACTCAGCAAGCATGCAATTTGATGAGTATCTCTGGCGGTAGCAGAACTTACTATTAAGTTAGCATCTGATCTGAGACCCAGTCTTACCAACTCTTGATGTATGCAGCCTACTGCAAGTAAAGCATTGATTGAAAGCTTATTGCCATCTGGCAACTTCTCATTTAAATGAATAATAATTTCTCCCTTGCGCACAGCAGAAACTACTTTTTTTGTTAGTGTGTTCAAAGCATCCTTGAGATTTGACTTGGGTGAATATTGCAAATCAAAGTTTTTGGAAGAGAAATATGGATTTTTTAATAACGCTGAAAGTTTTTTGTGTGAAAGAACAGGAGATGTGCTGACAATTCTCCTGGCATGATCTTTAGATTCTTCAAAGATATTCAACTCAGGACCAAAACATGCCTCCAATGACATAACGCTGGACTCTCTGAGAGAGTCAATCGGCGGATTTGTTACTTGGGCAAACTGTTGTCTAAAATAGTCATATATAGATCTCGGCATTGAGCTTAACATTGCTAAAGCAGTGTCATCGCCCATTGAGCCTGTGCCCTCAAGACCATCGAGTGCAAGAGGTTTTATTACAGAGACTCTTTCTTCATTAAATAAAGAAAAAAGTTTTGATGACTTGATAAATTCAGAATGTGGAATTTTCTTTATGCCCGGACCCTCAAATGCATCAAGAGTGGATTCAAGATAAATCGCAGATTTTTTTAACCAATCCCTATAAGGTTTACCCTGTTTAAGTTGGTCATCAATAATCTTTTGATCTAAGATTTCTCCAGATTCAGTATTTACTGCAAAAATTCCACCAGGACTAAGACGTCCTTTTTGCAGAATCTCCTCATCAGCAACGGGATAAATGCCAGTTTCAGAGGCTACGGTAATCATTCCATTGGATAACACTTGGTATCTCGCAGGCCGCAATCCATTTCTGTCCAAAACGCAGATTGCCCACTCTCCATCTGACATGACAATTCCAGCAGGACCATCCCAAGCTTCCATGTGCATTGAATTATATTCATGGAAAGCTCTAACTTCAGGATCCATTGTATGAATGTTTTGCCAAGCGGGCGGCAAGACCATTCGAATAGATCTAAAGAAATTAATCCCGCCCTTCACTAACAATTCAATCATGTTATCCAGAGCTGATGAATCAGATCCTGTTTCATTAACGAGAGATTTGAACTGACTGATGCCTGGAATAAGGGGAGTGGAAAATTTAGAGGCTCGAGCTTTAACCCAATTTCTATTTCCTCTGATTGCATTGATTTCACCATTGTGCGCAAGAAGCCTAAAAGGTTGGGCTAAATGCCATCTTGGCTGAGTATTTGTAGAGAATCGTTGATGAAATAAACAAACCTTGGCAGTAAATGATTTTTTAGCAATATCTTTATAAAAATTACTTATTGCATCCGGCAGCATCAAGCCTTTGTAAACAATTGTTTGGCTCGACATGCTGCAGATGTATAGCTTTTCATCATTGTTATGCAATTCTTCAATCTTCTTTCTAGCCTGCAGAAGACAGGATTCAAATCTTTCCTTGTTAAAATCTTTTGAAATGGGCGTTATAAATATCTGATTAATTTTTGGCAATGATTCAAGCGCTATTTCTCCAAGAACAGATGTGTTGATGGGTACCTCTCTAACGCACTCAAAAACTAGATTTTCAGATTGAAGAATTTCTTTGATTGCTGGCAAGTCTTTTTTTAGTGCAGCCGATGAAAAAATTTGGGCAATACCAAATAATTCAGGCAATTTGATCTTTAGCTCTTTTCTGAGTTGCTTTTGAAAAAAGGTTTGGTTTAAATCAAACAAAAGACCGCAACCGTCTCCAGTTTTGCCATCAGCTCCGATTGCTCCTCTGTGTGTCATACTCGTTAGACCAGCAATAGAACGTTTTACAACATCTCTATTTTGAGTTCCATGTCGGTTAACTATGAGCCCAAAGCCACAATTATCCTTAGCTTGAGATTCGTGATATAGCGATATATTTGTATTTTGTTGCGGCATTAAGTTATACATATTAACACAATAATGTCATACTATGTCATACATACCACGCAGAACTAAGACAATTTAATGAGCGCAAAAAATAAACAATATAAAATTGAAAAAGGTTTATTACTCTTTACTCAACCGCGTTCTCCTTACTTTTACGGAAAAATTAGATTAAATAGAAAATATGTAACAAAATCATTTGCCCCAATTACAGATTTAGAAGAAGCAAAGCTTATGTTATTTGAATGGCGCAAAGAGCTTTTAAGTCAAAGCACGATCCCAACCTCTGCGATCCCATCTCCAGAAAATTTTAAGTCTAGATCAGAATATGTTGAACATGTTCCACTTAAAAATGATTTTCAATTTCTAGAGGTTGGCCGATACGATCCTAATAAAAAAAATATAGAAGAAAGAAAAATTAATTTTGTCGAGATTTATGGTGATTACAATCAATCTGAAGCATCCAATCAATCACATCGATGTCTAGATTGTGGAAATCCTTATTGTGAATGGAAATGTCCAGTTCACAACTATATTCCGGATTGGCTGAAACTTGTTAATGATGGAAATATTATGGAGGCAGCTGATTTATGCCATCAAACAAATTCTCTTCCAGAAATGTGTGGGAGAGTTTGCCCCCAAGATCGTTTATGCGAAGGAGCTTGCACGCTGAACGATGGTTTTGGTGCTGTAAGCATAGGTAACATTGAAAAATATATTACAGATAAGGCAATAGATATGGGGTGGAAGCCAGATCTAAGCAATAGAACCTGGACCGATAAAAAAGTTGCAATTATTGGAGCCGGTCCTGCAGGAATTGGATGTGCAGATATTCTGATTAGAGCTGGAATTAATTGTGATGTATATGATAAGCATCCAGAAATTGGTGGCTTACTTACATTTGGAATACCAGAATTTAAACTAGAAAAGAGTGTTGTGCGACGACGAAGAAAGATTCTTGAAGAAATGGGTATAAAGTTTCATCTGAATCAAGAAATTGGAAAAGATATTTCCTTTAAGGAATTGCATAAGAAATATGATGCAGTATTTTTAGGCATGGGAACCTACACTTCGCTTGAAGGAGGTTTTAAAGGAGAAGATCTGCCTCAAGCTCATAAAGCAATTGATTACCTTATTGGCAATACAAATCATCTTTTAAAATTTCAACAAAAAGAATCTGACTATATTAATTTTAAAGGCAAGGATGTTGTAATTTTAGGAGGTGGGGACACTGCAATGGATTGCAATAGAACTGCTATCAGACAAGGGGCAAAATCTGTTACATGTCTGTATAGAAGAGATGAAAAAAATATGCCTGGTTCTAGAAGAGAAGTTATTAATGCTAAAGAGGAAGGCGTTCAGTTTGAGTTTAATATTCAGCCCATTGAGATTATTGGAAACGATTGTGTTCAAGGTATCAAAACAATACAAACTAAATTGGGTGAACCAGATCAAAATGGAAGAAGAGTGCCTGTCCCAATTCAAAGCAGTGAAAAAATCTATCCTGCTGATGAAGTTGTTATTGCTTTTGGGTTTAGGGCAAATCCAGCAGATTGGTTTAAAGATTTTAAAATTCAAACTGATAAATCAGGCTTGGTGGTAGCGCCGGAAAAACAAGAACTAAAATTTCAAACTTCTAATCCAAAGATCTTCTCTGGCGGAGATATGGTTAGAGGATCTGATTTAGTGGTAACAGCTATTTGGGAAGGAAGAGAAGCGGCCAAAAGTATCATACAATTCGTTTCATAAATGAAAAATTCTAAATTTATAAAGGCGCTTAACCTTCAAGATAACTCAATTCCACCAGTATGGTTTATGCGACAAGCAGGCAGGTACCTGCCGGAATATCAAGAAATTAGAAAAAATTACACCAATTTTTTAGATATGTGCAAACAGCCTAAAACATGCGCAGAACTTGCATTGCAACCAATTGATCGCTTTGATTTAGATGCATCAATCCTCTTCTCAGATATTTTAACTATTCCTGATGCTCTAAATCTTGGTTTGTCATTTCATGAGGGAGAAGGTCCTAAATTCAGCAATCCCATTTCGTCACCTCAAGATATTAAAAGATTAACTCGATTTGACGTCAATTCTCTCGATTATGTTTTTAAGGCAGTGGAAGAAACCAAAAAACTTTTGCCGAATAACCTTCCTTTAATTGGATTCTGCGGGAGCCCATGGACACTAGCTGCATATTCAATTGAAGGCGGAGGTTCGAAAGATTTTAATAAAACAAAAAGTTTCATGAAAGAACATCCAAAAGAGCTGCATGAGTTTTTGGAAATTCTCAGCAATGCTTGTTACGAATATTTAAGACAGCAAGTTTTGAGTGGAGTAAATGCACTGCAGATTTTTGATTCATGGGCAGATTTATTGTTAGAGAATGAGTTAGAAAAATTTTCGTTGCAATATACTCAAAAGCTTACCAGCCTTCTCAAAGCCGACCCAGTTACATCAAATATTCCTATCATTTTGTTTGAAAAAGCTCCAAAGATAAAAATTGATGACTTGGTTTTTGCAGATATTTCTTGCGTGAGCCTATATTGGCAAGAGGATATTGATAGGGTTGCTAGAAAATTAAAAAATCAATATGCAATTCAAGGAAATCTTGATCCAAAAGTGTTACTTGAATCTGATGAATTGATCTGGAATGAAACACAAAAAATTTGCAGTATCATGAGTGAATACCCAGGATTTATTTTCAATCTTGGTCATGGCATTACACCTGACATTAACCCAAGCAAGGTGAAGGTTATGATTGATGCAATAAGGCAATAGATCCTTAAAATTTAACTTTATAGTAAAAAAAATATTTCATTCTATATTCCTTTGGTATGATTAATTTATGAATGACACGCAATCAAAACTTACAAAAAGTTTGCACTGGACAACCATTGCAAGTGAAAAATTACTTTTAGCTATTATTGGAATAGCTACCTGCATTGCATCTGCTTTGTATATTTTTGACATGGTCTTGGCGCAAGAAATTACTCTGCCAGATTTATTTATGCTGTTTATATATGCAGAAATTATTGGAATGGTGGGAGCTTTTTATAGCACCAATAGAATTCCTGTTACTCTTCCAATCATTATTGCAATTACAGCTTTATGCAGATTAATTGTTATGCAGAGCAAAGAAATGGGTGCTTTGATTGTTCTAGGTGAAGCTGGCGCTATATTAATATTATCTATAGCTGCAATAATTATGAGTTTTAAAGATAAGGTTAGCTTAGAAAAAATCAAAGAACTTAGAGATTCAGTCTCTTCAGAGTAAGCCTGGCCAAGAGAACTGTAATCTTTATCCTTTTAAATTATCGCAAATAATTAATGCAGGCCTATACCTTTAATCAGCGAGTTGAGAATCTGTATAAATCTTATTTTTCAACATACGAAAATATCAGCATTATATTAGATGAAGACCAGATTAAAATTTATTTAATAGATGAGCAAAATCTAGATTCAGCTTCTTTGGAATTAAAAAAATTTAAACAATATGATCAAATAACTTTTTGGGATGGGTATTCTCAGTCTGAGGTCATTGAAACAACCAGTGAAAGGGAATCTGCAAAAACATTAAAACGTTTTATGAAAAAAATTCTTAAAATTCTTAATCGATAAATGAAAAATTTAATAAAAAAAACATTTCGAAAATTATTAAAAGAAAGCCCAAGCAAACTTTCAACCAAGGCTTTGGATCGGGCTAGCAAAATGGAAAAACCCAGAGCAGGAACTCCTCACGATTGGGAAGACTATGAGAAATATCTAAAAGAGTTTGAAAAGAATGCTAAGGATTAAATTAATTAGAAATCAAGCTAATCTCTTTAATTGCTAGATCTACTTTAAAGTCTCTTCCGAATCCTGCAATACTCAAATCTCTAATATTTTTTGCCTTCATTGGTGCGGCTGAGAATCCAGAACTTCTCTTCAAATCTTTAAAAAATATTTCGTACTCTTGCCAATCATCATTTACATCAAATCCTTGACTGAAATATGACCATGGAGGAATTTTTAAACCCTTCAGAGTTACATGAATTTCGTAAGTTTCATTATTACCTTTGGCTTTGAACTTGATGCCCTTGAAATCATTGCTATTAATATTGATTCTATTTGAAAGTCTCACAAAGCCACCATTGTTATCGGTTGAAACATTGCCGCTCATATAAAATACTCCATCAGCATGTCTGATAGCTAAATTAGATACTCCACCCATAACCTGATCAGTAACTCCTTGCCAGGCTTGAGGCTCATCTAAGGGCATCGCATGGGTATTCATTGAAAATAATATTAAAAGAATTAAAGCTCGCTTCATGCTCATCACCTAAAAAATAATTAAGTAACTACTAGCTTAATTGATCTGTACATAATTTATAGAGGTCCTTCAAAGTTTATTCCTACTCTCTTAAGTCTTGCGATCAACGATTCACCTAAACCAGAGGCGCTTGTAAGAATGCCACCATATTCGCCTCCACCGGGCAGCGTGTCCTGATCTTCAATTAAACATAGTGCGCATTCAGAAACTAATTTTGAAGTAACTTTATATCCTGGATCTCCTTTTCCATTCATATTAAAAACTGATTTAGTGCCATCATTTGCTTCAACAATAAATTTACAATCAAACCATCCATTCTCTTGGACAGTCTCAGACGGCCCCTCTCCAGGCTTTGGCAAGAAAGGCTTTACCAATCTCTTCAAGGGAGACAGAAGTATTAAAACTGAGAGTCCAGTTAAGACAAGTGATTTTGCGGCACTCCACCAACTCTTGTGAAAGGCATGTTCTTGATAAGTAAAATCAGGGCCATAAGATTCCTGCCTTAATGCAAGTAATGCCTCCGTTCTTCTTACGACTCTAGTGTTTGCAGTGGCCATGATAAAAGGCCCAGACCATGCATTAATTTCAGATTTTTTTGCAATGCCTACTCTGTCACTGCTCAGTTGCATTTGCTCATCAGAGTAAGAGTCTTCTGGATTGAGTAAAAATGGATTTGTGAGATCATCACCAAGATCTAATTCTCCCATTGAGAACATTGTCTCAAGAGTTCCTCCTGATGCGCCTCCCTCATAAGAATGAAATGATTCAATTCTTTTAATTGGTTTACCAATAGCTTGAGCTGAAAAAAATGCTCCTAAATCAGATGGTATGGAATCAAATCCACATGAAGGAATAATTCTGATACCTTTTGCTGATGCCTCTGCATGATGCTTCTCTATTAAACCCTTAACCCAAAAGTTTTCACCAGTAATATCTACATAATGAGCATGATTCTTGATACAAGATGCTACCAATTTAGATCCATATCTATGAAAAGGTCCGGTTGTCGATAAAATCACCCTTGCTCTTGAAGTTAAGTTATCTAAAGCACTTTCATCATCTGAATCAGCTAATAAAATTTCTACTTTTGCTTGATGATCATCAGCAACCTTTTGCAGCTTTATTAAGTTTCTTCCAGCCATTGCCCAGGTGACTGTTGTATTTATTGATTGAAAATATTTAACACAAAGTTTTCCAGTAAACCCGGTGGCCCCATAAATGATAATGTCTATATCTTTTTCCATAATAAAAAATTGTTGAGTTATTTATTACCTGATAATAAAGTGAATAAGGTTTGGAGTAAATTATGAAAATACTTGCAATAGGCGGTTGTGGAAGCATGGGTCGTTATGCCATGAGAGCCATACAAAACTTTAGCGCTATTGAAGAAATCATCATCGCCGATATAAATAAGGAGACTGCCGAAGTTTTTGCGGATAGTTTAAATCACAAAGTTTCTGCCATTCGGCTTGATGTCAATGATGCTAGTGCGCTTAAACAAGCCATGGAACATATTAATATTGTGGTAAATACATGTGGCCCCTATTTTAAGTTTGGAGCTCCAATCCTTTCAGCAGCAATATCTTCAGGTTGTAACTACATTGATATTTGTGACGATTGGGAACCAACGATCGATATGATGAAGCTTGATGCGAAAGCTAAATCCGCTGGCGTGTCAGCTACGATTGGATTGGGTGCAAGCCCTGGACTAACGAATTTGATGGCGCTCATTGCTATACGCGAATTAGATGAAGTAACTAAGGTCTATACAGGGTGGGATATTGGTGGAACCTCACTAGATGAAAATGCAATGCAACAATCTGAAAATGCAGCCATGATGCATGGAGTTGAACAGATGACGGGGCGAGTTAAAGTATTCCAAGACGGAGACTTTAAAATGGTCAGACCCCTTAAGAAAATTTACGTCAAATATCCAGGATTAACTAATTTTAATGGGAATATATTTGGCCATCCTGAGGCAGTAACTTTCCCACATTATTTTCCTAAACTACAAGACTCAATCAATCTCGCTCATGGGGGTCATGCTGACTTTTTCATCCTCAAATTTATCATGAGTTTAGTAAACTTGAGATTGCTCAGCAAGGAAAAGGCAGCGCATTTATTTTCCTTTCTAGAAGGCGAGCAATCGAGTCAAAAGAGACATAAAGGCGTTGATTATCCTCCAGTGATGTATGGTTTTGCTCATGGCATCAAAAATGGAATGCCTGCAAGTGTGGGAGTTTGCATACCAAGTGATACAGAAGACTCAGATATGAATGAACAAATTAAAAATATAGGCATGGGAGAGATTACTGGCATTCCATTGGCTTGTGGTATTAAGATGCTGGCAGAGGGTCGAATAAATGAAGTTGGAGTATTAGCACCTGAAGCTGGTCACATAGAACCCAATGGATTCATAAGCGATGTTTTTGAAGAAATATCAAAGACACTAGGATTGCCAAGTGATAGTCTTAGCGACTCTATACAGATTACCCGCTCATGGTAATTCTTTGAACATACTTTGAGTCAAGTATTACACCAACTTAAACTAAAAATTTGTTAGGATTGCTATTAAATAAATAGGGCTTCTTATGAATGACAAATTAAATTTCTATATAAACGGTCAATGGGTTGAATCAGATTCAAAGGAAAGAATTGAGATTATCAATCCTGCAAATGAAGAGCTCATAGGGCATGTTACTTCTGGAACAAAAGAGGATATCAATAAAGCAGTATCAGCAGCATCTGATGCCTTTCAAACATATCAATTTAGCTCAAAAGAAGATCGCATCGAGATCTTAAATAATATTATTACCGAATATGAAAATCGCTACGATGATTTAGTCCAAGTTATTACAGAAGAAATGGGTGCTCCTACCTGGTTATCACAAAAAGCCCAAGCATCAACAGGAATTAAAAATTTACATGAAACTTTGGATGCTCTAAAAGAATATGAATTTGAAAAAAAAGAGGGTGACTACACATTAATAAGAGAGCCTATTGGTGTTATTGGAATGATAACCCCATGGAATTGGCCCATGAATCAAATTACTACCAAAGCATCAGCTGCTCTTGCGGCTGGATGTTCTATGGTGTTGAAGCCTAGTGAAATTTCTCCATATTGTGCACTCCTGCTTGCCGAGATATTTGACAAAGCCGGAGTGCCAGCAGGTGTGTTTAATGTAGTGAATGGGTATGGTCCGATTGTAGGAGCTGCCTTATCAGACCATCCAGATGTTGCCATGATGTCTTTTACAGGATCAACCGAAGCTGGAATTGCAGTAGCGCAAGCATCTGCTGTTTCTGTGAAAAGAGTGCATCAAGAGCTTGGGGGCAAATCCTCAAATATTATTCTGGATGATGTTGCGGATCTTGAGAAATCTGTGAAAGGTGGTGCCGGGCATTGCTTCTTAAACTCAGGACAGTCATGTAATGCGCCAACAAAAATGTTGGTTTCTGAGAAAAATTATGAGAAAGCTGTCGAAGTTGCTGCTCAAACTGCAAATAGTACAACTGTTGGTGATCCACAGGGAGAATTTAGAATTGGCCCTATTGCGAACAAACCTCAGTATGAAAAGATCCTTAGAATGATCAAAATAGGCATTGAGGAAGGGGCAACCTTGGTTGCTGGTGGCATTGAAAAGCCTGAGGGTTATGAAAAAGGGTACTATGTAAAACCAACTGTGTTTGCAAATGTCACCAATGACATGACCATTGCAAGAGAGGAAATTTTTGGTCCAGTCTTATCAATTCTAAAATATGATTCAGAAGAGCAAGCGATCGAGATGGCCAATGATACTGAATATGGGTTAGCTGGCTACGTTCAAGGTGAGCCTGCTCATGCTAATCAAGTTGCAAGAAAGATTAGAGCTGGACAAGTTATTATTAATGGAGGTGCGAGGGGAACAGGAGCGCCTTTTGGAGGTTATAAATCTTCTGGTAATGGCAGAGAGCACGGCCTTCATGGCTTAGAGGAATGCCTGGAGACCAAAGCAGTGATCATGCCATGAACGCAAACTTTTTAAATCTTTAGGCATCATCCTAGTTCTTGGTATCATAGAAAAATGAATATTAAATTTTTTAGTCAAATATTTTTTATATTTTCAATTGCATTCAGCGCTTTTGAAATTCAAAGTCAGGAGATAAATAACAAATTTTCACTTTTAGTTCACAAAACCCCAACTTGTGGGTGCTGCAAGAAATGGATCAAGCACCTTGAAAGCAACGGTTTTGCTCCAGCTACAAAAGACCATCAAAGCCTGGTGGAGATCAAAGGAAAATTTAATATTAAGCCAGAATATAGATCATGTCATACCGCGGTATCTGAAGATGGCTATATTTTTGAGGGGCATGTCCCAAGCAAATATATTGCTCAATTTCTCTCTGAGAAAAATACTAACGCCATTGGATTGTCAGTACCTGGTATGCCTATAGGATCCCCTGGAATGGAAGTCGGAGATCGATTTATGCCATACAAAGTTTTAATCCTCTTTAAGGATGGAACAAGCGAAGTGTACGCTGAAATAAACCAAAAATAATTTTGCTATTAGGAATGGTGGGCCCGGGAGGACTCGAACCTCCGACCAATGGATTATGAGTCCACTGCTCTAACCAACTGAGCTACAGGCCCAAAAACATATATGTTTTAGAGCGAGTCATTATATAAGAATAAATCACTTAGGGAAGTATTAGTAATGTTTCAGGTTTTATCATGAGTTATTATTCATAAATGATTAACTTAAATGAGGTGCAATCTTTTGCAGAAGGCGGAAACAGAAAATGTTATATCAATCCGAACAACCCCAAAAGATGCCTCAAGGTTCTTCATGAAGATCTCTTAGAAAATCTACAAAAAAATTCAGCATGGTATAAACGCTTGGGAAACAATGATGATCTTGATGATAATTTACGCGAAAGAAAAGCCTATGATCAAAAAGCTATTAGGTCTCCTATAGATTCTTCTATTTGGGATCATTTGGCAAAGTGGTATGGAATGGTTGAAACAACTCTTGGGCCTGCTTCAGAGACTGAGCTCATTATAAATGAGGGTGAAATTTCTGAAACTTTAGAAACTTATCTTTTTAGAGAAGGATTAACGCCAGAGATTAAAAAAGCATTAAGCACCTTTGAGATTTGGCTTAGGACCCACCTTGTACTAACAAAAAACATCATTCCACATAACGTTGTTATTAAAAAAGATAATGGGTTACTAATTCTCAAAATTATTGATGGATTGGGCAGTAAATCATTTATACCGCTTCCAGAATATAGCAAGTTTTTTGCAAAAATTTATGTAGAGAGGCGCATCAAGTTGATGTGGAGTAGAATCCACTGGGATCTAACCGGGCGAGTTGGAAATTGGAAATAAGGGATCTTACTCGTCTAAAAAATTCTTTAAGTGACTAGAACGACTAGGATGTCTTAGCTTTCGCAAAGCCTTCGCTTCTATTTGACGAATCCTTTCCCTAGTAACATCAAATTGCTTTCCAACTTCCTCCAAGGTGTGATCAGTGTTCATGCCAATTCCAAACCTCATTCTTAAGACCTTAGCTTCTCTAGCAGTTAATGATGAAAGAACGTCATCTGTGGCAAAGTGAAGGCTGCCTTCAGTTGCATTCTTTAATGGAGAATGGATCACTGTATCTTCTATAAAATCACCCAAGTTTGAATCTTCGTCATCACCAATAGGTGTTTCCATTGAAATTGGCTCTTTAGCAATTTTAAGCACTTTTCTGACTTTATCTTCTGGCATATCTAGCTCTTTACTCAATTCTTCTGGAGTTGGCTCTCTGCCCATATCTTGCATCATCTGTCTAGATACACGATTCAGTTTATTAATAGTCTCGATCATGTGAACAGGAATTCTGATTGTTCTTGCCTGATCAGCAATAGATCTAGTAATTGCTTGTCTAATCCACCAAGTTGCGTAAGTGGAAAATTTGTAACCTCTTCGGTACTCAAACTTATCTACTGCTTTCATCAATCCAATGTTGCCTTCTTGAATTAAATCTAAGAACTGCAGGCCTCTGTTTGTGTATTTTTTAGCAATTGAAATAACAAGCCTAAGGTTAGCTTCAACCATATCTTTTTTAGCTCGCCTCATTTTTGTTTCGCCCATAGACATGGCGCGATTGATTTCTTTTATATCTTTAACACTTAAACCCACTCTCTCCTCAATAGCTTTAATCGCCTTTTGTGCTATGACTACGTCAGGTTTAATATGCTCTAATGATTTTTTGGAGTACTTCTTATTGCTCATCAAAGAATCAACCCATTTCACTTTTGTTATATTGTCTTTGTACATTGCAATAAAGTCTTTACGAGGAATTCGCGCTGATTTTACAAACAAAAACTGAATTCTTTTTTCATGTAAACGGATTTCAGCCAGGTCACTGCGTGCAAAGAAAGCCAAGTCTTCAAACATTTTTGGTGAAAATTTAAGAAACTGGAAGATTAAGCCGAGTTTTGTAAATTCAGCTTTAGCTTCTTTAGAATGTCTGCCTTTTGATTCAAGAACTTTGTATGTTTTGTTGAATTGACGCTTTAAATTTGTCATGCGTCTTTGAACTTCAGCAAGATCCGGCCCATTATCGACCTCTTCGTCACTCTCTTCTAACTGTTTGGCTTTTTCGCTTCCAGGTCCAGCTGAAGGAACTTCTTCCATTTCTTCAAGAAATCCTGTCAGTAGCTCGCTGAGTTTTTTATCTTCGCTTTTTACTAAATCATAAAAATCAATAATATGCTCAACAATGCCTGGGTAATGAACGCTTGCATTAAGCAAATCACGCATTCCTTCTTCAATACGTTTGGCAATTTCAATTTCGCCTTCTCGAGTTAGCAAATCTACTGTGCCCATTTCTCGCATGTACATTCTTACTGGATCGGTTGTTCGACCAGTTTCATTTTCAACAGCAGCTAAAGCTTCAGCAGCTTGCTCAAGAGCAATATCATCTTGATCATCAGATGACTCAGAAAGCATGAGAGTATCTGCATCAGGCGCAGTCTCATGCACTTGCAGACCTAAATCATTGATCATGCCAATGATTTCATCAACCTGATCAGGATCAGAAATATCTTCTGGTAAATGATCGTTTACATCTGCATAAGTTAAATAGCCTTGTTCGCGGCCTTTCTCAATTAACTCTGCAATTCTTGAACCTTGTTTTTTTAACTTATCCACTCAATGCCTCTTTCTAAATCGTTCACTATATGTGATGCCAAATTTGATTTTTTCAATCTTGTTTTGAACTTAATTTTTTTAACCAATTTCGATCATCGTCAGTGATTTCTTGCTTTTTTAAGATGATTTGCTGTAAATCTCTTCTTTCTGCTGGCGTAATCGATCTGACATTATACTTGTCTTTGAGTGTTTGCTCTCTATCTTTTTGATTTTTTAATAAAA
The DNA here is from genome assembly GCA_045564015.1 of Gammaproteobacteria bacterium. Lineage (GTDB taxonomy): Bacteria > Pseudomonadota > Gammaproteobacteria > Magnimaribacterales > D2472 > D2472. Next base: position 89,176 of record JBJLIB010000012.1, read on the forward strand.
TATCCATGCAATCATTTACAAGCTTAAATGCGTTCTTTTCAGACAATTCAAGTCCTGCTACTACAGCTTCTGAGAAATATCCCTTGATTTGATCTGATTCAAGACTTTCAATAACTCTGGACGGTTTGATATCTGGCGTTTGTCTATATAAATCAAGAATTACAAATAAAAAGTTAAATTTGGGGTCATCTTTCAGTTCGTCGAATATAGATTCATGAGCAATTGCAGGAAAAGCTAGCAGAGCGCTAAAAATGTTAATGACAGCTTTTACTCTGACTGGAATATTTGCATTTGATCTCATTGCATTATCTGATTCAGCTTTTCTAATTTCTGGACCCTTAGGCGCATCCATAGTCTTAATGTCCATGCCACATAATTTAGATATCTCGTTGGCATACACCTCTTTAATGACAGAATTATTTATCTTATTAATTATGGGAATGGCAAAAGCAGCTGCCTGCGCTCTGCCCTCCAATGTTTCTAAGTTAAATTCTTTGACCTTCGATAAAAAGAATGACGAAAGCGAAATAGACTCATCTAAAAGTTTTTGAAAAGCTTTTAATCCATGTTCATTAATGTATGAATCTGGGTCATGGCCTTGTTCAAAAAAAACAAAATGGATATTAATGTCTTCTCTAATAATTGGAAAAGTATTTTCCACTGCTTTCCAAGCCGCTTTTCCTCCAGCCAGATCTCCATCAAATGCAAAAAATATTTTATTTGTATAACGCATGATTTTAGAAACATGATTTGGAGTTACAGCAGTCCCCAGTGTTGCAACTGCGTTTTTGATGCCATGTTCATAAAGGCCTATTACATCCATGTATCCCTCGACAACGATCAAAGAAGCAATATTTTTCTCTCGTTCTTTAACCTCATACAAACCAAACAACTCATTTGATTTATTAAAAAAAGAAGTTTCTGGAGAATTAAGATACTTAGGCTCTCCCTCATCTATGATTCTTCCCCCCATGGCAATAAAATCACCTTTTATATTCCTAATGGGGAAAATAACCCTGCCTCTAAATCGATCATAGAATCTGTCATCCTTCTTGCTAAATAACCCTGATTCATCTAGTTCTTTGTGAGGAATATCAGAACCGAAATGATTTAAAAGACCATCCCACTTATCCTGCGCATAGCCAATGTTAAATTTCTTAGCAGTCGCTCCGGTAATCTTTCGATCTTTAAGATATTCCACAGCTTTGGGTGCTGTTTTTTCATTTAAATTGCCTTGGTAAAATTTAACTGCCTTTTCTACCAAGCCACTAGGTTTTGATTTTTCCAATCTATTGTTTTCATAAGGCACTGTCATGCCTGCTGCACTTGCAAGAGTTTCGATTGCGTCAACAAATTCTAAATTTTCATAACGCCTAATAAAATGAATTGCATTACCAGATTCTTGGCAAACGAAACAATAAAAAAACTGCTTATCCTGATTAACAGCCATGGAGGGGTTTGAATCATCATGAAATGGACATTGGCACCAAAAATTTGATCCCTTTTTGTTTAAGGGTATGCGCCTACCTACGACATCAACGATATCTGTTTGATCTAATAACTGATCAATAAAACTAGTTGGAATTGACATGATGTTCGATCCAGTTGTCTAAAAATATTTTGGCTGCTAAATCATCGATGCGATCATCTTTTGAATCTACATGCATTAACTGCTTTGCCTCAAACGAGGTTAGTCTCTCATCAACTAATTCACAAGGGATGCTGCTAATCTTTTGAAGTTTCTTGAAAAATGGATCAACTTTTTTCATCATTTCGCTAGGAGTCCCATCCATATTTAAGGGCTTACCAACTAATAATTGGTCAGGTTTCCATTCATCAATGAGCGTGGAAATTGTATTCCAAATTTCCTTACCTTCACGAGCAACATTAAGTACGACTAAGGGAGAAGATGTCTTCGTAACAGTTTGTCCAACAGCCACGCCAATATGATGAGTGCCAAAATCAAAAGCTAAAATCTGCATTTAAGAATTCGTGAAATTCCAGTCTCGAACAATTTCAAGCTGTTGATAGTTTGCAACCATATCTTCTGGAAAAGGTTCAAATGGAGCTGATTGATATAAAATCCTTAATGCCAAAGCATCTAACATCGAATTCCCTGAGGACCGAAGAATGTCAGCGTCTATTAAATTTCCCATGTGGTCTATTATTGACTTAATTTGAACTCTAAAATTACCTTGAATAATATCTGAGCGAGAAATTTCATAGTATCCTGCTGTCTCAACCTGTCTTTGCCACGCATTTAAATAGATGGTTTCAAAACTTTGCAAGGATGAGTTAGATTCTAAACGTCTCACGCTAAACTGAGATTCATCTTGAAGATTAACATCTTGAGAAACCATTGCAGCTTGTTGAGTGGCTTGCTGAATAAATTCCTTACCATCAAGAGAACTGCCCTGCATATCAAACTCTCCATCAGCAAATTTAATATTCACGATAGCTTCTTTGTTAAATTCCCATGGTTGCTGAATAACAACGAAACTGATTCCAAAAATAACCACTCCATGGAACATTAAAGATGCAAGCATGGATTTTCTAAATCCCCATCTTTGAATTCTTTGTTTATAGATCAGTGGTTGCATTTTATATCGATTGGAGCAATGTTTTGATTGGATTTTTTCCCGTTTGAGCAAGAATCTCTCTTGCGCCTGTAGGGCTTGTGATATTAATTTCAGTCAAATAATTACCAATCATATCAATTCCTGCAAACAAAATGCCCTCATCCATAAGCACCTTACCAATCTCTAGACTGACTTTCAGTTGATCATCAGATAATTCACGAGCCTCACCTATGCCGCCAGCTGCAAGATTGCCTTTAAAGCTTCCTCCTTGAGGAATTCTTGCTAATGCAATAGGAAAAGGTTTCCCGTGAATGATAAGTATTCGATAATCCCCAGCATAGATTTCAGGCAAGAAATTTTGAACCATAACCATGGTTTGATAATGATTGGTGAGTGATTTAAAAATTTCTATATGATCTGTTGAACTTTCATCAAATTTATAAATTGACTCTCCTCCCATGCCATCAAGAGGCTTTAAAATAATAGTAGAGTATTTATTTTTAAATAATTTAAAGTCTTCCTCTTTGCAAATCACACTTGTATCAGGCATCCAATTAGAAAATTGGAGGGCAAAAATCTTTTCATTAAATTTCTTTAAAGCTGCAGGTCGATTAATAACATTGGCACCCTCAGATTCAGCCTGAGATAATAAATGCAAGGCATTCATATAGTCTTCATCTACTGGTGGGTCCTTTCTCATAAATATATAATCAATGTCTTTCAGCGGTTTAATATCATCAACTTTCTCACTAATTTGCGGATGCTGATTGGGATCTTGAATTTCAACGCAGTTGGCAAAAGTTTGTTGGTCTTTATAAATTAAATCTTTCATCTCGCATTGAAGAATTTGGCCGCCCATCTCATAGACCTCTTGCATCCATACAATAGTTGTATCTTTTTTTGGATTGAGTTCATTTAGAGGGTCAGTAATAAATAGTGAGGAAGTCCCTTGCATTAGTATTCTCCAAATAAGCTATGGAACTTAGACAATCCAACTACAGGAGCTGTTTCTGCACGAAGGACATAATGGCCTATCTTTAGAGACCGCAGGCCCAATTCACTCATGGTCTCACGCTCAGCTGATGAGTAACCCGATTCGGGTCCTGTGATAATACTAATACTTTTTAAACTCAAAATTTCATGATCTTTGATGAATTGATTAGCAATTGTATCAAGAACAAATAATCCCTCGAAATCTGAATTTAACTTTGTGCTTTGAAGACATTCTTTAAGGTCATCAAAATAATCAATAGCGGGGAAATGATTGCAGCCAGATTGCTCACAAGCGCTAACCATGGCTTCTTCCAACCGAAGATTTAATTTAGATAAATCTTTTTTTGCTAGTGATTGATCAAGATGATCTGGTTTATAGATAAGAATTGAGTTAACGCCCAATTCAATAAGCTTTTGCAATGAATAAATTAAATTCTCCTTTTTAATGTATGGGATGATTGCTTGATACGACTTTTGATAAGGATTTTGAACTAATAAAATATCGCCAACATGAAAAGATATATAAGCTTTATCAATTTCCCCAATGGTTCCGTTTGCCATAAAGCCGCAACCATCGAATAACTCCACAGGATCATTTGGTTTTAGCCTGAGCACCTTGGCAAGATGATGTATTTGTTTTATGTTGGTGCACTTATAACTTGGTGCAGATAGTTTAGGACAATAAATTCTTGGCTTTCTCATCAAATAATTATAATTGGTATTTTTTATAATGAGTGAAAGTCACATTATTCTTGTTAGACATGGGGAGGCATCCGCAGGATGGTCTGTGCATCCTGATCCGGGTTTAAGCGCACAAGGTCGTGGACAAGCTGAAAATTCTGGCAAGAGTTTAATTAATGAACTGTCATACTATCAACTGCTTTCTAGTCCAAAGAAAAGAGCCATTGAGACAATGGAAATAATGAACCAAGGAGATAAAAACTCTTTTAAATTAGATCCTAGATTTATTGAAATACCCTCAGGCAATATTAATGCTGATAAAAAAAAAGAGTGGCTGGTAAATATTTTTACAACTCCAATTGAAGAGCTGCCTGAAGCAGTCAAAAAATGGCGCAATGAATTAATAAACTGGCTTAAAGATGCTGAGGGTAATTTTATTGTGACGACACACTTCATGGTGATCAATGCATTGGTGTCTCATATCACAAGCAATAATGCAATTTCATATTTTCATCCTGATTATGCGTCTAGGACGGAAATATTCATAAGAAATGGAGAATTAACTCAATTAATTCTTGGCGATGATAAAAAAACTGTAATTAATCTCTAAAATCAGTTGAGCAATTTTTAATCAGCTGTAGAATTTATATTTTGCAGAAAAAATCTCTACTTAATGACTAAAGCAGTCTCACAAAAACCTAAAAATAAATCTCTTAGTGAGCAAGTAAGAAAGGCTATGAAGAAATACTTTGCAACTCTTGGGGATACCAACCCAGCAAATGTTCATGAAATGGTTATGGCTGAGGTTGAGCCTGAACTCTTGAAGGCAGTCATGGAGTACACAAACAACAATCAATCTAAGGCTGCAAATGTTCTAGGATTAAATAGAGCTACCCTTAGGAAAAAATTATATCGATATAACATCATACAAAAATCATGAGCCTCATTACCCCAAAAACTGCCCTTATTAGCCTTTCAGATAAATCTAATTTAGACGAATTAATAAAGTTTTTGCTTGTTCAAAAAGTAAAAATTATTTCAACTGGAGGGACTTATAATGCCATCAAAAAAATTACAGATGAGGTCATAGAGGTTTCAGAATTTACTGGGTTTGAAGAAATGATGGATGGTCGCGTCAAAACTTTACATCCAAAAATTCATGCTGGTATTTTGGCCAGAAGAGAAACAGATTTAGAGATTTTGACTGAGCGAGGGTATGAGGTCATAGACATGGTCATTGTTAATCTTTACCCATTCCAAGAGACAGTCGCCTCGGGGTGTGAATTTGATGAGGCTATAGAAAAAATTGATATAGGCGGACCCACGATGATTAGGTCAGCAGCAAAAAACTTCAAAGACGTTGCAGTTATTTCTGACCCAGGTGACTACGGTCGCTTAATAAATGAATGGGAAAATCAAGGAGGTATCAGTTACGAATTTAGAAAAGAGCTTTCGCAAAAAGTTTTTCAGCTCATGGCCGAATACAATTCCGCCATTGCAAATTATCTTAAAGACATCTCGTCCAACGCACATCAATATAACTTCAGCAAGAGTGAATCTCTAAGATATGGAGAAAATCCTCATCAAACTGCAGATTTATTAACTTTTTCTAATTTAGAGCATAAAAATATTGCCAATGCAGATGTTCTTCAAGGCAAAGAACTTTCATACAATAATATTGTAGATGCTGATGCTGCCTGGGAATGTGTTAGAGCATTTGACGAACCAGCTTGTGTGATTGTAAAACATGCAAACCCTTGCGGAGTTGCTGAAGCAAACTCTATCTTTGATGCTTATGACCTAGCATTCAAAACTGATCCAACGTCTGCCTTTGGCGGCATTATTGCGTTTAACAGAGAGCTAGATAAAAAAACTGCTGAAGAAATTAATGCTCGTCAATTTGTTGAGGTTGTTCTCGCTACCAGTTTTGAAGAAGCTGCATTGGCGGAGCTGGCTAAAAAGAAAAATGTTCGAGTTTTATGCGTGGATTTAAAGCAAGATAATCCATATCCCGGCGTCATTAAAAAAGTGTCTGGGGGAGTATTAATTCAAAGCGATGACACCTTTATTGTTCCTAAAACAGACCTGCAGTGCGTTACTAAAAGACAGCCGACCGCTGAAGAAATAAATGATCTTATGTTTGCATGGAAGGTTGCTAAATTTGTTAAATCAAATGCTATCGTTTATGTCAAAAATAAACAGACTATTGGCATTGGTGCTGGTCAAATGAGTAGAGTTATTAGTGCTGAGATTGCCAATCTAAAAGCCAAAGAGGAAGGTTTAGAGGTCAAAGGTGCGGCAATGGCCTCAGATGCATTTTTTCCATTTAGGGATGGCATTGATAAAGCTGCTTCGAGCGGAATAGCAACAATTATTCAGCCTGGTGGATCGATTAGAGATGAGGAAGTAATTGCAGCGGCTGATGAAAATAACATTGCTATGGTCTTTACCGCAACGCGTCACTTTAGACATTAAATATGTACATTTTGGTTGTTGGATCAGGCGGCAGAGAACATGCCTTAGCTTGGAAATGTGCGCAAGATAAATCTGTATCAGAGGTTTTTGTTTGCCCAGGAAACGCAGGCACTGCTCTAGAAAATAAAGTATCTAATGTCGCTATTAATGTTGATGACTTTACAGCAGTTAAAGATTTTTGTATTGAAAAGAATATTGCTCTTGTAATTGTTGGACCAGAACAGCCTCTTGTTGATGGGCTCGTAGATTACTTGCATTCTCATAATATTAGAACCTTTGGACCTTCTAGCGCTGCAGCTCAGTTAGAGGGCTCTAAAAAATTCTCAAAAGACTTTTTTATTAAATATGGTATTCCTACAGCCACTTATGCAGCCTTCGATAATTTTGATAATGCAAAAGAGTACTTAAAACAGATTCCCTATCCAACAGTAGTAAAGGCAGATGGTTTAGCAGCAGGCAAGGGAGTGATTATTTGCCAAACTGAAAGTGAAGCTCTGGAAGCCTTAGTTAGTATTTTTAAAGACCAAGCATTTGGAGATGCTGGAACAAGTGTGGTTATTGAAGATTTCTTAGTTGGAGAAGAGGCAAGTTTTATTGCGGTGGTGAGTAAAGATAAAATTATCCCTCTTGCAACCAGCCAGGATCATAAAGCCGTGGGTGACGGTGATGTGGGATTAAATACAGGTGGCATGGGTGCATATTCACCTGCGCCAATAGTTGATGAAGAACTTCACCAAAAAATTATTGATGAGGTTATGAAACCAACCATGCGAGGTTTAATTATTGAGGATTCGCCCTATCTTGGATTTTTGTATGCCGGACTTATGATAAATAATGGGGAATTAAAGGTACTAGAATTTAATTGCAGATTTGGAGATCCTGAAACTCAACCTATTCTGCTGAGATTAAAATCAAGTCTTGTTGAACTTTGTCTTGCAGCAATCGATGATAAGTTAAACGATTATCAAATTCAGTGGACTGATGAACATGCCTGCGGGGTGGTGATTGCGAGTCAAGGCTATCCAGAGGAGTATACAAAAAATAATGAGGTAACATTTGAATCATCTGACATGGATGGAAAGAAACTATTCCATGCAGGTACAAAACTTCAAGATGATAAAGTTTTAACCTCAGGAGGCAGAGTTTTTTGTGCAACTGCTTTAGGAAAAGATCTGCAAGAAGCTCAATCAAAAGCGTATGATCTGGTAGAATCTGTATCCTTTAATGGAGCTTTTTGTCGAAAAGATATTGGAAATAAAGGAATGAAATGAATCTATTAGATAATTTTATAAACGAGTGTGACATTGCTTTGAAAACATTATCATTCAAAAAGAGTGGTACTGGCAGATCGTATCCAGCTAATGAAACCTCCTCCTCCCTCTCAAAAAAAGAGAAAAGTTTGTCAGCGCAACTAATGCGAGTAAATTTAGCTGGCGAAGTAGCAGCACAAGCCCTTTATAGAGGTCAAGCAATGGTCTGCAAAGATGCTGAGATAAAAAATCATCTTGTGCAAGCTGGAGAAGAAGAAACAGATCATTTAATTTGGTGCAAAAAACGTCTTGAGGAGTTAAACGGAAAACCATCAATCCTCAATCCTGTTTGGTATGCAGGATCATTTGCCATTGGTGCAATATTTGGAAGCTTTGGAGAAAAAACTAGTTTGGGATTTGTTGAAGAGACAGAAAAACAGGTAGTGAAACATCTTGAAAAACATTTGGATAAAGTTTCTAAGAACGATACTGAGACAATTGAAATTTTAAAGACTATGCGAGCTGATGAAGATGAGCATGCTCAAGAGGCGATAGAAAATGGAAGTGAATCATTGTCTGAGCCAACAAAAAAAGTTATGAGTTTCACTGCAAAGGTGATGACTTCATCAAGTGCTTATATTTAAAAAGAGCCCCTCATTAAGCTTTCTCCAATAAGAAATACTTTAATGTTGTTAAGTTTTAAATAATTAATATCTTCCCTAGATTTAATTCCTGATTCTGCAATAAAGACATTTTTTTGTTTGAATACATTTCTTAAGCGAACAGAATTATCTAGATCAACTTCAAACGTTTTTAAATTTCTGTTATTTATCCCTATCAAAGCATCTTCAAAATGCTCAACTCTGCGAAGCTCATTTTCATCATGTACCTCAATTAAGTAATCCAGCTCTAGCTGTTGAGCGACATTAATAAAATCGTCGATTTGCTGATCAGAAAGAATCGATGCAATCAATAAAATACAATCCGCGCCAATCAATTTAGATTCATAAATTTGGTATTCATCGATCATGAAATCTTTTCTTAAAATTGGTAAGGCAGTAATCTTCTTAACCTCTTTTAAATAATCAACGCTGCCCATAAAAAAATCTTCTTCGGTTAAAATTGATAATGCAGATGCTCCAAAAGCCTCATATTCAATTGCTTTTTTCACTGGATCAAATTCTTCTGCAATGACTCCTGCGCTTGGTGAAGCTTTTTTTATTTCTGCAATAATGGCTTCATCACTATTGGAGATATTTTCTTTAAATTTACTCTTAGGAAGATCTAGACTTTCTAGAGAAAGTTTCATTTGCTTCAAAGGTAATTCTGCCTTTTTGTGAACAAGGCCAGCTTTTGTATTTGCGACAATTTTTTCTAGAATACTCATCAACTATTGGATACTCGAACATATGAAGCTAATTTATCTGCAGCCATACCGTTATTCATCAGTTCAAACGAAAGCTCTATACCATTTGCAATTGAATCTACTTTTTTAGCTAGATATAAAGCTGCGCCAGCATTAAGAGCAATCATATCTTGAACAGCTGATTTATCACCTGAGAAGGCTTCTCTAATTAATTGCAAACTGTCATCCGGTGAAGTGGCTGAGATTTCAGGCAGTGTTCCAAGAGATAAACCAAAATCCTTTGGAGAAATTTCATATTCAGAAATAGTATTATCCTTTAGCTCTGCAACATATGTGGAGTCGGTGATAGTAATTTCATCTAAACCATCGAAACCATGAACAATAAGAACATGTTCCATAGATAAATTCTTTGCAACCGATGCAAAAGTTCTCACCAAATCTTTTTGGTAAACGCCTAGGATTTGCCTTTTTGCACCACATGGATTTGTATGAGGGCCTAGCAAATTAAACAAGGTTTTCTTTCCAATTTTTTGCCTTGCCGGCATCACATATTTCATTGACTCATGATGCAAAGGGGCAAACAAAAAAACAAAACCCACTCTCTTAAAAATATTTTCCAGCTTTGTTCGATCATGGGCTATGTCAGCTCCAGCGGCTAACAACAAATCTGCGCTACCAGACTTACTGGATACTGCCTTATTACCATGCTTGGTTACTGCGGCTCCTCCAGCAGCAGCCACAAAAGATGAAGCCGTAGAGCAATTAAAAGTATGAAGGCCTGAACCTCCTGTGCCACAAGTATCTATGTGATCTCCATCTCCTAATGGGTAAGTTAAAGATTTTTCTTTCATGACTCTAGCTGCAGCAGTAATCTCAGTTTCTTGAATCCCTTTTTCATTCAAGGCCAGCAAAAATGCTTCAATAGAGAGATCATCAACCTCTCCAGTCATGATTGATTCAATCGCAGACTGCATTGAATGGAAATCAAGGTCCTCTTTTCTTTCTAGCTGATTAATAAAATCTTGAATCATATATTTAAAAAATTATTAATTAATTGCATTCCATGATCAGTATCAATGGATTCAGGATGAAATTGAACACCATATATCGGTCTAGAGACATGCTCTACCCCCATAATAATTGAAGGATCATCAGCAATTGTAGAGATTACCTTTAAATCTTTTGGCAAACTGAAGCTATCAATAATGAGACTGTGATACCTCACCACTGAATATGGGTCAGGAATATTATTAAACAATCCTGAATTGGAATGATTGATATTAGATTTTTTGCCATGAAAAACTTCGGGAGCTTTAATAATCTTAGCTCCAAAGGCCGCACCAATTGACTGATGACCTAAGCAAACTCCTAATAATGGTACTTGAGATTCTTTAACAATCTCAATAGAAATTCCAGCCTCATTTGGTGTGCAGGGACCTGGAGAAATAACAATTTTTTCAGGGTTAAGAGAATGGATTTCAGCTATGGTTAATGCATCATTTCTTTTAACTAAAACCTCATGACCGCATTCTCCAATATAATGAACCAAGTTGTAGGTAAAAGAATCATAATTATCAATTACTAAAATCATGAGATCATCTCCATGGCGTCCATGAATACTTTAGATTTTTGCCTACATTCCAACCATTCATTTTCTGGCACAGAGTCAGCAACGACTCCAGCTCCAGCTCCTACATGGATCGTTTTGTCTTTAATTACAGCTGTTCTAATTGCTATGGCTGTATCCATGTTTCCATTCCACCCTATATATCCTATTGCCCCGCCATAAATGCCTCTTGAGCTTGGTTCTAGCTCATGGATTATTTCCATCGCTCTTATTTTAGGCGCGCCGGATAATGTTCCAGCAGGCAATGCTGCTTTTAAAACATCAAAATAATTTAATCCTGATATCAATCTTCCCACCACATTCGATACTATATGCATTACATGAGAGTACTTTTCGACAATCATTTTAGCTGTTACCTTCACTGATCCGATTTCAGATACGCGCCCAACATCATTTCTGCCCAGATCAATAAGCATAAGATGCTCGGCTATTTCTTTTGGATCATTGAGTAATTCAGATTGATTGGATTTATCTTCTACTAAATTTTTTCCTCTCTTTCGTGTACCTGCCATGGGTCTGAGTGTTACTTCTTGATTTTCTAGTCTTACTAAGATTTCTGGAGATGCACCTACAATCTGACATTCATCTAAATTTAAATAATACATGTATGGAGAAGGGTTCAACTCTCTTATTGCTTTGTATAAATCAAAGGGGTCAAGATCAAAATTTGCTGAAAAATCTTGAGCTAAAACAACCTGCATCACATCGCCTTCTGCGATGTAATTTTTTATGGTACTGACAGCAGCAAGATATTCTGCCTTTGTAAAATTTGAGTGAAATTCAAATGTGTTTGTTATCTCTTTAAAGTTATCAGCCTCTAAAGATATTGGTTTAGAGATAAGGTTTTCAATTTCATCTAATTGTGAGCAAGCAAACTCATAAGTCATGCTTTGAAGACAGGCATTAAAAATAATTTGGGTTGAATTATTTAAATTATCAAAGACTATAAGCTTTTCAGCTTTAACTAACATGATATCGGGCATGTGCTCGGCAAATTTAGATCCCTTTTCAGGCAGCATGGCTATTTTAGCTTCTGCATATTGAGAGCTTTCATAGGCAAAAAAACCAACATAGCCCCCATGAAATCTTGGCAGGTGTTCTAAGTTTGGTGATAGATGTTGAGAAGTTATTTCTTGAATAGCTAACAAAGGATTTTCAGCTTTACATTTATTACTGACTCCATTTATTAATGTTTCAATTGTGTTGCCTGAAACTTTAATGGTATCAAGGCAGCCAAATCCAATAATTGAATACTGAGCCCATCTCTCTCCCCCTTCTACTGATTCTAATAAAAAATTATTTTTTTGATCTGATATTTTTGAATACAAAGATAGAGGCGTATCTCCAGGAGCTGAAACTGTTCTACTAATAGGAAGAACCGTAAAATTAGCATCTTTAAAGTTGTTATATTCTTCTTTTGTAATCATTAGATTTATTTTTAAAGATTGATTTTATCGCCCTCAGAAATTTGATTCTTAGAAAACCACCCCTGATTCACTTCAACAGCCATTCTGGCCTTTTTCGAAGAGCAAATAGACTCCTCTGAAAAGGGGACCATATCATAAATCTCTAAAACTCTACCATCGGTTGAGAGATAGGCAACGCTTAAAGGAATTGAGGTATTTTTCATCCACATACATTGCTTTTTACTTAGTGGCCAAATGAAAATCATTCCATGATTTTTTTCAAGAGACTCCTGAAACATTAAGCCTTTGCTGCGAGATTCATTGGTATTTGCAACTATCAAAGAGAGCTTAGCTAGCTTTCCCTCAAAAGTCGCTTCTATATTCCCATATGAGTAGGTAGAAAGAATGATTAAGCTTAAGCTAAGAAATTTTTTGACGGAAACTCTGAATAGTTTCTTCATAATCTGGTGATCCAAAAATTGCTGATCCTGCAACAAATACATTAGCTCCAGCCTCAGAGACACTAGCAATAGTATCAAGATTAATGCCCCCATCAACCTCTAAATAGATCAGTTTATCTTGGAGATCAATCATCGCTTTAACGTCTTGTATTTTTTTTAATGTGCTTGGAATGAATTTCTGTCCACCAAATCCTGGGTTTACACTCATTAATAAAACTAAATCGATGTCCTGAATAATATTATCTAAAACAGATACTGAGGTGGCTGGATTTAATGCAATGCCAACTTTGCAGCCAAGGCTTTTAATTAAATCTATAGTTCTTGCAACATGTTTAGTGGCTTCAGGATGAAAACTAATTAAGTCTGCACCCGCATTAGCAAAACTTTTTGCAATTTCATCAACCGGCTCAACCATTAAATGAACGTCAATAAAGTTTTTAATGCCGTCATCTCTTAGAGATTTACACACCATAGGGCCAATAGTTAAGTTTGGTACATAATGATTATCCATAACATCAAAATGAATCCAATCGGCTCCAGCATGCATAACGGAGTTTACTTCTTCTCCCAACCGTGCAAAGTTTGCAGATAGGATAGATGGCGCAATGAGTGATTGATTTTCCATAATTAATTAATTTTCTTCTTTTAGTGATGCCCTTGCAAGCTCTAACCTCTCAATAGTTCCAATATCTATCCACAATGAGGTGTCTTGATGAGCGGTAATTTTTTGTGCTTTGATTAGAGGCCTCATTATCGTATTCCAAATATCAAATGGAAAATCTAAGTTTAAATACTCTTTCAAAATTACAGGATTGATTAATGAGATACCTGACCAAGTCAAATCATTTGCCTTCTCATTAATAATTACTGAGCTGCCTAGCAAAGAGAAATCTCCATCTTGATTGTGATTTGGATTTGAAATACCGATTAAATGTGCTGCATCAGTTGAACTGGGCAGTTTGGATAGATCAATTTCAGAAAAAATATCTGCATTACATAATATAAATGGATCATCTCCTAGGTGATCAATAGCATTAACCAAGGCACCACCAGTCCCATAAGGGTATGGCTCCTCAATAAAACAGATATTTTGATGGTGTGAATGATTTTTTAAGGATTCTTTTATTTGTTCACCCAAGTATGAAATATTTATAACAAAATCATTGATGCCGAGATTTAATAATCTATTAATCTGATCTTCGATTAAGGAAGATGATCCAACTTTTAGTAGGGGTTTAGGGATTTTTAAGGTTAAAGGCTGAAGTCTTTTTCCTTCTCCAGCTGCCAGAATCATTGCTTTCATATCATTGAGAGTTTGTTTTTTAATTTTGGTTGAATTTTTTCTATTAGATATTCTTTACAAGTCCAATTATCAGGAACAATGGAAATTAGATTTTTTAAAATTAAAGGCATATCCATTAGACGAAAATCTTTATCTTCATGAAGGTAAAGTCTTGATAAAACCCCCAAAATCCTTAAATTTCTTTGCACGCCTCCCCATCTAAAAAGTTCAAATGGATCAATCGAGCCATCAATAAAATATGATTTCTCTTGATAATATTTCAGGGCCTGATTTATTGCATCATGATCAGCCAAGCTATAATGATCCAGTAAAATTCCAGCTAAATCTATACCAATTGGTCCTCTAGATAAATCTTGGAAATCTATTACAAAAATTTCATTTCTCTCCGATAAAATTAAATTTCTTCTTTCAAAATCAAAGTGGCAATTAACATGTGGCTGAGCTGATAATTCGGACGAAGCTTTTTCTATTAATTTTTCTATTGAGGGATCAGCCTCTACATCTAAAAACTCTTTACAAAAAATCTTATTAAATAACATCATTTGATTTATAAGATCAGCACTTTCTAATGATGGAATATTTAAATTTGGGATGGCCTGAATTTCTACCAACAAGTCTAAACACTTTAGAGTCAATTCCTTGAAATCATTTCTATCTTCGACTTCCAATAGACTCAAATCCCCAAGATCGTTTTGAATAGTAATGCCCAATTCAGGAAAGCTATCTAATACTTTGGAAGAATTAATTTGATGCTCTGAAAAAATATTTGCAATTTTAATAAATTGAGCATGACTTCCCTTTTGGGGATCTAAATAACACAAGATAAAGCTGGCATTCTGCCGAGTGAGTCGCCAATATTCTCTTCCGCTTGCTTCAGTTTTTAAGGCTATGGCTTGCTGAGATGGGTAACCACATCTTTCGCCAAGCTCTAAAATATCTTTTTCGTTCAAACTAGCTATTTTTTATTTCATCTGGCAAAGGTGTTTCATCGGGTAAAAAGAAATCAAGGGCCAACTGATCAAAGGGAACATCAGCGTAATGACTAAAATCTTTTACCCCAGCATCATGCAAGACCAAATCATCTATACAAAAATTGCCAGAAAAATTCTCTGAGTTTTTATTAAAAATTTCGTACGCTGCATCGGCCATAATTTCAGGCTTTCTTGAAATATTCATTAACTCCTCGCCGCCTAAAATATTTTTTACAGCTGCCGTTGCAATTGCAGTTCTGGGCCACAAACCGTTAACCGCTATACCGTCTGGTTTTAATTCTTCTGCCATGCCCAAAACACACATACTCATTGTAAATTTTGCCATTGTGTATGCTAGATGAGGACCAAACCATTTAGGCTTCATGTCTAGAGGTGGGGCTAGATTTAATATATGGGCATTATTAGATTGTTTTAGATGAGGAATGCAATATTTGCTTACAAGATATGTTCCCCTACCATTAATTTGATGCATTAAATCATATCTTTTCATATCTGTGTCTGGGGTAGTGGTCAATGAAATGGCAGATGCATTATTCACACAAATATCAATACCGCCAAAATGGCTAATGGTTTGCTCAACCGCCTCCCTGACATTAACTTCATCACGCACATCAAGAATAATTGGCAATGCTTCTCCACCCGCTGCCACAATCTCATCTGCTGCAGTGTATATAGTGCCAGCAAGTTTTGGATGAGGTTCTGCTGTTTTTGCGGCCAATACAACCTTTGCGCCATCTTGCGCAGCTCTTTTGCCTATTTCAAGACCTATTCCCCTGCTGCCGCCAGTAATAAATAATACTCTGCCTTTTAAACTCATTTTATGTCTCCAACTTTTATAATAATTATTGGTTGATGTTGCATTTTTATACTGGTTGATGCAAGTTAAGGGATTATTATAAGCTTTAGAAGTGAGGACGACCATGAATGTAGATTTTATTTTTGACTTTGCAAGTCCAAATGCCTACCTATGTCATAAGGCAATTCAAAACCTTGAAACAACACATGATATAAAATTTAACTATGTGCCCTGCCTTCTTGGAGGGATCATGAAGCTATCTAACAACCAGCCGCCTATGGTCACCTTGGCTGAAATTCCTAATAAAATGAAATATGAATTTGATACTGCTTTCAATAGATTCATGAGAGAACACAGCATCACAAAGTTTAAAATGAATGAACATTTTCCTGTCAATACTATCTCACTCATCAGAGGTGCAATAGTTGCCCAAAAAAATGATTTTTTTGATTCTTATGTTGAAATCGTTTTAAGTGGGCTGTGGGAGCAATCTCTTAAACTTGACTCCCCCGAAGCTCTTCATGCGCTATTAATAGAGCATGATTGTCATGCTGATCTTGTCATTGAGGGCATTGCAAAAGATGAGATTAAAGAAGAATTAATTGCCAATACTAGTGAAGCTGCTGAGAAGGGAGCTTTTGGGATTCCAACGTTTTTCGTAAAAGATGAGATGTTTTATGGAAAAGACACCTTGAGAGAACTCAAAGAAATGGCTTCTTGAAGCTTTAATTGTTGAAATTTAAAGGACCAAAACATAACTCTACCAAGAAGTTTGTATTTCTCCTGGGTTTATTTTCAGCTATGCAAGCAAGCGCAGCCTCACTTGATCAATTAAACTCACTAACGCAGGAGCAATTTCAAGGTTGCGCTAATGCAGCTTATCCAAAACTAATTAATAAATTTGCATCTGATTCTATTGATGCTGGAACAATAGATATTCAATCAAACGGAGATATTTCACTTGATAATAATGTGTTGATTACCTTAAATGATGGGCAAATTCAGGCCTCTAGCGCTACTTATCTTCAAAATCAGAACGTTGTTAAAGATATTAAGAATGGGGATATTTATCATTCTAATAATTATTTTAAATTTTTAAGCGGCTCTCTAGTAAAAGATTCTGGCGAGTTAGAACTTGATCATGGAAAAGCTTACTTAAGAGATAGAAATTTATTAATTGACTATCAATCCTTGACTGGTAATTTAGGCCAAAACCTTATATTTAAAAATGCTAGTCTTAGCTCTTGCAATGATGTCTCAGTGGGCTGGGAAATCAAGGCTAAGTCTATCAATATAAATGAAGAGACAGATCGTGGTTACATTGAGGATCTAAGTCTTAAAGTGCTTGATAGAACAATTTTAAAACTCCCTTATTTACCCTTCCCGGCAACAACCAATAGGTTAAGTGGCTTCCTAGAACCTGAACTAAGCCTTACATCTGATGGAGCTGATCTTTTTGTACCCTACTTTTGGGTGCTATCTGATACATCTGATCTCACGATTGCTCCAAGAGCTCTAAAAGATAGAGGTATAGGTTTTGAAGGAAATTATAGATATTTAACTAAATCAAATTCAGGTGCAGTAAATTATTTAGATTTGCTATTTTTTCCAAAAGATAAAGAATTCAAAAAAGACCATGATCGAGATGACAATGAAAGATGGGCATTTCGAATAAAAGAAAATAGAAGTTTTACCAATATTGAAACTTCTATTGATTGGGCTAAATCATCTGACTCAATGGTGTTGCTTGATTTACCTTCTAGTCTGACAAACATAGCCAATCAAAGAGATCATTATCTGACGCAATCTGTATCAATGAGTATGCTGGTTAACAATTTGTCACTTAGCATTATGAGAGAAGGTTTTCAAAGCTTGAATCCATTTATAACTAATGGGTATATTAAAAAGCCCGAATTAAATCTGGAGTATAAACAATATGGCTCTTCATTTTCATATTTTGCTAGAGCAAATTATGCAAACTTTGATATTAATAATAATCAGCATTTACCTTTTAATAACCAAAGAATTCATCAGAGTGGAAAAAGGTTCATCACAGAAATTGGAGCAGAAACTCTTCATGGCTTTCAGTATTTTGACGTATCAATAGATGGATTATTTTTACATAAAAAATATAACCTTGATGATAAAGAAATAAATACCCAATCTACTTCAATCCCTTCAATTAAAATCAAAATTTCATCTTTATTAAGAAGCTCATCTATAGGTAGCTTCTCATTGCTGATGCCTGAGTTTATATATCAAAAAACAAATTATAAAGATCAATCCATGGATCCTATTTTTGACCTTCACCAACGCAATCTTGGAAACTTTAATAGACTTAATACAAGATATTTTTTTGGTAAAGATAGAGTGCCTGATACTGAGTTTTTACTTGCAAGAT
The DNA here is from genome assembly GCA_045564015.1 of Gammaproteobacteria bacterium. Taxonomy (GTDB): domain Bacteria; phylum Pseudomonadota; class Gammaproteobacteria; order Magnimaribacterales; family D2472; genus D2472. The sequence continues at coordinate 107,506 of JBJLIB010000012.1, forward strand.
TAAAGTGGCAAAAAAGAATAAAAAATAACTCAGCAATAAATTTCCAGATAATCAAAAAAAATGAATTGAAAGAAAGTCAGGTCATTAATTCAATGTTGGACAAGCCCATTGGAAAAGATAGCCAAATTGGCACGCATCTATCATTTGAAAATCAGATTCTTCGAGCATTTGTTAAGGCTAACTACTCCCAGAAAAGAAATACACTCAATTTTGGTCAAACAGGAGTAGACATTCAGCTTCCGGAAACACGTTTAACATTTTCAAGAAACTTTCAAAGCAATATTCCTCTATTGCATACTGTAAGTGAATTAGACTATGCAGAATTTTCAATTGAAAGAATAATGCCTGGAGGTTATAAATTCATTGGTGGAATAAGCAAGGATTTAGATTCAAAGAAAAATTTAGAGAGTTATTTTGGTTTTGGATATGAGAACTGCTGTATAGCCTTTAAAATTTATGCATCAGATAAAAGATTGTCTAAATATAATCTTCTTAATTTTAAGTCTATGCAATTTGATGATGCAAGTTGGGATAAAATGATTTCTATCGAAAACAAAAGTAGAATAAATTTTGAGTTTGAGCTCAAGGGACTGACGGGAGGAAACAAAAGGATTAATCAGTTTTTCTCTAATGCTTTTTCGAACCTTTGATGAAATAAAGTGTCTTAGCTAGTAGAAAATATTCTTTTTGTTCAATACCTCTGCAAACATTTAATTAAGTACAATAATGATTATGAAAAAAAATATATACATAGCCCTGACGATCCTGCTGACTCTTCCAGTGAGCGCCAAAATTGAAGTTTTGGATAGGGTTGCAATTATTGTAGGGGAAGGAGTTGTCCTCGAATCACAAGTTAATAACATGCTTGAAAATATTAAAACAAGATATCAAGAGCAAGGTGCTCCAATGCCACCTCAAGAGGTGATGTTAGAACAAGTGCAAGAGCGACTAATTATTGAAGAACTGCAATTACAAATGGGAAGACAGGCTGGAATTAGAGTTGGTGATGGAGAATTAAATCAAGCATTTGAAAATATTGCGCAAAGTAATGGATTGTCTCTTGAAAGATTTATTGAAACGCTTGAAGCAGAGGGTGAATCTTATGAGGAACTAAGATCACAAGTCAGAAAAGAGATGATTATTCAGAGAGTTCAAAGAGGTAAAGTGGGAAGAGAGGTGGATATTACTGAACAAGAATTAGATGGCTTCTTAGCTACTGAAGGGGCTGTTAAAGAGCTATCTCCTGAATTATTTGTGCGTCAAATTCTTGTTTCAGATCAAAACAAAGCTAACTCATTACTAATGGACATAGAGAATGGTGCAGATTTTGCAAATCTAGCGAAAGAAAATTCGACAAGCAGCAATGCCTCATCTGGCGGTGAAATGGGTTGGAGAAATCTTGCTGATCTGCCAAGTCTATTTGCAGATGCTCTTAAAAATAAGAAAAAAGGATACATCTCTCCTCCATTAAAGGGTGGCTCAGGTTACTTCATACTAAAACTTGAAGATAAACGAGGAGATCTTGTCCGTTTTGAAGATCAATGGAATGTCCGCCATATATTAATGATGACAACAAAACTAAGAGACGAAACTTTTACAAAAAAAGAACTAGAAGAAGTGAGAGCAAGGGTTGTAGGTGGAGAGGATTTTAGTTTGTTAGCTAAAGAATATTCTGAAGATCCAGGTTCAGCTAGCCGAGGTGGTGATTTGGATTGGCTTAGCCTAGGTAAAACTGCTCCAGCTTTTGAAAAAATGATGATTGAATCTCCAGTCAATGAAATCTCCCCTGTTTTTGAATCCGAATTTGGCTTTCATTTTCTTCAGGTACTAGAGACTAGAACGGAAGACTTAACTGAAGAAGTTATTAAAGACAGAGCCTATGGCATTTTGTTTGCAAGAAAATTTGATGAAGAACTAGAAAATTCTCTTCGTACTACAAGAGCTGAAGCATTTATAGAATTTAAAGAGCTAGATTGAAGCGACTCCTCTACTCTCATGGTGAGCCAGCAGGAATAGGTATTGATTTAATTCTTTACCTATCAAAATCAAAATTCTGGCAAGGCATGGAGTCCCCTCTAGTCTGTATTGTTGATATAGATTTATTAGAATCAAGGTCTAAGATTCTAAACCTAAATATCAATTTTACTGAAATTCAAAGCTTGAAAGCAGCAAAGGAAAATAGACTAGGTACAGTGCAATTCATTCAAGCTGGAAAATGCAAAGATTTATCACCTGGCACTCTAAACCCAAAAAATTCAAAATATATTTTAGATAATCTCAATTTTGGAATTGCGCAGAGCCTAAAAAATAAAAAAGTTGGCTTGGTCACAGGGCCAATCCAAAAAAGCAATATTATTGATGGAGGATTTAAAAGTTTCCAAGGTCATACCGAGTGGATTAAAAAGAAAACACGGTCCAATCATGTGGTCATGCTTCTCTCTTCAAAAAAAATTAAAGTTGCGCTTGCAACCACTCATATTCCATTAACAGAAGTTCCAAAAAATATTAAGAAATCAAAATTGGTTGAGATAATCAAAATCTTGCATTTGGGCTTAAAAACAAAATTTAAAATTAAGCACCCAGCAATAACTGTACTTGGATTAAACCCTCATGCTGGTGAGGATGGAAAAATGGGGGCAGAAGAGATCAAAATAATTAATCCAGCAGTTCAAATTTGCAGAGATATGGGTATAAATGCGTCATATGCAATTTCAGCTGATACAGCCTTTAATAAAAAAAAATTAAATACAACTGATGCATACCTTGCAATGTATCATGATCAAGCCCTACCAGTTTTAAAAGCCTTAAGTTTTGGCGAAGCGGTAAATATCACACTAGGAACATCAATTGTAAGAACATCTGTAGATCACGGAACAGCATTAGATATTGCTGGAAAAATGAAGCCAAATCTTGGATCAATCAAAGAGGCAATTAAATCAGCAGAAATTCAGCTTTAATGAATGATAGAGCACATAGACGAAGGTTGGGTCAAAACTATCTGATTGATCCAGTTATTTTATTTGAAATAGAAAGAGCAATCAGCCCTCAAAAAAATAATCTTTTTTTCGAGATTGGCCCTGGAACAGGCGCCCTAACCGATCACTTGATGGGTCACAATAGAAAAATAATAGCTATGGATCTTGATCAAAAAAATATCATCGCCCTCTCAGAAAGATTCGCAAAAACTGAGCATGAATTTATTCACGGTGACGTGCTAAAAGAGCCTCTAGAATTTTTACACAAAACCAAGCATAGAGTCGTTGGGAATCTTCCATACAATATTTCTACACAAATAATTCTTAAGTTAATCAATTACTTGAATGGAATTGAAGATATGCATTTTTTAGTCCAAAAGGAAGTGGCGCAAAGGATCTGTGCTTCAAATCAATTTGGGGATTGGGGCAGGCTTGGGGTAAAAATTGCTGCATTGTTTGAAACAGCTATTTTGTTTGATGTCCCCCCTGAATCCTTTGATATTAGACCCAAAGTTCAATCGTCATTTATCAGGCTCATCCCACGAGCTAATCCAATGATTGCTCTAAATAAATTTTTAGGGTTTTCAAATTTAGTTGACCAATCTTTTGCTAATAAAAGAAAAGGAATTAAAAATAATCTTAAAAAATTAGAAATTGATTTTGAAAAGCTGAAGATTAATCCGCTTGCAAGAGCAGAGGAATTATCTATTGAAGATTTTATTTCAGTTTTTCAAACCATAGATATATAGATGAGCACATATGTAATTGGGGATGTACACGGCTGTTTTGATCAGTTGATTAACTTATTAGATAAAATTGATTACGACTCCCAAAAGGACAAAATTATCCTAACGGGAGATCTAGTGAACAGGGGCCCGGAATCTCTTGCGGTTTTAAATTACTGCATGGCAGATAAAAATATTACCTCTGTATTGGGTAATCATGATCTCTATTTACTTTACTTGATGAGCATCAATCAAGGTAAAGGTGAGTTAAAGCCAGTGGTTGATGCGGAAAATAATATGCAAATTTTTGAATGGCTCATCACACGCCCTTTGCTCATTCAAATTTCTGATCAATCTAATCAAAATAAATTTGCTATTACGCATGCGGGGATTCCCGAAATTTGGCCTATAGAAAAAGCATGTGAACTGGCAGAAGAAGTTTCAATGGCGCTGACTGAAAATGCATCTAAAATACTCCGGACCATGTGGGGAGATGACCCAAATACCTGGAATGAATCGTTGGTTGGCAATGATAGGTATCGAGTTATTATTAACTACTTAACTAGAATGAGATTTCTAGGCAATGCCGCAAGTCTGGACTTAAAGAATACAAGTGCAAAAGCCAGAGAAGGTTTTAAACCTTGGTTTAATTATGATTCTAAATCCTATCAAAGAATGAACCAATATTATGTATTTGGTCATTGGGCATCTTTAACTGGTCAAACCAATAACCCTCACTTTATTGGTTTAGATACTGGGTGCGTTTGGAAAGACAGGCTTACAGCCCTAAGGATTGATGATTTAGAAAAAATTTCGGTACAGTATTAGCATGAAAGTTTTTCAAGTTGGCGGGTCAGTAAGAGACGAGTTGCTTGGGGCTGAACCCAAGGATCGTGATTGGGTTGTAGTAAATTCCAGCCCTGAAGAAATGGTAGCAAATGGTTTCAAACCAATAGGTAAAGATTTTCCAGTTTTTTTGCATCCAGAAACAAATGAGGAATATGCCTTGGCTAGAACTGAAAGAAAGTCTGGTGTTGGTTATAAAGGTTTTGAATTTTATTTTGATTCAAGCGTCACTCTTGAAGACGATTTAAAGCGAAGAGATTTCACAATTAATTCAATAGCCAAAGATGAGAATGGGAATATCATTGATCCTTTTGCAGGAAGGCTAGATTTACAGAACAAGAAATTCAAACACACCTCACCTGCTTTTGAAGAAGATCCTCTTAGAGTCCTAAGGTTTGCAAGATTCAAAGCATATGAACGACTCCATGACTTTAATCTTCATGAGGAAACAGAGGTTTATTTTGAAAAGATTGTTGCTTCGAGCGAATTGAAAGACCTGTCACGGGAAAGAGTTTGGATGGAAACTAAAAAAGCTCTTGAAAACAAGTTTAGTAATGAATTTTTTAAGGCTGTACTTGATTATCATTTAACCGATCCATGGTTTGTTGGCCTGAAGAGTATTTCTTGTGATGGAAATTTACCAGAACTTAAATGGGCTGATATGCAAAGAATAAATAACTTTCAGTTGTGTGCATCATTGCCAACCCCTAACTCATTTCTAAGAATACAGGAATCTTTAAATCTAGTGATGGATTTGATTGCCTGTGAGAACAAATCAGAAAAATTGAAATTACTTGAAAAGATAAACGTGCATCGTAATTATGAAATATTGATGCACTTCAAACAATATGATTCTTTGGAGGAGCATTGGAGCTACTTAGAGAAAATATTTAAATTGGTGATGACAATAGACTTTTCAGTATTGGCAAGTGTTGACGCATCTAAAGTTTCGCATCAAAAACAATTGCTTTATTATGAAGCCTTACAAGAGAGCATATGAACAAAACAATTCTTATTACTGGAGCAGCAAAAAGGATAGGCAAGGAGATGGCCTTATCATTTTTCAATAAAGGTTGGGATATTGTGATTCACTACAATGGCTCAAAAGAAGAGGCTGAAGCTCTGGCAGATAAAATGAATTCTGAAAGAAGCAATAGCGCAATGATTGCTCAAGCAAATCTTGACAATGCTGATGAAGTTACAAAATTAGTTGATAAAACACTTTCAAAAAATTCTCGTATTGATGCATTGATTAACAATGCCTCAACCTTCTACCCTACCCCAATTGGAACCTTCTCTGAAGAAAGTTGGAATGCTCTCATGGGAAGTAATTTAAAAGCGCCGCTCTTTTTAATTCAGGCATTTCATAAAGAGCTAGAAAAGAATAAAGGTTTTATTATTAACATCACTGATATTAATGTTGATAAAGCTTTGGTCAATCATTCAATTTATCTTGCTGCCAAGTCTGGGTTACAAACTCTCACAAAATCCCTAGCAAAAGAATTAGCTCCCAGCATTAGAGTCAATGCAATAGCTCCCGGCGCCATCCTAGAGCCACCCAATGTAGAATGGACAACAGAGCAGAAAAATAACATTATTAATGCTGTTCCAATGAAGAGAATGGGAACTGAAAAAGATATTGTAGATGCCGCAATATATTTATCTGAAGCAGAATATGTGACGGGTCAGATATTAAATATAGATGGAGGAAAATCTCTCTAATGAATGACTCTAATTCAAATAATCCAGATGGTAATGTAATTTTTTCAGGAACTAAGGAAGTTGCCGAGAACCTTAAGTTTAACGAAGCAGGCTTGCAAGAATGGTTTGGAGACAGCATTTCCTCAGCAGGAAAAATTTTAAAGATTGCGCAATTTAAAGGCGGCCAATCAAATCCAACATACAAAATTACTACTGAAAAACAGCAATTTGTTCTGCGCAGAAAACCACCGGGTATCTTATTGCCATCTGCCCATGCTGTAGATAGAGAATACAAGGTGATGACTGCTCTTCAACAAACCGAAGTTCCAGTGCCAAAAACTTATGGACTGTGTGAAGATGAAGACGTAATAGGAACTCCGTTTTTTGTAATGGATTTTCTCGATGGCAATATTTACTGGGACTTGTTATTAGGTGATAAATCGCCAGCTGAAAGATCTGATATTTATGCAAGTAAAAACAATGTAATTGCTCAACTTCACATGGTTGATTATGAATCAGTGGGATTATCTGATTATGGTAAACCTGGTAATTATATTGCAAGACAGGTTTCTAGATGGACCAAACAATACATAGCTTCAGAAACTCAGGACATCCCTGCAATGAACAAGCTGATAGATTGGCTGCCGTCGAATATTCCTGATGAAGATGAGACATCAATTGTGCATGGAGATTATCGACTAGATAACATGGTTTTTAACGCAGCGAATAATGTTATGGGCGTTTTAGATTGGGAGCTTTCAACACTGGGACACCCTATTGCTGACTTTAATTATCATTGTATTAGCTGGAGAAATATTCCTGATCTAGCCAATGAAAAATTCTGCAATGAAAATGGCATTCCAACTGAAAAAGAATACAGAAATATGTATTCTGAGATTACTGGTAAAAACCTTGATGAACATTGGGAGTTTTATACTATCTTTAACATCTTTAAACTTGCTGGAATATTGCAGGGAATCTTGGGAAGGGTTAGAGATGGAACTGCTGCAAGTAAGCATGCTGAAGATCGAGGCAATCAAGTGGCTCCTCTGGCTGAAGCAGCCTGGGACCTAGTAGAAAAGAACTATAAATAAACTCATAATAATTCTTCGAGCGGCTCAGAAACAAAACGATATTTAGCTATCTCATCGCTCTCAAAAAGTATCTCCTCATCATCGTTAAGCTGCAATACAATATCTATATCAAGGGTTCTCGATGAAAATTTTTGAGCATTTCGATCTCTACCAGAGCTATCTTCAATAGCTTTTAGCTTCTTGTTAAGATTGTCAAAGGTAAGAGAAGATATCCCAGAAAAAATAAGATTCAAAAAATCATCACCATCAAAGCCCTCTGCTTGAGTTTTGTATACTGATGAGCACTCTGTTTCAGTAAGAATTTTATTCAATGCAGAAAGAGCCATCTCAAGATTTGATTCCGGATTAATATTACTTCCAAGGGAAAGATAGTACTTCATTATCTATGAATAATAACCCCGACATCCTCGGCATGCCTCAATGCACCTGGCTTAGAAACCCTTAGCTTAAGTGAATTAACTTTATATTTATTCTTTACGAGCTCGGCAATGCTTTCTGCCAAAGTTTCTTGCAGTTGAAATTCAGATTCTTCAACAAACTTAATAATTCCTTTGGTAATTTTTTTGTAATCAATAGTATCTTCAATAGCATCTGTTTTTGCAGCTCTCTTGCAATCGAATGCCATCTCTAAATCAATGCTTACTTCTTGGCGAACCTCTCGCTCCCAACCAAATATTCCTATAATGGCTTGAACTCTGAGATCTTTAATATAAATGATATCTTGCATTCTATTTCATCCCTAAAGGCCATCGCGGTCTTGCATGCGATTGCAACTGATGTGTTGCCTCATCGGTCTTCAGGCTTCCTAGATACGCAATCATTGCAGCATTGTCTGTGCAATGCGCAATTGGTGGATATAGCACTTTAATATTAAATGATTTCTGAAGAGTAGAAATTTTTTCTCTGAGCAATTTGTTTGCTGCTACTCCTCCAGCCAAAATAATTCCTTCTCTACCTGTGTCCTTTAAAGCTTTAGATATTTTTTTGACTAATACCTCTGTAGCTGCATATTGAAAAGATGCGCAGATATCCGCCTGATCTTGCTCAGTGATTTCATTTAGATTTTGAACAGCGTAAAGCACTGAGGTCTTTAAACCACTAAAACTAAAATCATAATCATCGCTATGAAGCATTGGCTGAGGGAACTTGAATTTTTTAGGATCACCTCGTTGAGCCATCTTTTCTATCTCGGGACCGCCTGGATAACCTAGACCAATCAGCTTGGCCACTTTGTCAAAGGCTTCTCCAACAGCATCATCCCTAGACTGACCTAGAATCTCATAATCATTTAAGCCCTTTACATCAATAATTAGTGAATGGCCTCCAGATACTAGAAGGGTTAAGAAAGGAAACTCTAGTTTTTCTCCACTAAGAAAAGGAGCCATTAAATGACCCTCAAGATGATTAATCGGAATTAATGGTTTATTAAGAGCAAGCGCTAGACCTTGAGCAAAATTTTCACCAATTAACAATGTTCCCAATAATCCAGGACCTGCTGTATATGCTATTTGATCAATGTTACTGGAATCTATATCTCCCAGAGCTTTTTTGTATATATGAGTTATTTTTTGGCAATGATCCCTAGAAGCAAGTTCTGGTATAACACCACCATACTCTCCATGAAGCTCTATCTGAGAAAAAACTGCCTCACCAATTAACCCTTTATTAGAATCATAAAGGGCTATCGCAGTTTCATCGCATGATGTTTCAATACCTAAAGTAATCATAAAAAAGTTTTTGCATTCACTCCATAAAAAGAATAAACTACCCAGCAATTATGCCTTCTATAATAATAAAAGATACAGAATACTTCGACGTTGGTCTAAGAAAATTTAAGCGTGCTTGTGAAAAAGCTGCGATCGTTCCAGAGATCCGCGCTAGAGAATTCTATGAAAAACCAACAGCCGTAAGAAAGAGAAAAATGGCAGCTGCAGTCAAGCGAGCTCATAAAACTAATAGAAAATTTAGTTTCTCAAGGCAAAGATCCTATCGCTAATTTGTCTCTCTTAGACACCATTAATCAAGATTTAAAGGCGGCCATGCTAAGCAAGGACGTTGTCACGCGTGATACTTTACGAATGTTAATTTCAGACATCAAAAAATTTGAGATCGATGAAAGAGTTGAGGCTGATGATGCCAAAATTTCTAATTTAATTAACAAGAATGTAAAACAACGAAGGGACTCAATAGAGCAGTTTAAAAATGGGGGTCGTGATGACCTTGTTGCTACCGAACAAAGCCAGCTTGATGTAATCCTAAAGTACTTACCAAAGCAATTATCAGAAGAAGAGATCCAGTCGCTCATCCAAGAAGGGATTGCAGCAGTCTCTGCAGAAGGCATGCAAGATATGGGCAAACTAATGGGCCATCTCAAGCCAAAATTCGAAGGTAAGGCTGATATGTCAGTTGTGAGCAAATTAGTAAAAAATTTGCTGGCCTAATAAGGCACTAGATCAAAAAATCTAAATTCTTTAGAATCATTAAATGGTAAAAAACAATCTAAGGCTACTTGTTGAGTTTCTAGTAATTATATCTGGAGTTTTATTATCATTTTATATAGATGATATTAGAGAGCTTAAAAATAAAAAACTTGAAAAAGATATTTTAATTGGAGAATTGGTAATTACAGCCAAGGAAGATCTTAAGCAGATTCAAAATCTTAAAAAAGACCTGATAAAAGTTCAAGAAAATATCAACATTTTCCTCAAAGATTTTCAGGATAGGAAAAAAGATCTACCTGATAAGCAAATAGCTATAAATTATTTGTTTATTTCAGAAAAAATGAGTGTTTCTTTTTTTCCGCAAGATGGGATATTTACCCAACTAATTTCTACAGGTTCTTTAGAGCTCATTGAATCAAGCGCTCTTAAGAATTTATTATTAAGAAACTTTACTCATTACCTTGACAGAAACCAAGCAAACAACAGAACGTTGGATGATTTGTATTTAGATTTTGTAAATAACGTTGAGCCGTTTATCACCGTTATCAGCAAAGACAAGAAAGATGCTTCATTTATTTACACAGACAGAATTGTTGATTCCTATTCAATAGATTCAAATTACTATCTGTCAAATAAGTTTAAGGCATACCTGTCTAGTGCTAACACTATGGTTGGCAAAAATATAGATATGCTTAATTTATTTGAAAAATCCTATAATCAAATTTTAGAGTTAGCTAACAAGGCGTAAATCTAGTGTTTGTAAGATGAGGGTTTGTTCTCTGTATTTGTATATCTTTCAGTTAATTTAGAAGATCGTGAGCTTAAATCTTGCAATTGGCCTTCAATCATTACAATTTTAGGAAAAGAGGCTGGCTCTAATGGGTCTCCATCCCAAACGATAATATCGGCTAATTTACCAGGCTCAATTGATCCTCTGTTATCGAGATTAAAAGTTTGAGCTACTGTCTGAGTCATCCCTTTGATAGCAGTTTCATATGACATTCCATGAGCAACTGCATTTCCTGACCCCTGCCTCATAAGATGATAATTATGGCTTCTTTGGGTACTAAACATAATTGGTATCCCTGCTTGATCAAGCATCTTTCCAAGATCTAAACTTGAGCCCAGCTCATCAAATGAATTGGGGATGTTGTCCATAGGGTCAATAATTACAGGGGTATTGCTTGCCTTAATTTGATCTAAAACCATGGGAGCTTCTTCAACGCTCTCCAAGACTAAATTCAAATCATATTTTTGCTTCATAGCTAATGCTTGCAAAATATCCACTGCTCTATTTGTTTCTATGACGAGTGGCATATCCTCATTAACTACTTTTCCTAATGCAATAATATCTTGAGCTTGAAGCTCTAGCTGATCAGCAATATTAAGCTCTAAAATCTCTTCAACCGGCATGCTGTTTGCCATTTTTCCTATATCTAATAATGACTCAAGAAGCGATAAAGTTTCAGCACGAGAACCATATGAGGCTCCCAGTCTTCCAAACATGGCGATATCTTTTGATCCCTTGATTTCAAGACTTCCATCTAAAATAAAGTGAGAGCCTAGTCCAAAAATTGGGAAAGATGTTTCACTTGGAGTGCTTATTGCGCTAGTAACTCCATTACTCCTGTTCCATGGAATTCCAGTGGAGTGAGGATTAAAGGCATTAAAAATACTAAATCCAGCACTTAAAAGTTCTGATTCATCATCACGGGTTACATCCAAAGAATTAATTTCAACTATTCCCAGATTGCTCATAGGTGAAATCAAACCAGGGGTAACAGGCAATCCGCTAACTTCAATCACTCGAGTATTGCCATCAATAATTAAATTATTGCCTACGCCAACAATGGTATTTTCAGAAATAAGGATGTCTTGAATGATCGCAGCCCCACCATTGCCTGAATGCACCAAACCCCCTTTTAACAGGACTGTTTCTGAGATGACAGGAGCTACAAGAAAAAGTAAAGATAATGTTGTAAATAATTTTTTCATGTTATTGCACTCTATTGGTTTGAGGTTGAATAATTCCCAAATCAAAATCAGTAATTGGTTGAATCTTTGGGTTATTCATGTCGAACGCCAAAGCACCATCTATTAAAACTTTCTCAGCTCTGGAGTACACACTAAAAGGATTGCCAGTCCAGAGAACTACATCAGCATCTTTACCTACTTCTATGCTACCTGTTTGATTAAGTATTCCTGCTGCTTTAGCAGGGTTACTTGTAATCCATCGCATAGCATGGGCTTTGGAAATTTCAAAACCAGCTCGATTTCCAGCAGCCATAGCCTTGGCTGCTTCTTGATTAAGGTGTTGAATACCAACCGCATCATCTGAATGCACTATTGCACACCCTGATCCATTTCGAGCCTGATCAATGATAGCTATGTTCGCCTGCACCATGTCATATGCTTCATGCTTGAAACCCCACCAATCAGCCCACAAAGCAGCACAAATTCCCTCTTCCGCTAAAAGGTCAGCTATCTTATAGGCTTCAACGGCATGATGGAAAGCCGTAATTTTATAGTTAAATTCTTTTGACAACTCTATCATCATTGCCATTTCCTCAGCCCGATAACAATGATTTTGAATCAGAATCTCTCCATTTAAGACTCCCATTAGAGTATCCATGGCTAAATCTCTTGTAGGTCTTCTATCTGAGTCTTTTTCATTCATTCCATCAGTGTATTCAGCAGCTTCTATCCATGCAGTGCGATAGCCAGCCATGTTGCCCATCCTTGTTGAAGGAGCCTGCCTTCGGTTACCATAGACCCTTTTAGGATTTTCACCACATGCCATTTTAAGCGAGTGTGGCGCACCAGGAAATTTCATTGCTTGTACAGTATTTTGCGAAACGTTTTTAAATGTTGCACCTCTGCCACCAAATAGATTTGCAGATCCTGGCAATACATGGAAAGCAGTTACCCCCCCTTTTAATGCAAGAGCAAATTGAGGATCTTGAGTCCATAGCGAATGTTCAGCCCAAACTTCAGCTGTAACTGGAGAAGTTGCCTCATTTCCATCAGAACTAGTTGAAACTCCAGGAGCAGAATAGACGCCCATGTGAGAGTGAATATCAATAATGCCGGGAGTGATCCATTTATCAGTTGCATCTATAACCATGACACCAGGAGCTGTTATAGATTCACCAATTTCTATAATTTTGCCCTCTGAAAGCAATAAATCATAATTTCGAAATTCTCCCCCCAAACCATCATAAATGTTAGCTGACTTAAAAAGCATTGGTTCAGAATTCATTGGAGCATAGGTTGAAGCAAATGCATTATCAATCTCTAGATTACTTGATTCTGACTTAGAATCTCCAAACGAAAACTCAACATTAAAACCTTCAGAGCAACCGATGATAGTAAAAAGCAGTAAAGGTAAAAGTAATTTGTTATTCATAATAGATTTTCCTCTTATAAAGATTATAGGACCATTTAAAGAGATATAATATTCATATGACAAGAAAAAATAATAGATCAAATGATGAAATGAGACCTCTAGAAATTGAGGTTGGCGTGAATAAACATGCTGAAGGTTCTGCTCTAATAAAGTTTGGAGACACTCATGTTATTTGTACAGCAAGCATTGAAAATCATGTGCCTAGATGGATGAGAGGCTCAAATGAAGGTTGGATTACTGCAGAATATGGAATGTTGCCTCGGTCAACCCACGAACGCATGAATAGAGAAGCTGCCAGAGGTAAACAAAGTGGCAGGACCATGGAAATTCAACGACTGATAGGTAGGTCATTAAGGCAAGCTGTTGATCTTAAATATTTAAAAGATAAAACAATCAATATAGATTGTGATGTTATTCAAGCAGATGGCGGCACAAGAACGGCATCTATTTCAGGGGCTTGTGTTGCTTTATTTGAAGCCATTAAAAATTCTCATGATGATCACAGGGCAATCAAAGAACATGTTGCAGCTGTCTCAATAGGATTAAAAGATGGCCGCCCCCTTTTAGATTTAGATTATGATGAAGATAGCTCTGCTGATACAGATTTGAACGTGGTAATGACCGAAAGCGGCGGAATTATAGAAATCCAAGGAACAGCTGAAAAATATCCTTTCTCTAAAAATGAGCTTGATGAAATGATTGAATCTGCTTCAAACGGTATTGCAGATATAGTAAGTTTTCAAAAATCATGTCTGAGCTAAAAGATTTTCAAAAAACTTTCATTGAATTAGCACTTCAATCAAACGCCTTAGAGTTTGGAAAATTTAAACTAAAATCTGGAAGGGACAGTCCCTATTTTTTTAATGCAGCTAAAATGCTTAATGGCTGTGATTTATTTAAACTAGCTAATTGCTATGTTGATGCTATTAATGATGCACGCATGGAATTTGACTGTCTGTATGGTCCGGCATACAAAGGAATCTTCTTAGGATCAATTGTTGCAACAGTCCTAAGTCAAAGAGGCAACCCTTGCCCTCTTTCTTTCAATAGAAAAGAAATCAAAGATCATGGTGAGGGCGGCAATATCATTGGCGCTGATCCAGCTGGAAATGTATTGATTATTGACGACGTTTTATCTGCGGGAACTGCTGCAAGGGAATCTATTAAAATTTTAGTAGATCTAAATGCAACACCTAAGATCTTTCTTGTTGGTTTAGATAGGCAGGAAAAAGGAAATAGTGAGTTATCTGCCAAAACAGAGATCGAAACTGATTTTGGAATAAATGTCTCATCTATTATCAACTTAGATGCTCTTATAGACTATTCTCACACCAATCAAAATTTTCACTCCTATGTTGAAGAACTAGAGCAATATAGAAAAAGTTGGGGTGCATAATGTTTACTGGAATTGTAAGCGGCAAAGGCCATGTTCAAAAAATTATTAAATCTAAAGATTACATATCATTAATCATCAAAGCCCCAAAAGGGTTTGCTAAAAATTTATTAAAAGGTGCTAGCGTCTCAGTAAACGGGGTATGCCTTACCGCAAAAAGAGGCAAAACAGATATCTTGGAGTTTGATGTTATTGAAGAAACACTAGATAAAACTAATTTAAAAAATATCTGTAAATCATCTAAAGTTAACCTCGAGCGCTCTATGACTGCTAAAACAGAAATTGGTGGCCACCTAGTTTCTGGTCACATTCATGGAACCGGAGAGGTGCTACAAGTGATTAATAAACAGGAAACGAAAGATCTGCAAATTAAAATTCCTGCAAACTTGAGAGAATATTTTTTTTATAAGGGCTATGTGGCACTAGATGGATGTAGTTTAACTATTGGAAAAGTGCTCAAGTCATCATTCTATATTCATCTCATTCCCGAAACTGTATCAGTCACTACTTTTAAAGATGCAAAAAAGGGAGATCTTATAAATATTGAAATCGAACAGGCAACCATTAATACCGTCGAAACAGTAAAGAGGGTTATGCTTGAGAGAAAAGTTTAGTTAAGACGGCCATTCTCATTCCAACGCCATTAAAAATTTGGTTCCTAATTTTGCAATTTTCCAGCTCGCTAGCCTCTTTGCTTAATTCAATTCCGAAGTTTACGGGCCCTGGATGTAATAAAATCATTTCGGGATCAGCCACTTGCAGTGAATCAACATTGATTTGATATCTCTCAACATAATCACTTGCTCCAATCGTAAGTTTTTCTGACAACCTCTCATTTTGAATTCTTAAGGCCATCACGACATCAGCATCTTGCAATGCAGTTTCTAACTCGGGTTCAAAATTGCCAATTGGGCTTTCTATAAAATTTTTACAAAGATCAGGATGGCCGCAAAACGTTATGCTTTTATATCCAACAATTTGTATAGCTTCTATAAAAGAATTCACCACTCTTGAATGATCAAGATCGCCAACAATGGTGATATTCAAATTCTCAAATTTTTCTTTTGATTCATGAATGGTCATTAAATCAATTAATGTTTGAGTGGGATGTGAAATTGAGCCCTCACCTGCATTAATGAACTGCATATTTGAAAAGTTTTTCACAAAATCATGAATCACTGATTCAGTGTGACGCAGTATGCATAAATCCACTCCCATCATCTCCATAGCGCTCAAAGTGTCTTCAAGACTTTCACCTTTATTCATGGAAGAGTTCGATAAATCAAAATCTATAAATTTTGCTCCTAAATTATGGGCTGCAATTTGAAAAGATAGTTTAGTTCTTGTGCTTGGCTCACAAAACATAGAGACAATCTTCTTATCAGGAAATAAATTTTCATCACGATAATTTAAAGAATCTTCAGACTTAAAATTATTTGCAAGCTCAATGAAGTCAAAAATATCTTTCTTGGTAAGATCAGAAAAGTTAATTAAATTTTTTGACATTAAACTTCTATTGACAAAATAGCATCCATCTCAATATTCACATCTTTTGGTAGCCTAGATACCTCGATTGTTGAACGCGCAGGAAAGGGTTCAGAGAATCTCTGTTTCATCAAATCATTCACAGCATCAAAATTGGAAAGATCTGTCAAAAAAATACTTAGTTTTAATATGTTGTCCAAACTTCCCCCTGCCTCTTTGCATATTGCATCTAGATTATCTATGACTTGGTTAACCTCACTCTCAAAAGTATTATTATTAAGTTCTCCAGTTGAGGGAATGAAGGCTACCTGGCCTGAAATAAATACAACATCTCCCCATTGAATAGCTTGAGAATATGGCCCGATGGCTGCTGGTGCTTTATTTGTAGAAATTGGTTTTTTCATTTTTAGTTTTGGTGTCGTTTACTATTCTTGAACAACTTGTCACGTATCTTAATGAGCGTAATTTTACCATCAATTTATTCAATGAATCAGTATTCAGAACTTCTACCTCCACAACAAACTCAATGATCATTGCATCAATATCTCTGCTTTGAATATTAACTATATTAAGGTTAGATTTAGTAAAAACTGATGCAATATCAGCCAGTATCCCAGGCCTATCTTCAGCGTGAATTTTTACATGCCCTTTGTAATGAAGTTCTTTGCTATCACTTCCCCACATCGCTGGGAAATATCTTGATGAAATATTATGGCTTCTGTGAGGAGCAACCTGCCTGCACCTTGCATGATGAATTACAATACCCCTGTCTGTATCTGAATGTGCTGTTATTGGATCACCGTGAATGGGCATGCAACATTTTGCATATATTACTGACACTCCTTCAATTTGATGATCGGACAACACCATTGCTTTGAGTTTAGGATTTTTATTTTTTCTAATCTTTAAGCCGGAAAAGAATCTCTCAGCAACCAATGCGCCTGTTTTTTTTCCAGACCCTAGATCGGTCAAAAGCTCATTCAGTGATTTCACTCCTATCATCTCTAGAATTCTAGACATTCTACTGCCTCGATACTCATCAAGAGAAACGCCACCTCTTTTTAATTCAGATTCAAGCATTAATTTTCCAGCTTTCCTAGATTGTGAAATTTTTTGATTGCGAAGTGCTAGACGTATTGAGGATCTGGCTTTGCTTGTAACAACAAAGTTAAGCCAGTCTGGACTTACTTCTTGTTTGTCTGAAGCAATAATTTCAATTGACTGACCATTTTCTAAACGAATGTTTAAGGGTGCATATTTTCTATTTACTTTACATGCTACCGCTTTATTTCCTAGTTCTGTATGAAGTTCGTAAGCGAAGTCGATTGGGGTTGAGCCAGATTTTAAATTTACAATCTTTCCTGCTGGGGTAAAAACATAGACTTCGTCATAAACAAGATCAGTTTTGATGGCTTCGACAAATTCATGCGAATCAACAGATGCTTTTTCTAAATCAGAGAAGCCTTCAATCCATTTTTTTGCTCCGATTAGATCTGAGTTAACTGCATCCTTTGTTTTGTATGACCAGTGAGCTGCAATTCCATTCTGAGCAATTAATTCCATGCTCATTGTTTGAATTTGAACTTCAATTGGGACACCATCTAATGCTATGAGAGAGGTATGAAGAGCTTGGTAGCCATTGGTTTTTGGAATTGCAATATAATCTTTAAATCTATTCCCAATAGGTTTGTGAATATTATGAATGATGCCTAAAGCCCTATAAACATCGTCCACCGAATTAACGATGACACGAAAAGCATACACATCAAGTATTTCTGAGAATGGTTTTTTCTTATTTTTGATCTTTGCGTAAATACTGCTAAGAGACTTCTGCCTACCTTTTACGGTAGCATTAATATCATTGTTTTTTAGATGGTACTTAAATTGCTTTCTTAACTTAGAGATTATTTTTTTTCTGCCGCCCACTGTTTGTTTAACAGCAGATTCAAGCATTCTAGCTCTCATTGGATGGATGCATCTAAAAGCCAAGTCTTCAAGTTCAACACGAATATTTTGCATACCAATCCTAATTGCTATAGGTCCATAAAGCTCCAAGGTTTCAATTGATTTCCTAATTTGCTTTTCTCGTGGAAGAAACTCAATGGTTCTCATGTTATGCAGTCGATCACATAACTTTACAATTATGACTCTTATGTCCTTAGACATAGCTAAAGCCATTTTTTGTAAATTATTCGCGTTACGATCTTCTATGCTATTAAAATCTAGTTTATTTAGATTGCTAACACCATCGACAATAGCAACAACATCTTTACCGAAGAGTTTTTCTAAATAAGATTTTTTAATAAAGCTATCTTCTAAAACATCATGCATTAAACCTGCGCAGACTGTTTCAATGTCTAAATTAAGCTCTATTAAAATTGAAGCCACTTCAACAGGATGAGTGATATAAGCTGAGCCCTCTTTACGAAATTGATCTTTATGTGCTTCGAATGCAACATTGTATGCAGTTTGTAAAAGATCTAATTCCCTATTTGAGAAATAGGCTTTTGCAGATTCGTAAAGATTTTTTGGAACTGGTGAAAGAAGTTTTCTGTCAGAGAAATCTAAAAGAACTTGATTGGGAATTGCCCGGTCACTCAATGAGAAGCTCCAGGATTAACATTAGCCGATAATTTCGTCTTGTGGTTTATCTCTATCAATAGCAAATTCATCTAACAGCACATCTTCCTCTAGAGTCTTATCAAGGATTTCCTTTGTAATGAGTCCTTCTTCAATCTCTCTCAAAGCAACAATAGTAGGTTTATCATCTTCCCACTCTACCATTGGTTCTCTACTTGTTGTTGAAAGCTGTCTTGCTCTTCCAGAAGCTAATAAGATTAGCTCAAATCTGCTTTGCACCTTATCTAAACAACCTTCTACTGTAATTCTTGCCATAATGTTTTCTCCGAGGGCGTATTTTAGTGTTTATTTACCTAATAAGACAATAGCTGAGCTAAAAACTGTTGTACTTCTTCTGTTTTTTCTCTATTTAGCTGCTTTTCTTGGGCAATAATTTGAAAAAGCTCCCTTTCTGCATCATCAAATAAGTCATTAATAATTATATGCTTATATTCATTTGCATAAGCTAATTCGTCTTTGGCATTTTTTAGTCTTAAATTTATAGCTTCTAAGTCTTCGTCTCCTCTACTTTTTATTCTCTCCTCTAGAGAATAAATAGATGGAGGGAGAATAAATATAGACTCGTATTTAATATCAAGTTCATTAATCTGCCTAAATCCTTGAACATCAATCTCAAGAATTAAATTTATCCCAGAGCTCAGTTTTGATTCAACAAAATCTACAGAGGTGCCGTACCAATTGCCATGCACTTCTGCATGTTCAAGAAAAAAATTAGCATTCTTTTTATTTATAAAGTCTTCTTCGGAAATAAAGAAATATTGATTACCATTTGATTCGCCCTTTCTTGGTGATCTCGTTGTGTAAGAAATGGATAGTTCCAAAGCCAAATCAGACTGTTTAGCTGAGGTTAATACTGCGTCAATCAAAGATGACTTGCCTGCGCCAGATGGAGCAGAAACCAAAAAAAGCTTTGGATCTTTCATCACTCTAAATTTTGAGCCTGCTCACGCAGTTCCTCTACCTTTAACTTCATAGTTAATGCTAAATCTTTTAAATCTGGTTTCTCTATCTTAACTGACAGAGTATTTACCTCTCTAAATAATTCTTGAAGGATAAAGTCCATTTTTTTGCCATGCGCATTTTTTAGTTTGAATAATTTATTTAGCGACTCAATATGGAAACTAATTCTTTCAAGTTCCTCAGCTATATCATGTTTTAGCGCAACATTTGAGAGTTCATTAGCTATTTCATCTTTGTTAAGATCGATATTCTTTTGAATGAACTTATTCTTAATGGTTTTGACTCTGTGCTTGAGCAATGAAGGTGCTGACTTTAATAATTTTTGATGGGCATTCTTTAAAAATAACGTCTTAGATAGAATAATTTTCTCTATTTTTTGACCTTCCTTGGCTCTTGATTCTACTAGGTTCTTTATTGCAATATTTAATGCTTTCTTGCCTAAAACTGAAATGTCTTTTTTTGAGGTCCTGACCGTTAGCAGGCCTGGAATATCCCTAAGATCGCTTAATTTAAGATTTAAGTGTTTAAAATCTTTGCTAGCTTTTAAAGTGCTCTTTAGGTTCTTGATGCTCTCTTGATTAAGCTCATACGAATGCTCTGATTGGAAGTTATCGTGAATTTTTACCTCAAAAGATCCTCTGAGGAACTTTTTCTTGAGCTGATTTTTTATATATTCCTCTAAATCATTTGGCAGGCTGTATCCTCTGAATGAGATGTCTACAAACCTATTATTAACCGACTTAATTTCACACAAAACCTCCATCTTGTTTGAGATTGCTTGCCCTGTTCCATAACCTGTCATGCTGTAAAACATAAGTTTCCTAAATACTTTTTACTATTATCTCATTAAACCACTGTCTAATAACTTTTGCGGATCAAATGACTTACCAATCTTGTCAGAACTTATAAAAAAATCCTCAAATGTGTAATCAGGACAAACATGAGAAAAAATTTCACTGTACTTTCGAGCTTGCTCACTGCAAATCAGCGGTCCAGATATATGGGCTGATTCTTTGTTGCAAATATAATTTGCTATTACCAATGCAAGATTGGTTCTGCTAAACATATTGGCTTCAGCAAAGCGAAGAGGATATTTTTTTCCATTAAAAGTATCGATATGGTTTTTCATCCAATGAGCTTGTTCGTCATACAGCCCCGAGGGACGCAAAATTAAAGGCTCTATTTTGGATTCACGCGCTACAAACTCTTCATACTCTAAAATAATTCTTGCTTGCTGATCATCAGGCAAAGGTTTTACTGCTTCTGTTATCTCTCTTCCATTGCCCAAGCCATAAACTCTGGTTGAAGTAACAATTAGTAATTTTTCATAACTTATCTTGTTATTGAAAAAATCCATCATGTGATATGACGCGTCTAAGAATCCTCTTTGATAGCCATCTATATCTGGCGAGGTTGGCTTTAATATCAACACAATGGTTGAGAAATCTATAGAAGGCAAAATCAATTTTGATTCGTGCATCCAGTCTTGCTGAATGAATTCAACATTTGGTAAATCAGCAGGCGCACTTCTAGAAACGCCTATAAATTCTTGCTTTGGAAGTCTTGCAGCTATGCGACTGCCAATGTCTCCGTAGCCGATAATTAAAACTTTTTTCATATATATGTTTCTAAAGTCCTTATATTAAAAGTATTATCGTTAAGTGGCTAATATTGAACTAACTCAGTTAAAAGGTATCGGACCTTCAATCGTTGAAAAACTTAATCTTATTGGAATTTTTAACTTAAGAGATCTCTGCTTTCATCTGCCTTTTGGGTATCAGGATAGAACAAAAATTACGCAAATAATTGATCTCCAGCCAGGAGATGAAAAATTAATCAAGGTAAAGATCTTGTCTGCGCAATCACTGTATCGACCTAGAAAAATGATGGTCCTTAAATCTACTGATGAATCTTCTAATATTAATGTTCGTTTTTTTTATTTCCATCCTGCCCAAACAAGACAACTCAAAGCTGGAACTGAGCTTTTGTGTTACGGGAAAGTGAGCCTCAGCAGATATGGATTAGAGATGATTCATCCAGAATACGAAGTGATATTGAGTGATCATACTTTAAAAGATGAAAAACTTACTCCTGTATATAGGGTTCCAAAAGGCATAGGTCAAAAAAAAATAAGGGGATTTATTCATGCTGCTATTTCAAAGCTAGACTTTGCTGAAGACTTTCTCGATGTAGAAAAATATGACTCATCGTTAAACATGAAAATTATTGATGCCCTAGCAACCATTCATAATCCTGATGCGGGAATAAACATCGAAGAAATGCTTCCTGGAGGTTCACATCCAGCTAGAGTAAGACTATTAAAAGAGGAAATGATTGCTTTTCAGGCTGGCATGGCATTTTTAAAACGCAAGCAAAAAAGACATCAAGCTTTTCCATTGTCTAAAGAGAATGAATGGACAAAAGAAGTTAAATCGAATTT
The DNA here is from genome assembly GCA_045564015.1 of Gammaproteobacteria bacterium. Classification (GTDB taxonomy): domain Bacteria; phylum Pseudomonadota; class Gammaproteobacteria; order Magnimaribacterales; family D2472; genus D2472. Next base: position 129,612 of record JBJLIB010000012.1, read on the forward strand.
TCCATTTGAGTTAACTGGAGCCCAAGCAAGAGTTGTCAATGAAATTAAAGAGGATCTATCG
>JBJLIB010000013.1:0-32180 GCA_045564015.1 Gammaproteobacteria bacterium
ATCCAGCTGAGCTACAGGCGCACTGGTCGGGGTAGTAAGATTCGAACTTACGACCACTCGCTCCCAAAGCGAGTGCGCTACCAGACTGCGCTATACCCCGAGACGAGTGATCTTAAAGTTTTAAGGTTAAATAATCAATCTCCATTGCATAAAAATTTAATGATGGGAAAATGGAGGCATGCCATCAAAAATTTTAGACGGAAAAGCGCTTGCGAAATTAGCTGAAGAGGACATAAAAGCTAGCGTCTCTAAATTAAAAGAAAACGGCATCACCCCAACCTTAGCTACGATTTTGGTTGGCGTAGATCCTGCATCAGCCACCTATGTAAAAATGAAACAAAATGCTTGTGCCAGACTTGGCATGGATTCAATAGCAGTTGAGTTAAGTAAAGAGACTACTACCGAAGAGTTGTTAGAAGCCATAGAAAAACTGAACCAAGATAGCAATGTTCATGGCATCTTATTGCAACATCCTGTGCCATCACAAATCAATGAGCGAGAATGTTTTGATGCGATTAATGTTGAAAAAGATGTTGATGGTGTGACCTGTATTGGATTTGGCCAAATGACCATGGGGGAAGAGGCATTTGGTTCATGCACTCCAGCTGGCATTATGCGCATCCTTGAGCATTATAAAATTGAAATTTCTGGTAAAAATGCAGTTGTTGTTGGTAGAAGTCCTATTCTCGGAAAACCTATGGCCATGATGTTGTTGAATAAAAATGCGACCGTTACAATCTGTCACTCTAGGACAACCAATCTACAAGAGCATATTAAAAATGCCGATATCTTAGTGGGAGCGGTTGGAGTCCCTCGCCTAATTCAAAAAGACTGGATTAAAAATGGAGCTGTGGTCATTGATGCTGGCTATCATCCTGCAGAAAAATGTGGAGACATAGAACTGGAAGATATTGACTCCATTGCCTCTGCCCACACTCCTGTTCCTGGAGGAGTTGGTCCCATGACGATTAATACCTTAATTCTTAATACGTTGTTGGCTGCTCAAAAATTAATTTAGCATGTCTAACCTTCCCCTGATTGTTGGTTACGGTGGAATTAATGCAGCTGGAAGATCCATCTTTGATTTCTCTCACCAAAGAATGTTATTCGATAGTATTAATGCAGAAAAACAAAATGAGGTATTGCAAAGTCTTGGCCACCTCATGGGAACCAATAAAAAAGAACAAATCTTAAATAGCACCCTGCTTAGGACCATTGATGATGATTTTTTTGATGAGCATAACTTTAGATCTCCAGAATTACCTACCTTAGCGGGAGGGCAACTCCCTTCAGGATTTAATCCTGCTAAAACCTACAATTCAAGACAACATCCACGCAGCCTTGCAATGACTATTTTTGGTTTATCAGATGCTGTCATGAGTCTTGGTTTGCCATGGGAAGAAATCCTATTAAAGGTACCTCGACAAAAAATTTCATGCGTCTCGGGTTGCGCTGTTGCGCAAGCAGATAAATATGGGATGGGAGGAATGTTTCAAGCACCCTTGGCAGGCTCGAGAATCACAAGCAAGCATATGGCCATGTCACTAGGAGAAGGTAGCGCAGACTTTGCTCACGCCTATGTGTTAGGAAGCATGGGCTCTACAGGTAACTACACAGGTGCATGCGCAACTTTCCAATACAACCTGAAGCTAGGAATTTCAATGATTCAATCAGGAGAATCCTTGATTAGCATCGTTGGCGCGGCTGAGTCCGGGATTGTGCCTGAGATATATGAAGCATTTTCTGCCACCAAGGGTTTAGCAGAAGATGTAAATCTTATGAAGTTACAAGAAAAACTTGGTGAAGACTTTTCTGAACCCAATCATCGTAAAATCTGCAGGCCCTTTGGTGAGAATATTGGCATGAGTTTAGGAGAATCTGCTCAGTTTGTAATCCTGATGGCAGATAGTCTTGCTCTTGAGCTTGGTTTAAATATTCACGGTGCAGCATTATCCAGTCATATTCATGCTGATGGTTATAAAAAATCAATTTCAGGCCCTGGAGCTGGAAATTATCTAACGGTTGGAAAAGTTTTTAGCGAAATTAAAAAACATTTTGGTGAAGATGCTATGCATAAGACCTTTTTTCATGCTCATGGAACAAGCACTCCTCAAAACAGAGAAAGTGAATCTCATATTATCTCCAGCATATCTAAAGCCTTTGGCATTAAATCTTTACCTGTGACAGCTATCAAATCTTATCTCGGCCACTCTCTTGCAGCAGCTGGCGGAGATCAAATGATCAGTTCGTTGGGGAGCTGGAGAAATAATTTGATTCCAGGCATAGCCTCTACCCCAAAGCTTGCCGATAATGTCTATACAGAAAATGTAAATTTTTTATTGGAGAATTTAGAATTTGAAAACAATGATTTTGATTTTGCTGTTTTAAATGCAAAAGGTTTTGGCGGCAATAACGGCACTGCTTTGCTTGCCTCTCCTTCTAAAACCCTGCAACTGCTCCAATCAAAATATTCCAAAGACCAAATTAAAAAATATCATTCTCAAAAAGAAAGTGTTGATGAGCAATTGCTAGAAAACAAAAATAGAATTCTCAAAGGTGACATCCAATCAAGGTATATTTTTGGTGAAAATGTAATAGATGGAATAAATAATTTCCAGGTTGAATCTCACCAAATCACAAATAAATTAAATGATGAGAAGTTTGATTTGCAGTCCACTCTACCCTACCAAGAATTTTTTAAAACATAAGTACATACATGTACCCAAAAAATGGTACATATAATTACTTAAAATACGAGACAAAGCTTTTAAACATGCCTTAGAATAATAAATATATCCGCGTTAGGAAGGAGAAAAGGTACATGTCTTATGATAAAACAAAAACTGACCCTGCTTTAGGGCACAAGGTACATGAACATTTAGTTTCAGTGGGGGTTGAAACTCCAGTAATCGATAATGGCTTGTCGCGAAGAGAAAAGATTGACAAGATCGAAGGTCACTTTGATGAAATTGTTGCAACCTTGGGGCTTGATTTAAAAGATGATAGCTTGACGGATACGCCAAAACGCGTTGCTAAAATGTATGTCAATGAAATCTTTTGGGGGCTAGATTATGATGCCTTTCCGAAAGCCACTGTCGTTGAGAATAAGATGAATTACAATGAAATGATTGTTGAAAGAAACATTTCTGTGCAATCTAATTGCGAACATCATTTTGTTGTTATTGATGGCTTAGCAACAGTTGCATATGTTCCTAAGAAAAATGTATTAGGGTTATCAAAAATTAACCGAATCGTTGAGTACTTTTCTAAACGACCTCAGATTCAAGAACGGTTAACTGAACAAATATATCATGCCCTTTCCTATATCTTAGACACAGAAAATGTGGCGGTCATGGTTGATGCTCAACATTATTGTGTTAAGTCAAGAGGTGTTGAAGATACTGGTAGCTCAACCATTACAAGCAGGCTAGGTGGCAGTTTCAAAGCGCACCCTGAAGTCAGAGCAGAATTTTTATCTTTGCTTAAGGTTTAGTTTGCTCTGGCTCATCGTCGTCTGAGCTAACTTCCTCAGACTCGCCCTCAACAACGTCAACTTCTTCATCCGATTCTGAGCTCTCAGTTTTTTCATCTTGTGAACCATTGAAAGGCCATGGTTTAGTGTCAGTGTTAAAGCTAAGAAAGTTTAAAGAGTCGCTAAAAAAACCATGCAGCCAATTGTTAGCAGTCTGAAGCTGATTATTAATTTTAGAAGTAAACAAATAGAAAAAAAATTGAACTGCGGCAATGATTATTAAAATACCAACAACACCATTAATTGCAAATGAATATATGACCATAAAAAAGAAGCGCTGCCATTTTGTTAAATCTAATAATTCGTCTTTATTTATTTCATTCATAATTTTTTTTCCTTGTAAGTAAATTCTACATCAACTTCATTGGGGTGATCGAGCAAATCCTGAATTAATTGATCAGATGATGAGTCAGAATATAAAATTTTGTATAACGAATTTACGAGCGGCATGCTCACATTCATTTTATTTGCTTCATGGTAAACAACTTCAAGTGTCCTTGCACCTTCAGCAACTTGCCCAACTTTCTCTTTAGCAGCTATTAAAGAAAGATCTTCTGCAATGAGCTCACCAAGCTGAAAATTTCTTGATAACTTTGATGTGCAGGTTGCCATCAAATCGCCCATGCCTGCTAAACCTAAAAATGTAATCGGATTTGCTCCCTTGGCAACGGCAAATCTACTCATCTCTGCCATGCTTCTGGTAACAATAAATCCTAATGCATTTTCTCCAACTAATTTTGCATGAGCAATTCCACAGCAAATGGCATATATATTTTTTAGGGCTCCAGCCAATTCAACGCCTTGAGTATCTTGGCTAGAAAAAACCTTAAATGTTTTTGAGGACAGCATTGATTTAATCTCCATGTTGATACTCTCATTCTCTGAGGCAATGACAGTTCCTGCAACCTTTTCTTCTGCTATTTCTTTAGCAAGATTTGGACCGCTGAGGGCTCCAATTCTGTTCCCTATGATATGTCCTAGGTGTTGATTAATAATGTCTGTCATAGTTCTAAAGGGCTCGGGCTTAATTCCCTTGGTGCAAGAAATCACTGTCACAGAGGGGCTAATCAATGGCTCTAAGCGAGATATCACTTCCTCAAATATAATACTTGGCGTCGCGACTAAAATATATTGTGATTCTGCAACCACCGATGCTAGATTGTCATCAGCAGTAATATTATCTGATAGTTTTAATTCAGGATGATAGGTAGCATTGGCTCCCTCAGAATTAATCCTCAAAGCCTGATCAGCATCTCTAACCCACAAACGAACCTCATATCCATTTGATGCAGCAATATTTGCCAAAACTGTGCCGAAGCTCCCACCCCCGAGAACCGCAACTTGTTTTTTAATTGTCATTTACCCTAAGTATTTATCTAACTGTCTAAGATATTTAGCAGGATCTTTTGGCGATCCACCCTCTGCAATAATCGCATAATCAAATAAAAATTCAGCAAAGTTAGAGAACTCTTTTCCAGATAAGTTACCTAGTTTTTTAATAAGTTTATGTTTTAAATTAACTTCAAATACGGGCTTTGACTCATCAAAAGTTTGCCCTGACGCTTCCAATATTCTTTTTAGTTGAGCGCCTGGCTCATCTTTGGAAAGTACCAAGCAAGCTGCGGAATCAACTAGACGAGAGCTTGCAATAACATCGGACACTCTGGCATCTAAAGATTTTTTCATCTTATCAATAATTTCCTGCTTTTCTTTTGTAACCCTAGGTTTTTTTGCTCCTTCCTCTAATTCTTCTTTAGCAACATTGATTAAGGTTTTACCTTTAAATTGCATAAGAGTAGACATAAGCCACTCATCGATTCTGTCAGTTAAAAGCAAAACCTCCGTTCCATTAGCTTTTAAATGCTCAATATGGGGAGAGTTAACCGCGGCCTCATAAGTATCTGCAATAGAGTAATAAATCTTTTCGTCATCACCATCCATGCGCTCAATGTATTGGTCAAGGGTGGTGTCAATTTTATTTTCATCAGATGCGGTGCTGGCAAACAAAAAAAGCTCAGCTATAGATTCAGAGTTTTCATAATCTTCAGCGGGCCCTTCTTTAATAACCAGACCAAACTCCTTCCAAAATTTCTGATAATCTTCCGGTTGATCTTTCTGCATTTTTTTCAGGGTATCGAGCACTCTTTTGCTTAAACCTTTTTTAATTGAGTCAACCAAAGGATGGTCTTGAAGTAACTCTCTAGAAACATTTAGAGGTAAATCGCTGGAGTCAACCACTCCTTTAACAAAACGAAGGTATAAAGGAAGGAAGTGAGCAGCATCATCCATAATGAATACTCTCTGAATAAACAACTTAATTCCTCTTGGAGTGTCTCTGTTCCAAAGATCGTATGGAGATTTTTCAGGAATAAAAAGTAAACTAGAATATTCTTGCTTGCCCTCAACCTTATTATGCATCCAAGTTAAGGGATCATTTGAATCATAAGAAATGAACTTATAAAACTCTTTATACTCATCTGCTTTTACAGATCTCTTTGATTTTAGCCAAATGGCCTCTGAATCATTAATGGTTTCTGGCTCGCCCTCTTCAGGGTTTAAAATTAAAGGGAAGTTAATATATTGAGAATATTTTTGGAGCAAAAACTTGACTCGCATCAATTCGGAAAACTCTTTATTTTCTTCATTGAGATAGATAGTGATCTTGGTTCCTCGATCTTCTTTTGGAATCTTTGATAGCTGGTAGGTGTCCTCTCCAGTGCTTTCCCACATGACTGCCTCATCGGAGGTTGCATTTGCTGACCTGGAGTGAACTGATACTTTTTCAGCCACCATGAATACAGAGTAAAACCCTACTCCAAATTGACCTATAAGATTAGAATCCTTTTTTTTGTCACCAGTCATTTCTGATAAAAATTGAGCGGTACCAGATTTGGCAATGGTTCCAATATTTTCAATAATTTCTTCTTCCACCATACCGATCCCATTGTCTGAGATGGTCACCGTATTATTTTGTGAATTCAAACTGATATTAATTTTTAGGTCAGCGTCTCCCTCAAGTAACTTTGAGTTTTCTATGGCATTAAATCTAAGCTTATCAAGTGCATCAGAGGAGTTGGACACAAGCTCTCTAAGAAAAATTTCTTTGTTTGAATACAATGAATGAATCATCAACTGCAAAAGCTGCTTGGTTTCCGTTTGAAAAGATTTTGTTTTTGGTCTAGCCATAGTTGTTTATCCCCTTTGAAATCAATATGGTGTTGAAACCATTAAGTTCAAGTATTTGTTTAATTTTTTTTTGAGTCAGCTTTGCATTTTTTACTACAAAATTTAATCTCATCCCAAGATCGCTCCCATTTTTTTCTCCAAGCAAATGATCGATTGCACTGCTCGCATAGCTTGGTTTCAAGATTTAATTTTTTATGCAAAAGAAAATTTAATCGATTAATAAAAAAAACTGAATGATGCTAAGTGCAAAAATTACGATGGTGCAATAGACGCTCACACCATGTGAAAAAGAAAATATTTTATCCCAGCCTCTGTCTTTCGCTGCATTGGTAATTGGAATGCCAACCAAACCAATGAAAGCATGAGCAGTTATATTAATACCCAACCACCAGCTTAGTGATGAGTCTTGGAAATAAAGAATTAAAATGGCAGGCAATGATAATAAAAATAGCAGGAGATAGTACCTTGGAAAAATTGTACGGAGGAACCTTGAAGCTGCATCCTCATCAAGAGTTTTAAAAATTACAGGTGTAGTTAAAGCAAGATGGCTAAAGATGACCCCAGCAATCAAAAGATTGAGAAGTATAAGTGCTATTTGGCTGCTCATATTTTATTCAAATGGCGATCCGGACGAGACTCGAACTCGCAACCTCCGCCGTGACAGGGCGGCGTTCTAACCAGATTGAACTACCGGACCGCGAACGCTTGTGAATGATAGCTTTTTTGAATTTTTCTGCAACTTTTTTTTGTGTACCTTTAAGCAATTATTTTGTCAAATTTAATGAATAAAAATTTTAGCAATAATTTTACTCAAAAGTTGAAATTTTGTTATGCTAATTGAACTGTCCATGGGGGAGAGTTAAAAATAATAAAAAATGGAGTTATTATGAAATATTTCTTTGCTCTCATTGGTTTGACCAGTATGCCGACTTTTGCTGCAACTACTGATCTTGCAACCAGTGATCTCACAGGAATTTCTTTCTGGCTTGTAACTGCAGCAATGCTTGCAGCTACAGTATTCTTTTTTGCAGAAAGAGATGTTGTTCAAGGTAAATGGAAAACATCATTGTCAGTAGCTGGATTAGTTACTGGTGTGGCGTTTTGGCACTATTTATATATGAGAGGCGTATGGGTTGATACTGGTACATCTCCAACCGTATATAGGTACATAGATTGGCTAATTACCGTTCCACTTCAAATTATTGAGTTCTATTTGATCCTAAAGGTCTGTACTAATGTTGGTTCAGGCGTTTTCTGGAGACTATTAGGAGCATCACTTGTTATGCTAATAGCTGGATTTATGGGTGAAACAGGTTCTAATGCAATGATTTGTTTTGTAATTGGAATGGCGGCTTGGTTGTATATAATTTATGAGGTCTTCTCTGGAGAAGCAGGTAAGTTAAATGCATCAAGCGGTAACGTAGCTGCACAACAGGCATTTAGCACAATTCGTTTGATTGTGACTGTCGGTTGGGCTATATATCCAATTGGTTATTACTTAGGTATGGGAGCAAATCCTGATATGGCAAATGCTAACCTTATCTATAACTTAGCTGACTTCTTAAACAAAATCGCATTCGGTTTAGCAATTTATGTTGCTGCCGTTAGTGATAACGACTAAGTTAATAGCTTAAATAAAAAAGCCCAGATTTTTTCTGGGCTTTTTTTTGTCTGATTGGTGGGTGATGACAGGCTCGAACTGCCGACCCTCTCGGTGTAAACGAGATGCTCTCCCAACTGAGCTAATCACCCAATATTTAAAATAAAGCCTTAAGTTGATCTTCCATATTTTGGTAATCCCAAAAGGCCCGTAATGATACTATTTTATCACTTGAATTTACACGATAAATTACAATCATTTTAGTTTCTATTTTGACATCTCCAACAACGTTCACTATCTCTGCATAATTAGCGCACTCATCTGCGCATGGAATCGACTCTAAGATATTAAATTCTATGTTGCCATTGGCGATGACTGTGTCATAAAACTTTTCAATTGCAGCAATCCCTTGGTGACCATTACCCTCTGGGTCCAACGGGCTTTTACCAATTGGATCCTGCACTATGGCATCTTCGTCGAAGAGAGCTAACCAATTTTTTTTATCTTTTGCGACAGCATAATCTCTTGAAAGAAAGCCGAGCTCTTGTGCTTTAGTTTTGGGTTTCATGTTTTAACTCCATTGTGGGTTTAATCTCTAATCTAGCAAAATATATACCAAGCAAGGCAAGGATGACAAAACTTAATTGGATGAAATTGAGGTATTCATAAAATACTATAGCTCCAAAAATAGTTGCAATGATTGGTTGCATTAGCAAGCCAATAGATCCTAAGGAAGCTTTAATCTTTGGCAAACTGTATGTAATAAAAAACTGGCCTCCGACTTGGCACAAAATAGCCATAGCTAATAAATTATAAAATTGAGCTGAGGAGCTAGGCAAAAAATCTCTTGATTCAAACAAAGCAAACACCAAACCAAACATTCCGGTGAACAGTGTTGTGTAGAAAATTATATTAATGGAGCTCTCTTCACCTAACCGAGAAATAATCAATAAATAAGTGGCATATAAAAATGCTGCCATCAATGCAATGCCATCTCCCATTAGAGCTCCCTCAGTTTTAATATTTGAGAAATATATGAGCCCAATCACTCCAACAAAAGTTAGAACAAAAGACAAAATAAATTGTCTAGAAATGGATTCTTTAAATACTAAGACAGCAAAGATCACCATGTAAATCGATGCAGTGTTTACAAAAATAGTTGCATTGGCCACTGAGGTGAACTGCAAGCTCCAATGCCAAGAACTCATATCGCCTGCAAATGCGAGTGAGGCAATAAGCACCAGCAATAAATGCCTTCGACTTTTTAACTTAAATGCTTGAGAGCCGTTGTAATAAAAATTTATAAGCGCTAGAAATGGCAGAGCTAAGAACATTCGATAGCATAAGTTCCAAGAGGGAGATAGCTCGCTCCACCTTACAAACAAGGGAGCCAATCCTATGAGGCTGCCTCCAAGACACAGGATAAAAAAATTCTGCGCTGACTTTAATTGTGATGACATCAATATATACTTCGTTTATGTGTGCTGACATTGTAGAACAAGGAGACGAAATTATCTCTGTTGGGCAACTGAACCAACAGGCAAAAAAACTTTTAGAAAATCAATTTACAGGCGTGTCTGTTCTGGGAGAAATTTCAAACATAGCGCGCCCCTCTTCTGGGCACATCTACTTTACTTTAAAAGATGAAGATGGCGCTATCCGATGTGCCATGTTTAGAAATCAAAATTTAAGGTTGAACTTTGATCCACAAAATGGTGATCAATGTATTTTAAAAGGTCAGGTCAGTCTCTATGCCCCGCGCGGAGATTATCAATTAATTGTTAGCTCAATGCAGCCTGCAGGAGCTGGTAATCTAATGCATCAATTTGAAGAGCTCAAGAAAAAATTAGATGCAGAAGGTCTTTTTACTCAAGAAACTAAAAAACAAATTCCTTCTCAACCCAAACACATTGGAGTCATCACTTCTGAATCTACCGCAGCATTTCAAGATATCCTGACGACCATTCAAAGGCGAGCTCCTATCAGTCAAGTGTCTCTAATTCCTGCTACAGTTCAGGGCGATACTGCTCCAAAGACAGTGATTGAGGCTTTGCAAAAAACTTTAAACTACAACAACCTAAATCCTGAAAATGCTTTTGATGTAATTTTGATATGCCGAGGCGGTGGATCAATTGAAGACTTATGGGCGTTTAATAATGAAAGCTTAGCTAGAGAAATATTTGATTTTCCTTTGCCCATCATTTCGGGTGTTGGCCACGAGATTGATTTCACGATCACAGATTTTGTTGCAGATCTCAGGGCCCCAACTCCAACAGCAGCTGCTGAACTGGTTACAGAGTATTATTTTCAACTCGAAGACAGGCTGGAAGAATGGAAAACAACCCTTGGTTATTTAGTGCAAGCAAGGTTAACTGAGAAATCTCAGACAATCCTTCTTGCCTCACAAAATTTAAAAAACCCGCTCACCATGCTCAAGGAGCAATCTCAATCTCTTGATAATGTTGAGATTCGTCTTGCAAATGTCATGCAAAACATCGTGAGTGGTGCCAAACAAAATTTTCAATTGGCTGCCACTCAAATTTATCAATCAAGCGCATTGCAAAAATTTGGCAAACATGAAGATCGCCTAAAAAATAATCTCAACTCATTGAATTCACAAATAAAGAATTTAATTGATAAGAAAAAATTGATGTTAGCGAGTATTAATTCTAATCTTAAAGCAATAAGTCCTTTGGCTGTTCTTGACAGGGGTTATGCAATAGTGATGAATGAGAATGGGCAAGCCTTAAAATCCTCAAAAGATCTTAAGGTTGGTGATAATGTAACTACCCGTCTTGCAGATGGAGGGTTTATTTCAAATGTTTCAAAAAAAGATTAAGACGTCCAAGCTTCTAGCTCTGTTGGCTTTGATGGGCACTCAAACTTTTGCAAATGATTTATTTCAAGGTCAAAGCGGAGAAATCATATCGATTCCAGCAGCAGCTCAAGAAACATCTGATGTCTTAACCTTTAAAACCTCTGCAGGAACAAAACAATTGGTAAGCCTGCCATTTGTGAAACAAGATGTTGTGATTACCAGACATCATGTAAATGTGAAAGTAAATTGGGTGAACTTTGGAGAATCAAGAATTACTATTGCTGATGAAAGTAAGGTAACCCTTAGCAAAGAGGATCAAGCCAGAGCAAACAAAGAGGCTACTGAAATTAAAACAGCTTTAAGCAATTCTACAACAGAGATTACTCCGTCTTTTAATTTTATCGCTCCAGTACCAGGAATTGTAACCTCGCCATTTGGCAAGCAAAGATTTGTTAATGGGCTGCCTAGATCAGCTCATCTGGCATTAGACCTCCGCGGAAGTGTTGGTACCCCCATTGTTGCTCCCCTGAAAGGCAAGGTAGTTTTAGTTGGTGATTATTTTTATACTGGTTTAACTTTAATCCTGGACCATGGGCATGGTCTATTTTCTTCCTATGCACATATGAGCGGAATAAAAGTAGAGCTCGGTGATTTGGTTGAACAATCCAACGAGATAGGTTTAGTGGGGGCCACCGGTCGAGTTACAGGGCCGCATCTGCATTGGACGGTTTATTTTGATGGAAATAAAGTGAACCCAGAGTCTTTGATTCAAGAGGGTTATTTAAGCTCCATTTTGTAAGTCTTCGTATATTAAAGACAAACTTGCCTCATCTTGGGGTTTTAAGCTGGTAAAAACAACCTCTCCCTCTGGAGAAATAAAATATGTCGCTGGAAGTGTTTTGGGTGTTTGAATACCCCACACAGTTTTTGGATGAGTAATGATTGATGGGTATTTAATGCCAAATTTTTTGATTTGAGGTCTCAAATCCTCAGCTTCGAGTCGATCAAAATTAAATGCAAAAACCTCAACCTCAGGGTACTTTTTTGCAAAAGAAACTATTTCAGGAATTTCTTTGATGCATGGAGGGCACCAATCTGCCCAATAATTCACCAAGACCCACTTACCACTGAGGCTGGATGAAAAGATTGGTCTTGAATCAAAAATTTCTACATCGCCCTTTTCACAAGAAACTAGAAAAAGACAAAACAAAGTTAATGGTAATTTAAATTTCATGTTTTATAGTATTGCAAAAGGAAACTATTATGCATCAAAAATACCTTCTAATCTTATTTTATTCAGCGACAGGAGCTGTGAGGAATCTGGCGCATGCTCTGGCCGATGGCGCAGAGAAAAAGGGTCTTGAAGTCAAAATTAGAACTGTGCCAAAAGTTTCTACTGTCTCTGAAACTGTTGAGCCGAGCATGCCCAGTGAAGGTGAGATTTATTGCACCAAAGAGGATCTTATTCATTGCTCTGGCTTGGCGCTTGGCTCACCAACTAGATTTGGCTCCATGGCAGCACCGCTGAAATATTTTTTAGATTCAACTGGAGATATTTGGTCAAATCATGAATTAGAAAATAAACCGGGCTGTGTATTTACCTCGACAGGATCTCAACATGGCGGTCAAGAGATTACATTATTTAATCTTATGACTTACATGCTCCATCAAGGCATGGTGTTTGTTGGCTCGCCCTACTCCATCCCTGGGCTAAATAAAACTAAAAGTGGGGGAACTCCTTATGGGCCATCCCATGTGGCCAATACCAAACAGGGAGACTTAACTTCAGATGAGAAGGAGATAGCTGTTGCAACAGGAGCTAGGATGGCTGAACTAATACTAAAATTACAATGAATCTTAGAAAAAGTTTCATACTATTGATGTGTGCATTGCTAATAACACATTTATCACAAGGACTATTAGTGGGGACTCCTTTGATAGGTATATTTATTTGGTCGCTACCTCTAATAATCTTTGGATATAAAGCTTATAAAAGCCCCTCAGCAAAGCTCTATCAAATCTTTGGATTTATTATTTTGATCTACTTTATGAGTGCATGCCTGATTGTTTTTGGGCTGCCAGATGCCAGCTTACTAAGTTGGTTAGAGTTGATTGAAATAGTTGCCCTTTTCTTGGTGGCAGTCTATGCGGCACGCGAACAATTAAATGTAAAGTAAACTTGACAGTCAAGTAAACTTTACATATTATTAATCTATAACGTTTGCATCTGTGATCAAAAAACTCCCTAGAAGTTATTAGATCAACTCCTCCATGGTTAAAATGCAAGCGTTATATTTATTTAGAAATATTACAGAGAAGCAAACATGGCAAAAATCATACACAAAGGCATGTGGATTGATATCAAATCCTTAAATGCTGAAGATAAGAAAAACTTTTTAACTTCCTTGGCATTTGGTTTCATCGCCTCTATTTTGTGGGGAATGCATTTATCACATATTGGTTTTCTAGGAAATGAGCCAACCACTGACACATGGATCTCAGAGACTGGACTTCTTTTTATTAGAATTTTAATGATTGTGTTTTTTTTGATAGGCGCTTTCTTTTATAAAAAATTCTATAGCGCTCAAGATGATTTTTACAAAAGTTATCACAACTTCACCTTTGCTGGTGGGGCCTATGGTTTTTTGGTGTTTGGGTCAATATTGACCGTAATGGCGCCCTATTTTAATTATCATCCAACTTTTTACGAATTCTTTCTTGCCTTTGCAGCTGGCACAGGTTTTGGTGGTTATTACTTTTATAAAAAATATATTGCTGAATAATTGAATGAAAAATAACCTAAAAGAATTACGCCAAAAAGAGAACATCAGTCAAGATGATCTGGCTTCAATTCTTAAAGTTAGTAGACAAACGATTAACTCAATTGAAACAGGAAAATTTGATCCATCATTAAAATTAGTGATGAAAATGACCAAGCACTTTAACGTTCCATTGGAACAAATATTTATTTACGAGGAAGAGAAATGATCACCCTAGTCTTATTAATTATTGCTGGTGTAACCATAGCAATTTGCGGAACTGCAATCATTGCTAAAATTTTTGCATTGTTTTTTACCCTCATGGCTTTTATTTTTTCAATGGCAGTAGTGTTATTAACTTTTGCTTTTGTTTTAATCATGCTTTTGACTGCATTGATTGGAGCTATTGTTTCAACCCTTTTTAGTTTTTTAATCTTTTAATTTTTTAATCACTCTGGAGAGTACCTATGAATGCACTTAAATCTATTTTTTCTTGGCTTGGTCGATTTTTAGAAAAAGCAAGAACGGTCATGCTGAACCTTGGTACAGCCTTCGTTTTGATTTTTTTTACAATCATCATTATTGGAGCGCTAACCTCTTCTGGGCCTGAAGTAAAAGATCCAAGTGGCAGAGTGCTCTTTATTGATCCTGTTGGAACTGTGGTTGATCAAGAGGTGTTTAACTCAGATTTTCTGTCTCAACTTGGCGCTGACTCTTCAATGGATCAAATTCAAACAAGAGATCTTATTCAGTTAATTAGAGCTGCAGCTGACGATGAAGAAATTCCTGCTGTGTTTATTGATTTCTCTGCAACAGGCTTTGCAGGCCCTACTACTGCTATCAATATTGCTAAAGAATTAAAAGCACTTCGTGAGTCTGGTAAAAGAGTGATTGCCATGAATGATCGTCTTTCTACAACCTCTTATCTCATGGCTTCTCAGGCGTCTGAAGTATGGGTGCATCCAGTCGGAAGCATCAGCGTCAGAGGTCTTGGTGGAATGCGAAACTATAATAAAGATCTTTTCGATAATCTTAAAATTACTATTCATAATTATTCCCAGGGAGATTTCAAATCTGCAACTGAAACAAGTTGGAGATCGAGCATGTCTGAAAATGATAGGATGCAAAGAGAAGCCTTGCTCAATCCTATTTGGGATGAAATGAAATCTCTAATGGCCGAAGGACGTGGGATTGAATCAGATGATATCCAATCTTTTGCAGATGACTACGTTGGATTTTTTGGTGAGGCTGCCATTGGGAATATTGCCTATGCTGAAGCAAACAATATTATTGATGGGACCAAATCATTTCCAGAGTTTCGTCAATATATGATTGAAGAATTTGGTTTAGATGAGGATGCAGAAACCGAAACCTATAAAACTATTTCCTATAACGAATATGCAAAACAAATAGATGATGAGTTTTCAAAAAGCGACAATCATATTGCAGTTATCACAGCAGAAGGCGCAATCATGGAGGGAGAAATCACTCAAGGTGTGGCAGGTGCAAATGGAGTTGTAAAACAAATCAGATCTGCGCATGAGGATGAAAATACTAAAGCCATTGTATTCAGGGTCAACAGCCCAGGTGGCTCTATTATTGCCAGTGAAATGATGCGAGATGAGCTCTTTGCTGCCAAAGAAAAAGGCATCGATGTGATCGTATCTATGGGTGACTACGCTGCATCAGGCGGGGTATATATATCAACTCCAGCTGATTATATTTTTGCTGAACCGACAACGATTACAGGATCTATAGGTGTGGCAATTGCCCTCCCAACATTAGAAAATGCCATGGATTATATTGGAGTTAATTTTGATGGTGTGGTTACTTCCAAGCATGGTGGCTGGGACCCAACACAAGCAATCGATGATGACCTTGATAAAATATTTGCGGGCTGGGGTGCCGATGCATATGATCGATTTGTTAGCTTTGTTGCTGAATCAAGATCTCAATCTTACGATGATATTAAAAAAATTGCAGGCGGCAGAGTTTGGATTGCAACAAGCGCTAAAGAGATAGGTTTGGTAGATGAGATCGGAGGCATTGATGATGCAATTACATATGCTGCTAACATGGCAGAATTAGAAGATTATCAAGTTGAGTATTATGGGCAAGAGCTTTCTCCTGAAGAGCTCATTCTAAAAGAATTGCTTGAAAATTTTGATGTGTCTCTAGGAGAACCAAAAGTTTTATCGGCTCTGAATGGTCTAGCAGATCTCTATGAAACACTAACTAACATTCAAGAACCAAAAGCATTATTAACATGCCAAGACTGTATGGTTGCTCTTGATTAGAGGTTTAATGTCTCTTTGATAAGAGGGATGGTTATCTTTCTTTTCAAAGAGGCAGCTTGCTTATCAAGAGTAATAATATTTTCAACAAGGAGTGAAAATCTTCGAGTTTGATGTTTTAAAAGAAACTCTAACTCAGCTTTGTCTATACTAATATCTAATTGCTCAGCTACAAAATTAATTGCTTGATTAAAGAATTCATCTTGGACAGCATGAAGAGTGATGAATTCCATGCGCTTAATTCTTGATAATAAGTCGGGAAGTTGAGTATTTTCTTCTAAAGGTTGAGTGCCGCCGAAAGAAAGTATCAGACTGCAGTTAGATTGTTGGCACTCATTGATCAAATTAAATAAAGCTGTTTCCCAATTCTCATTTGCAAGTATAAGTTGCAAGTCATCAATGCATACTGCATCTAAAGAAGCTAAATTTTGAAATATTTCTACTCCCATATTGAGAGCTTTATTCATAGGTATAAAAGCAAACTGCTTTCCTGAAGAACTTAGCTCATTGCAAATAGCTTGCATTAAAAATGATTTTCCAGACCCCTCCTCGCCATGAATAATTAATTCATGGGCATTTTTACTGAGCGCTATATCAGCAAGCCTTGTCAGGAGATTTAAATTATCTGACGAGCAAAAAAAGCTCTCAAAAGATGCTTTTTGATCGATGTGAAATGGGAAAATAAGCTGAGTTGGTTTATTCACGATGCAACTTGGCTGTTAATTTAAACCAATTCAAACCATATAGAAACAAACTTATTAAAGTTACCAAGGCAACCAAAAAATCTATCAGAAAGTTAGTCAGATTAAGATCAAAGATAATATCAATAAAAACAGCAGCCAGATAACCAATATGTACAAAGGTTGTAATTTTTCCAAATATATTTGGGTTTGGTGCAGCGGTTTCATATACCGTCATATGGAATGCAGCTCCCATAATAATAATAAAATCTCTCATTACAAAAACTATAAGCACAAAAATAGGAATATATGAATTCATCCACAAAATTAAAATAGTTCCAATCAATAATACTTTGTCGGCTATCGGATCGAGGATCTTGCCAAGATCTGTTTGCCAGTTCATGACTCTTGCCAAATAACCGTCAAGGCCGTCTGTTGCTGCAGCAATAGCAAATATATATAGAGCAAAGAGATAATTTTCTTCAGCAATAAATGTAAGTAAGGGATACATCAAATAAATTCTGATAATCGAAAGCAAATTTGGTATGAAAATAAAATATTTACTCATTGCTAGTTTAAATACTCTAGTTTTAATTGATTGGTATCTGCATTATATTCTTTAATTAAAAATTTAGTGCTGCCTCTAAGCTCCTTCATCAACGAGTCTTTTGTTTGGAATAATTGAGTCATATAGTCAATTTTTGTTCGTTCAAAAGCATGAAAAGATCTAGATTTAATTGCAAAAATTTTATCCAACTCAGATTCAACTGATTGAAAATCTTGAAAATTTTTTAAACCCTGAATTGAGACCATCACCCTTTCTCCTAATGCACCAGGCTCAAGCGGTTTAACCTCAAGCAAATCATCCAAGAACTCATGGACAGCATTTTTAAAAAATTCTATTACTTGCTTCTCTTGCAAAGGAGAGATGGATTTGAGGTCTCCATTAACAGACCATTGATTGATACCAATTCTTACAAGCTCAATAGCTAAAAAAGCATCATTATAAAATTTCTCCTCAATATAATTTGATGGCGAAAAAAGTATATTAGCTTGATTAAGTAAATTTTGATCTTCCAAATCAAATTCAGGTAACTCTAGATAGACTCCTCTCTCAAGAGCAATATTTTTCAATGCTTGCTTTATTTCTGCAGCTAACTGATCACTTGATGAGCTACTACTCAAATAAACAGGCGCTGACTCACCAGTATCAATTTTAAACAAGATTAAGATCACTGGACGATTAAAACCTATTAAAGGCGTGCCAATTTTGCGCAGCTCAGGGATTAGTGATTCGCCATTAAATCTAACAGATAAAAATTCCTGCTCTCCAATGAGCTCAGTTGAATAGGAGGAAACAAATTCAATTTTATTAAGTTGAGCATCACCAATTCTCCAAAGAAATTTTTTACTTCTAGAGCCTGATAGTTTTTGTATCAATCGATTAAATGCTTTATTTAATCCGTCGTTAGTATTGGTATACTGATCCTCAGGAATCTTAACTTCAAACAATGCTGGTAACTCTTTGGTAAAAGCAATGTTAGCCATAAGAACATTCAGCAGAATTAAGATTTTAATTTTTTGAATCATATTTTTTATTGTAAATGACTAGTAAAACAAAACCTACAGATCCTTATGCCAAGGCGGGAGTAAATATTGAAAAAGGTAATGAGCTGGTTGACTCAATTAAAGCAAGTGTCAATGCAACTCATGATCGAAGAGTTTTAGGTGGGATTGGAGGTTTTGCTGGTCTTTTTCAGCTTGGGTCTAAATACAAAAATCCTGTTTTGGTCGGCTGCACTGATGGAGTTGGAACGAAAGTTGCACTTAGCCAGGCTCACAATAAAACCCATCTAACTGGACAGGACTTAGTTGCTATGTGTGTAAATGATATGGTTACGTGCGGCGCTGAGCCATTGTTTTTTCTAGATTACTTTGCTGCCTCAACACTTGAACCAAAATCCACCGCAAAAATTGTTAAAGGCATAGCGAATGCATGCAAGAAAAGTAACTGTGCTCTGCTTGGTGGCGAAACAGCTGAAATGCCTGGCCATTATGCAAAAAATAATTTTGATTTGGCTGGATTTTCTGTTGGCGTCGTGGAAAAAGCTGATCTGATTGATGGTAAAGGGATAAGACCTGGGCACATATTGTTGGGAGTGGAGTCAAGCGGTCCTCACTCCAATGGTTACTCTTTAATACGCTCTATTCTAAAAAAACATGAGGCTCCAAATTCAATCATGCAAACCTTGCTCAAACCAACACATTTGTATCCTGCTCCGGTCTTAGAACTAATTAAAAAAACTCATGTCAAAGGTATGGCACATATAACTGGAGGCGGTTTGACAGAAAATATTCCTCGAATTCTTAAAAGCGGATTAATTGCAAATGTAAATTTATCTTCGTGGAAATTTCCTAAAGCTTTTCAGTGGCTCCAGGAAAAAGGAAAAATATCAGAAGCAGATATGCTTAGAATATTTAATTGCGGAATTGGGATGGTTTGTATTTTAGACAAAGCAGAAATATCCAAAGCAAAAAAAATCTTGTCGAGCCATAAACTACGCACCTTTGAAATTGGTTCCATAATCAAAGGGAATCTTAAAGAGCAAATTCAATACTATTAATCATGAAAAAAATAGTTGTTCTGATTTCAGGGGGTGGCTCAAATTTAGAAGCCATCGCCAAAGCCTGTCAAATTGGAAATATACCTGCTTCGATAGAGTTGGTCATTTCTAATCAGCCTAACGTGAAAGGATTAGAGCGAGCTCAAAAATTTCATTTGATGAGTAAAGTGATTGAACATCAAGATTTCAACTCGAGAGAAGAATTTGATCTAGCTTTATTAGAGCAGATTCTTCCCATTGAACCTGATTTGGTTGTGCTGGCTGGGTTTATGAGAATTCTAACAAATGATTTTACTAAGGCTCTGAGTGGAAAATTAATCAACATTCATCCTTCCTTATTGCCTGATTATCCTGGACTAAATACTCATCAACAGGCAATTGAAAATGGAGATTTAATGCACGGTATATCAGTGCATTATGTTAGCAATAAGCTTGACGGTGGGCCTATTATTACGCAAGGTGCTTTAAAGATAGATCCTGCTCAATCTGAGGCAAAGTTAATTAATCGAATTCATAAAATTGAACACGCCATCTACCCAAAGGTCATTGCAGATATAGCGAAGGGATACATCTCTCTGCAAGGTGATCAAGTGAAATTTGCAGCTGAAAGTAATTTCGGACCAAATCATATGGAGTTTTTTAATGTATAAATATTTTGGAATATTATTTTTTTTAATTTCAGCCAACCTAACAGCGCAAGAAATTCCTGACTATAAAGGAGAATATGTTTTCACTAATTCACGAGTTTCAATGGAGGGAATAAGAGAGCTTATTACTCATCAAGAAGCAGGCAAGAGAACCATTCAATTTAATGCAAAATTTCCACTTGGCAGGATCAAAATTATTTCAGATTTCACAGAAAGTAATAATCTCATGACCTCCACTAAATATTATGTGGACGTTAAATGGACTCTGATTTCAGACAAAAGAACTTTAAATTTTGATCAGGCTTCAGGAACTTTAAGTTCCAAAGGGAAGTTTGATTGGAGCCAAGCATTACCAGAAAACGAAAACGTATTTGATCCATTGAATGTCCAAATACAAATTAGAAAAAATGTTATCGCAGGTCTTCAAGAATTTTCATTGCTGCTACCAGATTTGAAAACAGGAGCAATTGAAGCAAACAACTACAAGGTTGTCGACAATGGAAGTTTTGAGGTGGATGGCACTATCTATCCTTGCATCATTGTAGAAAGAATTAGGCTGCAGGATGATAGAACCACGCGCTACTTTCTAGCCCCAGATCTTGATTACTTAATTATAAAAGTTGAGGATGAGGATCAAGATGGGGATACAATGCTTGAACTTAAAAAACTGTATTAGGTTTTTGGAAGCGTGACCCCTGTTTGTCCCTGATATTTTCCACCCCTGTCCTTATAACTAACTTCACAGTCTTCATCTGATTCAAAAAAAATCATTTGAGCAACACCCTCACCTGCATATATTTTTGCTGGTAAATTGGTGGTATTTGAAAATTCTAGAGTTACGTGCCCCTCCCACTCAGGCTCGAGGGGCGTTACATTAACGATGATTCCACATCTCGCATATGTTGATTTGCCCAAGCAGATAGTTAATACGTTTCTAGGAATACGAAAATACTCAACTGTTCTGGCAAGAGCAAAAGAATTGGGTGGAATGATGCAGACATCTGCACTTATATCAACAAAACTATTATCATCAAAAACTTTTGGATCAACGGTTGCTGAGTGGATGTTGGTGAAAACTTTAAACTCATTCGCGCAGCGAACATCATAGCCAAAGCTAGAGACTCCATATGAGATAAGTTTTTCACCCTTATCATCAACTCGCACCTGATTTTCAGAAAAAGGCTCAATCATCCCTTCAGATTCAGCCATTCGTTTAATCCACACATCTGGTTTGATAGACATTAAATTACAATCCTCCCTTGGATAGCTCGCGCAATAGTGTTGCCGTCGACATACTCTAACTCTCCTCCAATAGGAATGCCATAGGAAATTCTTGAAACTTTAACGCTCTCAAGATGATCATTAATAAAGGATGCTGTTGCATCACCCTCAACGGTTGAACTTGTTGCAAGAATCACTTCCTCGATCTTTGCGCCTTGAATATGACGCAATAAATCCGGGATGCCAAGATCATCAGGTGAAACTCCGTCAATTGGTGAGAGGCGTCCCATTAAAACAAAGTATCTACCCTTGAAGCCACCTGTTGACTCTATAGCCAAGACATCCGAAGGACTCTCCACAACACAAAGGCTGTATGCATCTCGCGATTCATCACTGCAAATTCTACAGACAGGTTCTGATGTCAATTGTCTGCATACCTCGCAGCGTTGAATAGAATCCAAGCACTCCTCTAGAGTTTGAGCTAAATGCAAAGCTCCATCTTTATTTTTATCGAGTAAGAATAATGCCATGCGTTGAGCAGACTTCTTGCCAACCCCAGGCAAAATAGTTAAGGCTTCTATTAGCTCATATAGCAAATCTCTGCTCATGGGCTTACCTTCTTGATTGATTCATCAATAATTTTTCCACCAAATGAATCAAGAATGTCTTTTACAGCTGCATTCTCTAGCAAAGCATCTTTGTCTTGATTGAGCTGGTTTTGCACCCTCTCAACCTCAACAGCTGCAGGAGATGCCATTACCTCTCCACTTTCTATGATTAGCGAAATTTTTTGACCTAATTGGGCTGAAATAGCTTCTAAGAATTCTGTTTTCAATCCTTCAGTTGGATTAATGAGCTCATCTGATTTTTTTAAAGTTAAAACATGATCAGTAAAACTCACAAACTCAAACTCTGAAAAAACCTGACTCACAAACATGGATAGATTTAATGAATTGAATATTGAATTCCAACTTTGCATATCAAGCGGCGATGGAATGCTTGGCTCCTCAGTCATTGATTCCTTTGCAGACCCCTCATCAACTGAGACTTGTTTAGATTTGGATTCAGCTTTTGGAATCTCAACTTCAACTACATTTTTTTTTGGAGTTATGGGCTGTTTCGTTACTAATTTAGAATTTTTTTTTTCTATTTTTGGAGCTGCCCCCTCTGAAATAGGCTGAAAGGCAAGCATACGCAAAATGCATAATTCAAGAGCCTGCTTTGGATGTGGGTGCACATGGAATTTGCTTAAAGCATTTAAAGCAATCTCATAATGCAATTGAACAATCTGAGGATCAATACTATCGGCTAATTGTTGAATGCCTGAATCTTCACTATCTTGAAGCTGTTGGTGCAATGAGATTTTATGAAAAACTGAAATAATAATTTTTAAGACTTGCTCATACTCGACATTCAGCTCGGTGATTTTATTCAAAGCTAAATAGGCTCCATCTCCATCTGAAGCAGCCACATGATTCACGAGTTCAATAATATAAGATTGATCGATGGTTCCTAATAATGCTTTCACTTGATCTGACTCAAGCACTCCATTACCGTGAGCAATGGCTTGATCTAAAAGCGTTAGTCCATCACGGATAGATCCCTGGGCAGAACTCGCGATTAAAGCCAAAGATTCATCATCATATTTAATTCCCTCTAGATCTAGTAAAGACTGAGCATGATCTCGAATTTGATTTTCTGGAATGATCTTAAGATTCAATTGCAGACAACGAGATAAAACAGTTTTGGGAACTTTCTCGACCTCCGTAGTGGCCATCAAAAACATTACATGAGGTGGTGGCTCTTCCAAGGTTTTTAATAAAGCATTAAAACTGCTTTTAGATAGCATGTGCACTTCATCAATGAGATAGATTTTGTAACGAGCATTTGCCGGTTTATATTGAACAGACTCAAGCAGTTCTCGCATATCATCCACACCAGTTCTTGATGCAGCATCAACTTCTAAAAACTCTATATGTCGACCGGCTTTTATTTCCAAACAAGCCGCGCATTCATTGCATGGCTCGGCTTGCGGCATGTCACCTTTTTGGCAATTAAGACATTTGGCAAAAACTCTGGCAATTGTTGTTTTGCCTACCCCTCGGGTGCCGCTAAACATATAGGCTTGATGGAGTTTATTGTGCTTAATACTGTTTTCTAAGGCTTTTAAAATGTGCTCTTGTCCAACAACTTCAGAGAAGGTTGAGGGTCGATATTTTCTAGCTAAAACCTGGTAGGACATAGGAGTAAATCATACCATGTGATTTTATAAAATCCGCTCAATAATTTGGGCGCTAAATCCCCGATTAAAAAGAAATTGTTTTTGCTTCATCTTCGACTTGTAGTCAGCTGGTTGGATGCCTTTAAATTTCTTTTGTAGCTCATTTTCAGCATTTTCTATCCAACTTTCATAAGCCTCAATGGCATTGCCAATGAAAATTGAGTCAACTTTTTTAGAATACAATTCCATCTCTATTTTTTTTGGTCCAAAACCTTTTCTGGCCCTCGAATTAAGATACATTTCAGCAAAACGCTCATCATTAAGAATGTTATTTAGTACAAGTTTATCCAGCGCTTCTTCGATAATGGGCAGTGTTTCGGGGAAACGTTTGTTGAGCTTTTGCATAAGCTCGTGACGAGAATGCTCTCGCCTAGAAACTAAATCCAGGGCTTTGTTGTATATAAGTGTGAAAGCTTCCGAAGTCATTGCAAAGGCATGACTCTAGACTTGCCTTTGTTTTTTATAATCTTCACTCGTTGACCAACAGCAAAACTATAATCTCCTTCTTCTTGGATAATGGAAACTGTTTTGCCTGAATCCAAATCCAATAATAACTCGATAGCAGGCTTCCTGGTTGCCGCATCTCCCATTTTTGAACCCACCGCAGAGCCAACCAAGGCACCCAAGACTCCAGCTATATCAGATTCAGTCTCAGAATCAGTTACTGAAGCGCCTGCAACGCCACCAATGATTGCTCCTGCCACAGCACCAGTATCGCCATCGCCTGATAATATCACTCGATCGATTGAAACAACCGTTGCAAAAATAACCGTCTGCATTCTTTGTGCATCAGAACGATCAACCACCTCAGGTCGCAATGAACTGTAGGAACAACTCACCATGAACATGGCAAAAAGAATGCTAATAATATTTTTAGATGCTGTCATTATCTTTAATCTCCTGTTTAAAATTTTTCTCAAGCTCATCTGCAATCAAATAATAAGTTTTACCCTTATAGAAACCATCAAGAAGTTTGACCTCATATATCGAATCATTGAATTTTGATGCAACAATCTCAATGCTCTCATTTTTTTTCAAACGCACTAGGTTTCTTCCGTCTACCATGGAAAAAGTATCCCAGGTTTGAAATTTTCTACTTCTATGGGTGTGATATGCATCGCTGGATAAAAAATATACAACTTGCCCACTGCCAAAGGAGGAGCTTTGAGAACCATTTTTAACCAGTTGCCAAACTGTACCCATGAGATCAGCCGCAGGATCATCAGCTGTTTCTGCTAGAAGATTAGGCGTAGCAATAATTAAGCTAAAGACGAGTAAATATTTTTTAAAATCTATCATATTAATTTTGACTTTAATTTATGTAAAAAGTTCATGAGCTTTAGGCAAGATAAACGTACAAGCCATATGCACTCATTCCTAGCATTAACACCCATGAGCCCAATGCTCCGACAACACGATAAGGAGTGCTTTCTCTGGAAATTGAAAGTCCGTACGCATGTAAAATTCTAAAAAGAAAAAAAGAAGATCCAAGCAAGTGCAGTTTCCAGTCTGCAATACCTTGCATTTCAAGCAACAATAAAAGCATTAATGCCAAAGGAGCATGTTCGATTAAATTGCCGTGCGATCTAATAGATTGAAGCAATTCAGAGGAATCACCCTCTCCAAGTAACGTATTAGTTTTACCTCTTGTGACCCCAACTCTAAAAGCAAGAAAAATAGCAAGAATTGTAATCAATGAAGTGTATAAAAGTGTTATTTCCATAAATAAATTAGTTTAGATAAATATTGTTTACTAGGTTAAGTGTAATCTGATAGCACAAAAGATTGGAGTATTTCTTATAAAAAAATTTTGCATCTATTAGAATAGAAGAATGGATGCAATAACCAATCTTTTAACACGAAATTCACCTCGTGAATTAACCACACCCATTCCTTCAAAAGATGAGATGCATGAAATTTATCAAGCAGCGCTGCGAGCTCCTGATCATGCTTGGTTGAGACCCTCGCGTTTTATTGAAGTGACGGGTGCAGGTTTAGATAAATTATCTAAAATTTTTACAGAGTTTGCTGTAAATGAATTGAAGGATGTTACACCCTTGCAAATGGAAAAGTATCAAGCTGCGCCATTTAGAGCACCCATGATTATCATCTTGGCCACTCAAATCAGCGAACATCCCAAAGTTCCTAAAGTAGAGCAAATGCTATCGACAGCGACAGCAGCAGAAAATATCTTGCTGGCACTGCATGCAAAAAACTATGCTGGAATTTGGCGGACGGGTAAATTTGCCTTCAACAAGAAAATCGCTGAATACTTAAATTTAACTTCTGATCATGAAGTAATTGGTTATTTATATGTTGGCACCCCCACAGGAACCAACAAAAAGATACCTCAACTTGATGTAAACAAATTTGTGACCCACTGGAAGGAATAATTTTTTCTTCTTTTCCTTGAATTTCTTATAAAAGCACTTAAATAAGTATTGTAGATGCCATTTGGGTCTACGTTTATTAACCGCATACGCCATTTGGGTATGCACTTTTAGTCGCTACTAAGGAGGACTATATTATGGTACTTAATTTTACCGATCCGTTCCTAACCACTCGTGTGTTAGGTTTTGAAAACCTGTTTGATAGATTGCAGAGATTCTCTGAAACCACAGAAAGATCTTCAAGCTATCCGCCATACAACATTCGAAGAGATGAAAACAGAATCTTTATTGATGTTGCTGTTGCTGGTCTATCGCGAGAAGACCTCAACATTGAATTGGCAGAAGGTGTATTAACGATAGAGCATAAAGGGCCTAAAGCAGAGCTCTTAAATGACTCGAATGAGGTTGTCTATCAAGGCATAGCTCAAAGAGCCTTTAAACAGCAGTTTACTTTAGCTGAAAATGTTGAGGTTCATGGTGCTGATTTAGTTAATGGAATGTTAACTCTGGCTTTGGAAAAAATAATTCCGGATGCTCAAAAGCCTCGTTCGATTGATATCAAAACTCCTAAAATTCTAGGCAGTAAGTAAGTCAATCAAATTGGATCGGGGGAGCTTGTGCTCCCCCCTTTTTTATTACAATGGTTTAACATAAAAGGCATGAAACAAATCTTCTTGGCTTGCAGCCTCTTTCTTTCCATTCTGGGTTCCTCTAACCCTGTGGAAACTGGGCATGCTAAAGCGAGCTTAATCACAAATATACAAGATTCCCAACAAGAATCTTTTTATGTTGGTGTTCGACTGGAGATGCAAGAAGGTTGGCATACTTACTGGGAAAATCCAGGTGATTCTGGAAGCCCGTTTGAAGCAAAATGGAATGTTGCTCAAGGTGTTATTATCGAGAATGTTGAATGGCCAACCCCAGTAACCATTCCCTACCCACCCCTAATGACATTCGGCTATGAGGGAGATGTTGTTTTCCCATTCAAAGTGTTTCGTGCCATTGATGCTGATCTTTCTTCGATTAGTGTTGATTTTGATTTTTTGATTTGTGCAGATATTTGCATCCCTGAAACAGCTTCTTTAACTCTTGATTTATCATCCGCAACACCAAATATTCTGCTGGATGAAGCGATTCAAAATCTGCCAACAGAGTTTATTCAGACTCAAAGTATTGTTGAAGATGGTAATTTAAAAACAACATTTAAATCCTCTCAACCAATAAGCAGTGCATATCTTTTTCCAAGACAAGATAATTTATTTGCTTATACACCCACTCAGGAATTGGTGAACTTGGGCAATAATTCCTATGAAATAACTCTTCCTGTTTTAAACGATGAGGCAGCTTTCATTTCTGGTATTTTGAGCATCAATGGCGAAGGATTTCAAATTGAAGAAGAGCTAGAATCTGCTGCTGGTATGTCTTTGTGGCAAGCCATATTATTTGCTTTGATTGGCGGCTTGATTTTAAATTTAATGCCCTGTGTATTTCCTGTTATTTCTCTTAAAGTTTTAAGTTTTGTCTCCATGGGAGGCGATGACAACAGCAAAATAAGAAATCATGCTCTGTCATTTGTTGGTGGAGTCATGTCCACATTTTTATCGATTGCTACAGCCTTAATCATTATCAGGTCTACTGGATCTATGATTGGATGGGGCTATCAACTGCAATCTCCTGTTGTGGTCGGAATCTTAACGCTCATCATGCTGGGCATTGGTCTCATCCTGTTAACGAATATTAATTTTGCTGCAGGCTTAACCACTTTAGGATCCTCTGTGCAATCAAGAAATGACTATTCGGGTTCTTTTTTCACTGGCGTTTTGGCCGTGGTGGTTGCATCTCCTTGTACCGCTCCATTTATGGGTGCTGCAATTGGCTATGCCCTCTTACAGCCCTCCTTCGCAACACTGCCAATCTTTCTTGCACTCGGTTTAGGTTTTGCAGGACCATATTTATTGTTAGCTTTAAAACCTGAATGGATTAGTGCCCTTCCTCAGCCGGGAGCTTGGATGGAAACACTCAAACAATTCTTTGCTTTTCCCATGATAGCCACAGCTCTTTGGCTCATGTGGGTCTTCATGGTACAAACCTCAGGCGATGCTCTAATTTTATTGCTGCTGCTTGGGTTAATACTTGGAATTGCGATTTGGATGATTGCAACATTCAAAGGTCGATGGAAATGGATTGGAATGCTTGCAACTTTTTTAGCAGCTGTGCAAATTTTCAATAGCCTGCCTGAAAACACCAATGGATTGGTTACAGATTCCTCTGCTGAGCAGTGGAGCTTAGCCATAGAATCAGACTTGCAAGCTCAAGATCAAGCTTATTTGATTAACTTTACTGCAGCATGGTGCATTACCTGCCAAACCAATGAAAAAACTGCATTTGCCAGAGACAAAGTGAAAGAATATTTGAAAGACCAAAACATCACTTACGTTAAAGCTGATTGGACCAATCGCAATGAGGAGATAGCTACTGGATTGGCCAGATATGAACGCTCTGGAATTCCTTTATATATTTTTTGGAAACCTGGCATGCCTAGATCAAAAATTTTACCAGCGGTGCTAACCGAAGACCTGCTTATAAAATCAATGCAATGAAAATCTTTTTAACTTTTTTTACTACATTCTTTATTGCAACTGCATCTTATGCTGCAGAAATTAAACTAGAAAATCCATCCATTGATGTTGCGGCACCAAATTTTGTAGCTGTTAATAGTTATGGCAGAACCATCCAGTTATCTGATTTAACGGGCAGCCCCGTCATATTGGAGTGGACCAATCACGAGTGCCCATATGTGGCAAGACATTACAATGAAAACAATATGCAGGCTGTCCAAAAGATGGCACGTGATGCAGGGATTATTTGGCTAAGCATTATTTCTTCAACTCCTGGTGATCAAGGTCATGTGAGCCCAGATAAAGCCAATGCATTGACTGACGCCAGAGGCGCAAGTCCCTCTCATGTCTTACTCGATGAATCAGGTGAAGTTGGTATGCTCTATGGAGCTAAAACCACACCACACATGTATATGATTGATGCAAGCGGCATGCTCAGATACAAAGGTGCCATTGACGATATAGGCCGTGGCATGCAGTTTTTTAATGCTTCTTTTGAAGAAGCTATAAATTATGTCAGCTCCCAGATGAGTGAATTAGCTGCCAATCAACCATTGGCTATTAACTCGACCACCGCATACGGCTGCAGCGTAAAATACAACTACGACTAATAAAATCCTTCTATCTTGGAATACCAAGCAACATTACCTTTGTTGAAAATGCTCACAAGCCCTTCTTGAAAGATGTTTTTTCAGAAAGTCTGAGCTAATATAGGGACAAAAATATTTTATTCAAAATGAATTATCCAGCATTTGAAGTATTTGGCACACAACATCTTGTTACTCTCTTGATATGTGCTGCTGTGATTTATGCCTATCCCAAATACTATGCAAATAAAAACCTAGCTACACAAATACAAGGTGGAAAAATTCTTGCCGGTATCATGATTTTACATATGGTGACGCAGCCCATTTATGATGTGTTGCTTTTTGATCTCCCCTGGAAAGGTGAGTTTCCAATGCACATGTGCGACTTTTCAATGCTGGCCATGATTGTGTACCTCCTCAAACAAAATGCTCCGAAGATTCTTTTTCATTGTGCCTATTTTTGGGGTATCTGCGGAGCTACCATGGCTTTGGCAACACCAGATCTTATTTACGGATTTCCTCATGGAGAATACTCACCCTTTTTCTGGGGCCACAGCTTAATTATATTAGCTGTTTTTTATGTCCTAATGGTTAACAAGGAAAGACCCATCTTAAGTGATATCCCTAAAGTGATTGGTGTCACTCTGGCACTATTAATTTTTGTCTACATTGCCAATCTTATAATTGGGCCTCCTGCAAACTATTGGTATCTAGCTGATCGACCTGTTGAAGGTACTTTGATGGATTATTTCCCAGATCCTCCACTGCATTTGGTTGGAACAATTCCATTGGCAGTCATTCTGTTTTATATTGCGTATTTGCCACTTCAAATTAAAGATAAATTTAATCGAAAATAAGCAACATGAAACTTGAGCCCAATCTTTGGTTTGATGAGGTTGTTAAAACCTATCACCTCATTTCACCCCATATACATCATACGCAACTTGTTACTTGCCCTAATCTAAATGAAGAATTGGATGGTAGATTTCTATTTAAACCCGAGTCTTTGCAAATCACAGGCTCTTTTAAAGTTAGAGGTGCACTTTCTGCTATCTCAAGACTCTCAAAAGATGAATTGAAACGAGGTGTGATAGCTTACTCGTCAGGCAATCATGCGCAAGGCGTTGCCCATGCAGCCAAAGTTTTTAATACTCCAGCAACAGTGGTGATGCCAACAGATGCGCCTGAGAGAAAAATTGCCAATGCAAAAGCTTTAGGCGCTAAAGTGATTCACTACGATCGACGCTCTGAAAGCAGAGAAGAGATGAGTAGAGAGATAGCCAAAGAAGAAAATCTGGTCATTATTAATCCTTATGACGCTCTAGAAACAATTTATGGTCAAGGTACAGCGGCTTATGAGGTGATTCATGATGCTAAGAACCCTAAACTAGATAACGCTATTATCTGCGCAGGTGGTGGTGGTCTGACTGCAGGCTCATGTATTTCTATTAAACACATCAACCCTGAATGCAATGTCTTCACTGCTGAGCCTGAAGAATGGAATGATCATCAATTGTCCTTCGAAAAAAATGAGAGAGTTGCAATGGATATCAATCGAGGTGGATTATGTGATGGCTTACTGACACCCACTCCTGGAGCAATCCCCTTTGCGATCAATACACATTTTGGTGTTAAAGGTTTATCTGCATCAGATCAAGCGGTCTGTGATGCTATGCGCTTTGCTTTTAATCGCTTAAATTTAAAACTTGAGCCTAGTGGGGCCGTGGCCTTAGCATGCTTGTTAGAAAACAAAGAAAAGTTTAGAGGCTCTAGAACCCTAGTGATGCTATCTGGAGGTAATGTCGACCAACAAACCTTTGCTGAGTGTTTAGCTAAAGCTAGTCAGTAGAGTCCTTATTCTCTGGATTGACCAGATCGTCAATTCCGGTTCCACCCGTCATGACATCGACAATCACGCCAATAACCATGTTAAGTAAAATCACGGCATTGATGATGATGAAAGAAACAAAGAAAATCCAAGCATAAGGATAAACATCTATCACTTGCGCCATGATGTTTGCCCAATCAT
Organism: Gammaproteobacteria bacterium; assembly: GCA_045564015.1. Taxonomy (GTDB): domain Bacteria; phylum Pseudomonadota; class Gammaproteobacteria; order Magnimaribacterales; family D2472; genus D2472. The sequence continues at coordinate 31,267 of JBJLIB010000013.1, forward strand.
CATAAGTAGCCACTTGGACTAAAGTGATTAAAGCCAAGCCTATGTTGCCCCAATTCTCTGGATCCACCTTACCAAAGAACATGGTGCCAATAGCACCCCAGACATACATAAAAATAAACATGAGCAAAGCTATAAAACCAACTCTTGGAATGGTTTTAACTAATGAATCGATAATATGACGGAAAGCAGGCACCACGGTAATGATTCGTAAAACCCGAATAATTCGAAGCAATCTTGCTACAAAGACACTTTCAACATTGTTAATTGGAACCAAGGAAATGGTCACAATTAAAAAGTCAAAAATATTCCAGCCATCGCTAAAGAATTTAACCAAAGATCTTTCGGAAATCATGCGAATAATGATCTCGATCAAGAAAAATAAGGTGATGGCATAATCAAATAGATCCAAGTAAACGGTGTACTCAGGTGATATGTCATATGAGCTAACACCTGCATAGATCGCAGAGGCCACAATCACAGCAATAACAATACCGCTAAAAAGCTTACTGTTTCTTATTTTAAGAAAAAAATCTACAAAACTATTCATATCAGCTACTAATCATAAAGATAAGTTTTTCATTTACAACCATTTCAATTAATCAACCAAATAAATCCCTTCTGCAAAATAAAAATCATTGGCTCCAGCTGTGCCAGTATCGCCTGATTTGTATAAATTGACATTCACTCTACCACCACTCTCATCGGGCGATGAATCCCCATATAAAGCTCCAGCCACGGACGCACCACCCAACCAAGAATTATCTAAGCTGTCTGTTGAGTTACCCGTGTATGTATTATTGGTGCCAGTAATAGCAACTGAGAAGGAAGCAAAACCTGCATTAGCAACAATGGGATTCTTGTCATCAAAATTGGTGAAGGCTAGAGTGCCTGAATAACCACTGGATCCCCAATTA
>JBJLIB010000014.1:0-101860 GCA_045564015.1 Gammaproteobacteria bacterium
ATTCAGGCCCATATCATCCCTATAATTTCGTAATGTCACCCAGTCACGGTTACCATCAGCTCCTCCAGTAACAACTCTATATCGCTCTTTACCAAGGCGAGATATAGTAAGGTCTGCATGGACTCCACCATCCTCATCTAGAAAATTTGTATAAATCATGCGTCCCTCAGGAGTATTGCCACCGACTTTTGCTACCGAGAGATATTCCAACATACGTTCTGCGTCTGGACCCTCTATGTCCATGATAGGAAAGTGTGAAAGATTAATCATGCCGACTGAATCACTCATGGCCAGATGCTCTGCGTTAGCAATTTCATATGGAACATGGCGACGATCCCACTCATTTTCTCTAACAGGAACTTCTTTTAGATATTTATCAAGTTTTTCTTTATTACTTTCATATGCAAAAGCACGTTCCCACCCAGCCACTTCATTTTCAAATACGCCGCCTAATTCTTTTTCTCTTGCATAGAAAGGGCTGACATAGAGCTCTCTTTGACTGATATAGGGTTCTCTCGGATGAACTGCAGGTGTGTAGATGGTTTGCGCATTCTCAAATGATCGTGTTTTCACAAACTCCTTTTCTTTTTGAGCTGGATAAAATCTGGAAATATCAAAGGCATGCATATCTACTTGGGTTTTACCGTGCATCATCGATTCTGCACACAGTCTTGCACATCCAGGACCGTCTTTGACCCAAACTGCTTCACATAACCAAAATCCTCTTACTTCTGGACTTTCGCCTATCAAAGATCCTGCATCGGCAGTTACGGATAACAGACCATTGAATGAACTTTTTTCATCCCAACCAAGCTCATTAAGTATAGGCGTCGTTTCAAAAGCTTTCTCTAAAGGCTCAGCAACTTCTTCAAGATCTAGATATCTCATAGAGTCAGATATCATTGTTTTGTCAGGGTTTCCAATGTCTGCAGGATCAACGAGCCTAGGTTCTTTGTCCTCGTAATAACCCCACTCGAGCATCCCACCGTGAAGTCTACCTGTGTCTCTTACGTAAGCTGAATTTCCCTGATCACGAAGGAGGGGATAGACAAGGAGTTCGTCTGTTCCTTGTATCTCAGGTAGCGGACCAAAAAACAACAAAGGGTGTTCAACTGGCATTAATGGCACTGGAACACCGGCCATGTCTCCCATTAATGGCCCCCAAATTCCTGATGCAATCACAACCTTCTTAGTTTTGATTATTCCCTTGTCTGTTTTAACGCCAGTAATACGACCATTCTCAATTTCAAAACCTGTAGCGGGCGTGTCAGTAAATGTTTTGAGAGCACCTTTTTCTTTGGCAGTCTCCACAGCAAAGTTAACAACATCCTGAGAACGGGGAGTTACCAGACCAGCATCTGGATCCCACATTGCACCTCGAATTGATTCCTCATCTAACAATGGAAATTTTTCTTTAGCTTCAGATGCAGAGATTAGTCTGACATTCGTCCCAAATGCTTTGCCTGATTCAACTTTTCGTTTAAGCTCTTCCCAGCGAGCGTCATCATCTTTACGGCAAATCTCTAAGCCACCTTTTTTTAGAAAGAATCCATTGTCCTCATAGAACTTTCTGCTGAAGCTTGTTGCCCAACAACCAAGCTTGTCATGGGTTGTGTTATAGACAAAGTCTGAAGCATGCGCCGTTGAGGCTATGTCAGAAGGAATGATGGTAGATTTTTCCAAACCTACAATATTTTTTTGTCCAAGTTCTGCTAACCAATAAGCAAGCATTGATCCCACAATACCCCCAACACCAACAATAACTACTTCTGCATCTGATGGGAATTTAGAGGATTGATTTGACATAAACAGGTTTAAAAATTAGCAAAAAAAATCATAATATTTTCTGATAATAAGCCCAGAATTTCTTGCTGTCCAATCTTTATTTCATTATTTTTTGTATGCTTTTTTGCTCAGAATCTATAAATTTTTTTGATTAAAAAAAAGAGGCTCAAAAGCCTCTTTTAACTGTTAAAACTTTAAATGCATCACTCCCCGAGGAGAATTTTTGCAGCTAATTGAGTGTCCATATACTCTTTCAATTCAAGAATTTTGCCATTTTTAATTTTTAATAAAAAATGATATTCATTATTATAGTCCTCGCCTGAGGCATGAATTGCTTCACCGCTTACCTCAACAGCAACTCTCTCATTTTCGGCAGTTATGCCTGTAATATTAAATTTAATACCTTCTGGAAAAGCGGAGAGGATACCTTGAGCAAAGTCTACAATTTCTTGTTTTGTTCTAGTGCCGCCAATAGAGTTATCTCCAGCAGTCCAGATAATTGAATCATCATTATAATAATTTAAATAGGTTTCAGACCCTGAGCTAAGGGCTTCAAAAAATTTAATAGCAATATCTTTATTTTCTTCTGTAATAGAACTCATTTATTTAGATCTTTTAGAAGGCTCCTTGCAGCAAACGAAACTAAGATCGCAAAGGGAACGCCTGTAACTATGACGGATGTTTGAAGCGCTCCAATCCCACCTCCGGCTAAAAGTACGACTGAAATTATACCTAGAGATAACGCCCAAATAATTCTTAAAATCATTGGCGGCTCATCTTTAAAATTTTCTTTCTTGGCAGCAGTTAGCATTGATGTAACCAAGGCTCCAGAATCAGACGAGGTCACAAAAAAGGTTAATATTATTATGATTGCTAGCCACATGATTACTTGAGAAAAGGGGAATTGCTCTAAAAAAATAAATAGTGAAACAGCTATATCATTATTAATTGCTGTACTCAGAGACGAAGGCTCCATAAATTCTTGATAGATTGCCGCATTGCCAAAAACACCCATCCAAATGAAAACAATAAAGGTTGGAACCAATACCGCTCCTATTAGAAATTCTTGAATTGATCTGCCATAAGATATTCTCGCAATAAACAATCCAACAAATGGAGACCATGCAAACCACCAAGAGTAATAATAAAGAGTCCATGCATTTTGCCATGAAGAGTCAGAATAACCTTGAGTATTTGTAGATAGACTCAACAATTTTTGAACATATGATCCTAGATTTTGTACAAGACCATCCAGAATATAGCTTGTTGGCCCAGTAATAAAAATAAAGGATAGAAAAATAATACATAAAACAATGTTTATTTGAGATAAGATTTTAATACCTACCTTCAAACCCAATACAACACTAGCTAGCCCCATAAGGGTTATAAGAATGATGATCCCAACAGTATTAATAAAACTGCCTTCAATCACACCCATATAGCTGAGTCCAGAATTGATTTGATTTGCACCAAGCCCTAGAGAGGTGGCTATGCCAAATATTGTGGCAATGATTGCCAGCACATCTAATGATACTCTTCCCCAAATGTTTCTTGTTAATGGGCCTGAGAAAAATGAACTTACTCGAAAAGGTAATTTATTGTTATAGGCAAAATAAGCAAAACAAATTCCAACAACGCCATAGATTGCCCAACCATGAAATCCCCAATGCAAATAGGCAAGGTTCATTGAGAGATTAGCTTTGTCTGAAAAAGATGCGCCATCTTTATGGATTACATCTGAGCTAAGATGCATGATGGGTTCAGCTACACCATAAAACAACAAGCCGACACCTAGGCCTGCGCTAAAAAGCATGGCTATCCAATTTAATCGTGAGAACTCTGGTTTTGCATCTGGTCCACCCAGAATCAATGATTTATGTTTACTAAAAGCCAAATAAATTACAAATACTAAAAAACCATTAGTAAGAAGAATAATTAACCAACCTAAGCTGTCAGAAATTTGATTTTGAGCATCTGCGAATAATTGATCAGCTTCTTTGAGGTTGGTAAGCGTAATACCAATGAAAGCAATAATTAGAAAAATAGAGAAAAGAAAGCGTTTAGGCGCGATTTTGGTAAACATCGCAATAAGTCTACTGAATATGCTTGATAAATTCCTCAAATTAAAAATAAAGCGTCTTTTTTTGATATTTACTTAAAATTTTGATGTTCATTTGTTATGGTCTAAACATGTCTTTTAAAAACTTAAGTTTTGACTTAAGCAAATTTCACGATGGAAGAAGGTTCCACAACCGATTTCAGTCCGTCACTCAACTCTAAATTAAAAAAAATCCCTAGGGGGAAAATATGATAAATACTATTAAAAGTAATATTCAAAATCTAAGTTTAGCTTTTAATCAAATAAACTTTGATAAGTTTTTTGGGAAAATTGTTTCTGCGATCTCCGCACTAGCAATAATTAATGCGTCTGCTTACAGCGGATATATTTCTGCTCAATCTCAGGCCACAATTGAAGAGGTTGTTGTTACCTCAAGAAAAAAAAGTGAAAGCCTACAAGATGTTCCACTATCAGTGGCTACATTGGGTGAGCAAAATCTTGAAGAAAAAGGAATTAATGTATTTGAAGATTACTTACTTCAATTGCCTGGTGTAACAGCTGGTGGTTCAGGACCTGGGCAAAGTACTATTTATATTAGAGGTCTCGCATCAACAACCCCAAATTTAACTACCTCTGGAGTAGGTGGATTAGCTCCAAATGTTTCTTTTTATCTAGACGAGCAGCCACTGGCTTATCCAGGAAGAAACTTAGATGTATATGCTGCTGATGTCTCGCGTATAGAGGTTTTATCTGGGCCTCAGGGAACTCTTTTTGGTGCTAGCTCACAAGCAGGTGTTGTAAGAATGATTACTAATAAACCTGTAATTGGCGAATCAGCAAGCAGTCTTGAAGTTGAGACAAGATATATGCCTGAGGGTGATATTGGATCAAAAGTTGAATATATGTCTAACATACCTCTAACTGAGTCATCAGCCCTAAGATTTGTTGCATATAGAGACCGAAGAGGTGGCTACATAGATCAGGTAGCTGGTTCAGTCAGCGTAAGAGATTCAGCTGCTTGGAGACCAGCAGGAACCATGAGATCAAACGGTCTTCCTGTTTCTGCTGCAAGAAATGGTTGGAGAGCTAATGCTGATTTGACTAACGTCAATATTCCAAGCGTTGATGCAATTGTCGAAGATGATGTGAATACTTCAACCTATGAAGGTTTCAGAGCAAGTATTAAAGCTGAGCTTAATGATAATTGGGATGCTCTTGTAAGCGTAACAAATCAAACAATAGAGTCTGACGGTGTCTTTTTTGCTGATCCTACATTAGGTGACCTTGAGGTAAACAGATATGCTGATGATCATATTGAAGATGAGTTCGATAATATCAGCTTGACTCTTACAGGTTCGATAGGAGATTTAGAGGTTGTTTATGCCGGTGCATATACAGATAGACAATCAGATCAAAGAATTGACTATACTGATTACCTTTTTGTTGGTCAGTATATACCGTATTACATCTGTGACTATTATGTAACTTACACCACATTTGCTCCAGGAAATGTTCCAACTGGTGACTGTGGAACTGCAGATTTATATGTTGATTCCATCGTTGAGTCTGAAGTTCAAACGCATGAATTCAGAGTTAATGCTCCTATTAGCGATACTATGAGCTTGACAGCTGGAGTCTTCATGAGTGATCTAGAGCTTACAGAGCACAATATGTTTACCTACCCAGGATCTCTAGTCAGTGATATTGGATATGGTCTTAATTATGCTCTTACTGATACTTCAGTTACAGGAGTTCCATTAACAGGAAGCGCTTCTTGGGCTGGAGAAGGTTGGCACTCAGGCAGAGGCCCATACCAACCACCAGTAATTTTTATTAATGATGTTAAGAGAACTGATAAGCAGCAAGGTATATTTGGTGAATTAAGCATAGATGTTTCAGAAACATCTGAACTTACAGTTGGCGCTCGTTGGTACGATATTGAAGTTGATTTGGAGGGTAGCGCTAACTCTGCTTTCTCTACTGGCTTTATACCTGCAGGGGCTCCCCATAATGACCGACAAAGATTCGGAACCAATTTATCAAATAAGTACAATGGACCTGGTGGCAACTCCGGCAACCCGGCCCTAGATGCAATGGATCATCCAGATAAGGCTGAAACCGATGGTGTAATTGGAAAAGTAACTTATTCATGGAATGTATCTGATGATGTTATGTATTATCTGACTTGGTCAGAAGGTTTTAGGCCAGGCCTCTTGAATCGACCTGGGGGGGACTCAACTCCTGATGGAGCATACACCGTTCCATTTATAACAGAGTCAGATGAAGTGACAAACTATGAGTTTGGTTGGAAAACTGTTATGAGCGATGGCCAACTCAGATTTAATGGTAGTTTATTCATGGTTGATATTGCTGGTCTGCAAACTTCAATCCTTGATCCTAGTATTACTAACCTGTTCTTTTCAGATAATGCAGCTGATGCGGAAATTACTGGTCTAGAGGGTGATTTTGTTTATTATCCAGATGCTGATGGGTGGATGGTTTCAGGCGCATTCTCAATGCTAGACTCTGAAATTACCAAAACTTTAACCTCTTCAAGCGATGTAGTAGCTGGTAAAGAGCTTGCATTTGCTCCTGGTATGCAAGGCAACATTGCTGTGAGGAAAGAGTGGTCAATGTCTTCTGGTAACATGGGTCATTTCCAAGGGCAGTTTACATTTTCTGATGATAGTTACTCAGACATCATTGAGCCAAATAAAGCCAAACAAGATAGCTACAGTTTTGTTAATGTAAGAGCAGGTGTAAGCAATGATATGTGGTTAGCGGAAATCTATATAGATAACCTAACTGATGAAAGGGGTGAAATAAGTAATAACTATGTCTTTGACAGAATGCGTGTAACTTATATCAGACCAACAACGCTTGGCTTGAGATTTAAGCGAAACTTTTAACTTATAAAAGTAAACCTTAAAAAGGGAGCCTAGGCTCCCTTTTTAAGTTTTTAAGATAATTTATTTTCCATTTTTGCTAAGATGATAACCTAATGAAAAACAATGAATTCAATGCAAATAATGCATCTCTCTCTGTAGATCTCAGTGAGGCAAGACAAGCTGTAAAAGAAAATAGGTTTCAAGATGCTCTTGATCTATTTGAAATAATACTTAAGGATAACCCTGATCATATTGACAGTTTATATTTAGCCTCAGTTTCATCCAGGTACTTAAAAAACTTTGATGAATCCAAAAAATTTATTGAACGATTGATGATCATAGCTCCTGATATGGGCCGCGCATACCAAGAATTGGGTCATATTTATCGAGATATGGGCAACATAGATAAAGCAGTGATTCATTACAGGCAAGCTTGCGAGCTTAATCCAGCTCTACTTGCATCATGGAATTCACTCTATAAGTATTTTGTTGAAAACAAAAATAAACCAGCAGCAGATCATGCTCGCGAGCAAATTGAGAAACTCCAATCCCTGCCTTCAACTTTATTGTATATAGATCAAATTATGAATGAGGGCAGGTTGGGGGTAGCTGAGACGCAATGCAGAGCATTTTTAAAGAAGCATCCCACACATACCTATGCTATGTCTCTTTTGTCTGAAATTGCTAACAGGCTTGGATATTTTGATGATGCAGAATTTTTACTTGAGAAAGCTGTAGAGTTTCAGCCTAATGACGGTGATTTGCGATTGAAATATGCAACGATACTTAGAAAAAAACAAAAGTTTGCCAAGACTATGGAGCAGGTAAATATTTTGTGCGATCAATATCCAGATAATCATGTATATCAAGCTCAAAAAGCTAGTGAAATTATGCAAAATGGAGGTCATGAGGAGGCAATAGGATTATTAAATAATATTCTTGAAAAAAACCCTTTCAATTTCAGCACATTTACATCTAAAGGGCATGCACAAAAAACTCTTGGAAAAACCGATGCAGCAATAGAGAGCTACCGTTCTGCTTATAAAATTAAACCAGATCATGGTGAGGCCTTCTTTTCCTTGTCAAATTTAAAAACATACTCTTTCACAGCAAATGAATTAAGCAACATGAGAAATCAGGTTAAGAGGGTTGATTTATCGTTGAGGGATAAATCATATTTTCATTTTGCGCTTGCTCAAGGATGTGAAGCAATGGGCGAGTTTGACGAAGCTTTTTTTCATTTAGAACAAGGTAATAAAATTAAAAATGATCAAAGCAAATACTCGATTGAAAGAATGGACGCAGAGCTTCAAGCTCAGATCGATGTTTGCGATGAAAGTTTTTTCAGGGATTTGGGCATTGGTGGACATACAACCAAAGACCCAATATTTATTTTAGGTCTGCCTAGAGCAGGCTCAACGCTGATTGAGCAAATTCTAGCTTCACATTCAATGATAGATGGCACTCTTGAACTGCCTAACATCTTGTCTATTGCTCAAAGCCTTAGAGGTGATGACATATATGGAAAATTAGGCAATTATCCAAAAAGCATGAAAGCTTTGACCTCTGAACAAAGAGAAAATCTTGGCAAGAGCTTTATTGAAGATACTAGAATGCATAGAAAAGATGCGCCTATGTTTACCGATAAGATGCCTAATAACTTTAGACATATTGGACTAATCCATTTGATAATGCCGAATGCAAAAATCATTGATGCAAGGAGGTATCCCTTGGACTGTTGTTTTAGTATGTTTAAGCAACTCTTCGCTCAAGGTCAAGAATTTTCTTATGGTCTGGCTGAAGCAGGCAGTTATTACAAAAGTTATGTAAAGCTTATGGATCACTGGGATCGAGTTCTGCCTGGTAAAATATTAAGAGTTAACAATGAAGATGTAATTGAAGATCTTGAGGGTCAAGTCAAAAGAATGCTTGATTTTCTAGAGCTACCCTTTGAGAAGGAATGCATCTCATTCCATGAAACCGACAGATCTGTAAGAACAGCTAGCTCAGAGCAAGTAAGGCAACCGATTAACAAAAAAGGCAATGGGTAGATGGAAGCCTTACGCTAAAAATTTAAAACCATTGCTTGAGAGCATTGGAGAAGACCTCCTTCATCCAGAGGATATTTCCCTTATAAAATAAATTAAAGAATATCATTTGAAGCATACAACCAATTCTTTAAACTAAGTTTTAAAAATTTATGTCAATAATTGAAGCAACAAACCTCGAGAAACATTATCCATGTCCTGAAAAATCTGGAGAAACATTTCCTGCTGTGAATAACATAGATTTATCCATCAACACCGGAGAGATCTTTGGTTTATTAGGCCCAAATGGTGCTGGCAAAACAACTACATTGGAAATGCTTGAGGGATTGAGTGTTATTGATGGAGGAGATGTTTTAGTCGACAACATAGATGTTAAAAAAAATCCATATCAGGTAAAGAAGATTATTGGAGTTCAACTGCAATCAAACGAATATTTTGATAGATTAAATTTAAGTGATTTATTGCTTCTTTTTGCCAATCTTTATTCAACATCCATTGAACCCAAAGCTTTGCTTGCTAGGGTTAATTTAGAGGAAAAATTATTTGCTCTACCTGATGACTTATCCGGCGGTCAAAAACAGAGATTTTCTATAGCCTGCGCTTTGGTTAATAATCCAAAAATACTATTTCTTGATGAGCCAACCACTGGACTTGACCCACAGGCAAAAAGAAATCTATGGAATTTAGCTAAAGATTTAAATGATGAGGGAATGACAATTGTCCTAACAACTCACAATATGGAAGAAGCTGAATATCTTTGTGACAGGATTGCAATTATGGATAAGGGTTCAATTATTGCTCTAGATACACCTCAGCAACTTATTTTAGATTATGCCCCTAAGCCACAAGAGATACCATTACATGGAAATATAGAGGACGTATTTTTAGCTCTTACAGGACATGGGTTAAGAGATTAGAACATGCTAACTAAGCCTCAAATCCACCTTGCTTTCACCTTTATTAAAATATTTTATAGAGATCGACAGTCGCTTTTCTTTAGTCTGCTCTTTCCATTAATTTTTACAGGAATTTTCATGTTTTCTGGCGGAGAACCAGATCCAACAAAATTAGGCTTAGTGAATCAGTCTCAAGATGCACTATCGTTCAAATTTGTTGAATTAGTAAAAAAGGAGAAAACTTTTGTCGTTAAGGAGGGTGCTGAATCTACGCTTATTAATGAATTAATGCTTGCAGACCAAACTGCCCTAATTATTATTCCAGAAACATTCAATCAATCTCCCAATCCAGGAAAACTTCGATTATTACTTGATGCCTCTCAAGTTCGGCAGGCGGATGCAATAAGAGACTCCTTAGAAGCAACTCTTCTCTCTATAGAGAGAGATTTGAGAAATATTAAACCTATGTTTTCACTTGAGCTTGAAGATGTGAAATCTAGACCGCAACGGTATATTGATTTCCTCTTGCCTGGAATTTTGGCATACATGCTTATGAACCTTTGTATTGCTGGTAGTGGATTTAATATTGTTGAATATCGAAGAAGAGGTATTCTCAAAAGGCTTTTTGTTACTCCAATTCAACCCAAGGATTTTATTATTTCAATTGTGCTTGCAAGAATGTTTATTATTTTGATTCAACTTTCAGTAATTTTGGGTCTGGCAATAGGGCTCTTAAAAATTAATATAGTTGGAGGGCTGATATCACTTTATGGCGTCATTTTATTAGGCGCATTTATTTTTTTATGCGTAGGTTTTTTTCTTGGAAGTCTAGCTAAAACCCAAGAATCAATTCGCCCATTGGTTTTATTGTTCACTTTTCCGCAATTGATTCTATCTGGTATTTTTTTTCCCAATTTCTTCATTACCACAATTAATTCAACCTCTGGCAAACTGTTTACCCTTAAGTGTTATAGCCTCATCAATGCGCAATATTGCAAATGATGGCGTAGGGCTATTTGCGATGAATTTTAATTCTCTTGGTATCTTATTTTGGTTTTTGTTTAGCTTTTTTATCGCTACAAAGTTTTTTGTATGGCAGAAAGTTGCTTCTTAAAAATGCATCAAGTTAGCCTTTAAAAGTTCTATTTTTTGTATATAATTGACAACGTTATCAGATGGGGCTGTTACCAAATATGAAAAAAGAAGAATTAGTAGAGATATTTTCCAATCTTCATCCTGAAGATACAGCTGGAAATATAACTGGAGAAGTTCATCTAGCCGATGGAACAATTATTAAAACTGACTCAATAAGAGTAGATATGGATGGCGGAAGGATCATTCTTTCTGAAAAGTCATCTTTTATGTACGAAACAAATAAAAGAAACTGGATACAAGAACTTATTTTCTATCAAAATAAAAAAAGACGCTCAGCCTGAGTTTTCTTTTTTAAAAATTCAGCTTTATTCAAAACTTCGATATTAAATCTGATCCTTGTTACTTTTAGTGACGCACACAATCAATAATTTTTTGAAGGTCATCACGTTTTAAAATTTTTTCTTAAATTATAAACGGCATTTGTTCTTGCATATATCTACTTTAACTGGATAAGATTAATTTATGCATTTAGACATTGAGGGCAAGCTTGCCGATGAGCAAGAACTAGCAAAACTATTGCTTGGAGAATCATATTTTTTAGATGATCCAGAAATAATTCAGCAAACTCAGTCAATCATTCAATACTGTCGAGATAATAAGAGTCAACGCACAAAATTGGATGCTTTCATGGAGCAATATGGGCTATCTAATTCTGAGGGAATTGCTCTGATGTGTTTGGCTGAGTCATTGATGCGTATTCCAGATATTCAGACAAGAGATGCTTTGATAAATGAAAAGCTTACCTCTGCAAGGTGGTCAGAACATTTAGGCAAGGCTGAAAGTTTTTTAGTCAATTCAGCGACTTGGGGGCTTACTTTTTCTAAAAAATTTCTTAATGCATCTAATTACGCAAGCACTAATTGGCTAATTTCACTTGGCAAGCAAATTGGAGAGTCCTCTATAAGAGAAGCTGTTCAGATGGCAATGCAAATCCTTAGTAAAGAGTTTGTTTGTGCTGAAAGTATTCAAGAGCTTAAGGGTGCCAAATGGCTAGATAAAAATTCATGCTCTTTCGACATGCTTGGGGAAGCATCTCGAAATGAGGGTCAGTCAATAAAGTATTTTGATTCTTACATGGAATCTATTCAATTAATATCAGAGATTAATTCTGGTAGAAATTTAAATAACGGAATTTCCGTTAAGCTTTCTGCACTTTATTCTAAATACGACACTCTTCACATTAAAAATGTAAAGAAGTTCTTATTTCCAAGGTTGAGAGACCTTGTGCTCGAGGCTGTTAGTAAGAATGTGGCTGTAACAATCGATGCAGAAGAACAAGATCGTTTATCTTTAAGCTTAGATTTGATTTATGCCCTTGCATTAGATCCTGCGATCAAATCATGGCCTGGGCTTGGATTAGCGGTTCAAGCTTATGGTAAAAGATCACTCGCTGTGATTAACAAGCTAGATAATTTATCTCAGCAGAGAGAAAAAATGCATGTGCGACTTGTGAAGGGAGCTTATTGGGACTATGAAATTAAAAATGCTCAAGTCAAAGGGCTAGATGGATATCCAGTCTTTACAAATAAATACCTTACTGACCTAAATTATCTTGTTACTGCAAAGCGGCTTGTCGAATGTCAAAATTTGGATGCAAGCTTTGCAACTCATAATGCACACTCAATTGCTTCACTTATGAGTCTTAGCAAAAGTATCAATACTAAGATTGAATTTCAGAGGCTTTATGGCATGGGCGAATTACTCTATTCGGCCTGCCAAGCATCTTATAAGCAATTTCCAGAGACAGCTATTTATTGCCCTATAGGTCGGCATAAAGAGCTATTACCTTATTTGGTCAGAAGACTTCTTGAGAACGGAGCTAATAGCTCATTTATAAATAAATACTTAAATAAAAATATTCCTGACATTGATCTTGCTCAAAATCCAGGAGATAAAATTAAGGAGAGAATAGACCATTTTGATATATCAAATGTGCCACTCCCAAGCAATTTATACCTTCCGCGAATTAATTCAAAGGGGTTAGATTTGAGTGATAGTGAGCAGATTAATATTCTAATGACCAAGGTTAATCAATTTTCTGAGACGAGCTTTCATGCATATTCCTTATCAATAAACAATCTTCAGAATAATGCGCCGATTGAGATATTATCCAAATGTAACAGAACATCAATCGGAATTATTGAAACATGCATTTTGAAATCCCTTGATGGTAATTCTATCTGCCCATCTGATCAGTGGACTAATTGTTCAAAGGAATATAGAAATGAAGTTCTTCTTTCCGTTGCAGATAGGCTTGAAGATGAGAAGGCTAAGTTTGTCTACCTGTTAATGCATGAAGCTGGAAAAACTCTTGAGGATGCTATTGATGAAATTAGAGAGGCCATTGATTTCCTTCGATATTATTCTCATCAGGCATTAAATTTAGTACCTTCCTCTCAAAGAGGTCCAACTGGCGAGGATAATATTTTAGACTTCGAGCCTAAAGGTACTGTTTTATGTATTAGCCCATGGAATTTTCCACTTGCGATAACAATTGGGCAAATTTCAGCCGCCTTAGCTGCTGGCAATACAGTGATTTCAAAACCCTCTGAACATACTTCAATTATTGCTTTTGAAGCCATGAAACTATTTTTTGAGCAAGGGCTACCAGATGATGCCCTTCATTTATTTCTTGGGCATGGTGAATTGGGGCGGGCTATTATATTAAATCAAGCCATAGACCTAGTTGCCTTTACTGGCTCTTTGCAGACAGCAAAAGACATTCATAAAAACTTATCTTCAAAACCAGGAAAACTTGTCCCTCTTATTGCTGAAACAGGAGGATTGAATACAATGATTGTTGATTCAAGTGCTCTATTAGAAAGAGCTTGTGATGATATCATTCGCTCGGCATATAACTCTGCAGGTCAAAGGTGCTCAGCATTAAGAGTGCTTCTTGTGCATCATGATATTTATTCAGAGCTTCTTACAATGATAAAAGGAGCTATGAATGATCTTTCAATTGGTGCTCCTGATGAATTGGGTGCTGATATTGGGCCAATTATCAGTTTTGAAGCTTTAAAGAAATTAAAAAATTACATTGCTTCAATGGAGTCTGAAGGTAATTCATGCTTCCAATCTAAAGAGGACATTCCAAGTGATGGCTCATATCTTCCCCCAACTCTTATTGAGCTTGAATCAAGATCTTTACCAAGCGAAGAGCAGTTTGGACCAATTTTGCATATAGCTTCATTTACAGAAGAAAATTTAACTGACCTTATTAAAGAGATTAATACGAAAGGTTTTGCGCTGACTTTTGGCATTCATACAAGAATCGACTCAAGAGCGTTAGACATAGCACAGCAAACTGCAAGTGGAAACGTATATGTTAATAGAGACATTGTTGGTGCTGTGGTTGAAACTCAGCCTTTCGGAGGAAAGAACCTTTCAGGCTCAGGCTTTAAAGCAGGAGGCCCTAATTATCTGCTGCAATTTATAGATGAGAAGGTAATTACAGTAAATACCGTTGCCATTGGTGGAAATATAGATCTAATAAATACAAATAACGAACATTAGGGTTAAAAATTCTTATTTTTTTGTTTCATGAGGTGTTACAAAGCCTATATCTAAAGGGTTTTTTTAATATTTTTGCATGTTTAATTCGCTAAAAAGCATAAATTAGTGTATAAATCACCCTAGAAATAAATATTTTTATCTATTCTTAGGGAGATAACATGTTAAATAAAGCTTTTTGGACTGTTTCAAGATTGTCCTTAACTACAATAATAGCTGTAAGCTCAATGCTTTCAGTTGGTTCATTTGCACAAGACAGCGAGTTTGTTGAAGAAGTCGTAAGTATTGGTACTCGTGGCAAGCCTAGATCAGTTTCTAGCTCACCAGTTCCTGTAGACGTCTTGAGCGCGGAAGATATTAGCAAAACTGGTACTGATGATCTTCTAATGCAGCTTCAGGGCAGCGTTCCCTCATTGAACGTTCACTTACAGCCAATTAGTGATGCTGCAAGTATGATTCGTCCGGCAAATCTAAGAGGTTTGTCAGCTGATAGTACTTTAATCTTTACTAACGGAAAAAGACGTCATCACGCTTCTGTTATTGCATTCCAAGGTGGCGGCGTTAATGATGGTTCTCAGGGTGCTGATATTTCAGTGATTCCTGCTATTGCTTTGAAAAGAGTAGAAGTCCTTAGGGATGGGGCATCAGCTCAATATGGATCTGACGCTATTGCTGGAGTTATCAACTTTGTATTGGATGATATTTCAGAAGGCGGAAGTCTTTCATATAAAATGGGTGAGTACACAGAAGGTGATGGTGCTACAACCACTATTGCTGGTAAGTACGGTATGCCTCTTGGTCAAGATGGTTTTGTTACAACAAGTTTTCAAATCAGACAGGCAGATGATACTTCAAGAAGTGAGCAAAGACCTGATTGTGCATCATTAGTTGCTGGAGGTAATTCAGCAGTTGCGAATCCTTGTCAAATTTGGGGTGCTCCAATAGTTGATGATGATGTTACTTTTTTCATGAACTCAGGCGTTACTAATAGTGATGGTTCTGAGTCATATATGTTTGGTAACTACTCCGAGAGAGATGTAGACGGTGGATTCTATTATCGTAATCCAGACGGCAGAAGTGGAGTTTTCACAATCGGTGATTACAGAGCTGTTGGAAATGTAGATGGAACTTGTGCCTATGGTACAGGAGCTTCTGGGCAGGTTGATCCTTCAGATTATGCTCTAAGAGATACTATTATGGCTGACCCAAGCTGCTTCTTAATGAATGAAATCGCTCCTGGTGGTTATACACCAAGGTTTGTTGGAAATATTACAGATACCTCACTTACTGTTGGTAGAAGAGGCGACATTACTGATGGCTTCCTAAGTGGCCATTCATATGACCTTAGTGGTTCAGTTGGTAGAAATGAAGCTGATTTTGGTCTTAACAATACTGTGAACCCTTCCATGGGACCTGATACTCCAAGGAACTTTACAACAGGTTCATACATTGAGCTTGAAAAAGTTTTCAATTTTGACTTAACAAGAGTTGTTGACTCAATGACAGTATCTTATGGTGCTGAGTGGAGAGAGGAAACTTTTGAAGTTATTTCAGGTGAGGAAGCTTCATGGAAAGCTGGCAAATATGCGCTTCAAGGTTTTAATGTTGGTTCGCATGGTTTTGCTGGATTTTCTCCAGATTCTCAAGGTTCCTTCACTAGAAGAAGTTATGGTCTTTATGTAGATCTAGAAAATCAAGTCAGTGATGAGCTGTTGCTTGGTGGTTCTTTCAGATATGAGGATTACTCTTCATTCGGCGATACTAACGACTTTAAATTTAATGCTAGATATCAAGCCAACGAAACAACAGCATTACGTTTTTCAACAAGTACTGGTTTTAGAGCTCCTACCCAGGGGCAAGTTAACGTAGTTAACACTCAAACAACTTTAGTTGATGGTCAGCTAACTCAGGCTCAAACGCTTCCTGGTTTCAAACTTGGTGCTGGTCAGCTTTCTCCTGAAGAAGCAACCAACACATCATTTGGTATTGTTTACAACGCAGGTGAATTATCATTAACAGCTGACTTCTTCGTTATCGAGCTTGACGACAGGGTAGCTCTTACTAGTAATGCAGCTCCAACTGCAGCGCAGGTTGCAGCAATGGGCGCAGCGGGAATACCTAACCCAGAGTTAATTGGGCAAGTTAATTACTTCACAAATGACTTTGATACTGAAACTACAGGATACGATTTAGTTGCAAGTTATAGCACTGTTTTATTTGGTGCTGATGCAGATATTAGTGCTGCTTGGAACCACACTGAAACAGAAGTTACTAACTCAGGAGCTGTAACAGGCGCTTCTAAAATCAAGCGTTTAGAAGAAGGCTTGCCTGAAGATAGAATGACTGTTACTGTCGCACAAACATGGAGCGACAAGGTCAGCTCATTTGTAAGAGCAAACATGTATGGTGAGTACTATGCAGTTCATGCTGATTGGTTTGGCACAACATCAGATGCAGAATGGACAGTCGATGCTTCTGTAAGTGTTCAGGTTTCAGATAATTTCAGTCTTTCAGCTGGTGTTCAAAATTTATTTGATACTGAAGCTCTTAAAATTGATGGTTCAGCCGGTGCAAACGGCGAAGGTGTTCCTGGAAATGTACTAGGAGGAATTTATTATGAAACTTCTCCATACGGCATTGAAGGAGCTTTCTGGTATGTTAAAGCTGGATACAATTTCTAAGACCGTTTATAGATATAAAAAGGGTGCTATCTAGCACCCTTTTTTTTGAAAAAAATTATTTATTAGATATGGACGCTATAAAATAAAGACCTAATGACACAGTTGGACCAACTCCAAAAGCAAATATAACAGTTGCAACACCAATTGTACCGCCTAGCACCCACCCAATAGAGATAACAGTTATTTCTAAAAATACTCTAACCCATGCAATTGGCAGATTTGTGACTCTTTGACAGCCAGTCATTAAGCCGTCTCTTGGGCCTGGACCAAGATTTGCAATTAAATATATGCCGCTTGCAAATCCTACTACTAAAGTTCCAAGTATGGCTTGCAATGTTTGCATGAGATAAGTTTCTGGATGGGGAAGGTAGGGTAAAGACCATTCAATCACTGCTGCAATGATAATTACGTTTAATATAGTGCCAATTCCAGCTTTCTGTTTTAAAGGTACCCATAGTAATAATACAACCAGGCTAATTATAAAAGTGAGAACGCCTATACTCAGCCCGCTTGTTAGAGATAGGCCTTCAGCCAAAACAGTCCATGGACTCATCCCAATTGACGCAGTAATAATAAGAGACTCACCTAATCCAAATAGAAATAAACCTAAAATGAGAAAGAATAATGTTAGAGGTTTGGGTGAAAAGTTTAATGGCTTATCTGAACTCCATTGAGTAGTTGGGACAGATCTTACTGTAAAAATTTTCATATCCTGGTGAAGTTAAATTTAGCTTTTGATAGTTTATGTTAAGGCATAAGAAAATACTTCTTTCTTATAAAAAATAAATTAGTATCTAGTGAATTCCAATATAATCTAATAAATGAATGAATCTGATATATCTAGAGTTATTGAGATGGCATGGGAGGATAGAACTCCATTTGATGCTATTGAAGCTCAGTTTGGTTTAAATGAACAAGGCGTAAAGCAATTGATGAGAGATAACCTAAAGTCTTCTTCTTATCAATCTTGGCGAAAACGAGTGCAGGGCAGGTCAACCAAACATTTGGCTAAAAGGGGTTTCAGTGTGGGTCGTCATAAATCCCATGATCAAAATAAACTTTAGTTTTTACTTTTGAATATTTACAAGCTAGTATTATTTTATTAATAACCAAGGAGCAACCCATGAAAAATATTATATTATCCCTAGCTTTCATAACAGCAATATCCATTCAAGCTGGCCATCATGAGAAAGATGATGATGCAAAGTCAGTAGTTAAAAAAGCTTATGCAACATTTGCAGCAGGCGATACTGAAGCCTGGGCAGCTTTACATGCAGATAATTTAACTTTTACAGTTTTCGGTGATATTCCAACCACTGGAAAGCATGTTGGTCCAAATGCTGTTATCAAAAATGTTTTTGAACCAATTGCAAATCATTGGCCAAATTTTAATATTCAGCATAAAGCAATGTATTCGGATGGAAATATGGTTTTTGTGCATTCTGATATGACTGCTGATGGGCTAGACACTGAGACGCTTCATATGTTTAGAGTAGAGAACGGAATAATTCAAAGTTTCACTGCTTTTGATGATACTGGGTCTATGGCAGCTGCCGTGGTGAAATAAGAATTACGCAGATCAGAACCTAAATCAAGCTTGCATTAACCTTTGCAAGCTTGTCTGATCCCGGGCACAACTCCTTATCGGATAACTCATTGAGTGGAGTGTCTGAAATATTTAATATCTCTGCGTGATCTTTTACTTCAGGATTTATATACAACAATCCAGTAAGCACTTTTCCATTTTTCTCAGCCTCATTTAAACTCTGCACCGCCAAGCCTTTATCGAGTGGATTGTATTTTTTTGAAAGTTTTTCCAGGGTCAGTATCGCTCCA
Organism: Gammaproteobacteria bacterium; assembly: GCA_045564015.1. GTDB lineage: Bacteria > Pseudomonadota > Gammaproteobacteria > Magnimaribacterales > D2472 > D2472. The sequence goes on from JBJLIB010000014.1 coordinate 18,862, forward strand.
TCATGCAAGGGCACTTCGACCTTGGATCCTTTGTTATAGCTTGTCTTTATCTCTTGCTCTATTGGAACAAAATCTAGACTGGATACAGATTCATTATGCTCTCTAATATAATCATAGCTCTTGGTTGATCCCACATGATTATTGAATGTTACGCATGGAGAAATAATATCTATCAATGAAAATCCTTTAAATTTCATTGCTGCTTTTAATAAAGGAACCAATTGGTCTTTATCTCCTGAAAAACTCCTGCCTACAAACCCTGCTCCGAGCTGAATGGCCATTGCAGCAAGATCAATTGGAGCTAATACATTTTCTTCTCCATACTTGCTTTTTGAGCCCCGGTCATTGGTTGCAGAAAATTGGCCCTTAGTTAAGCCATAGGTGCCATTATTTTCAACGATGTATGTAATGTTAAGCTGCCGCCTAGCTGCATGCATAAACTGTCCTATGCCTATTCCTGCCGTATCTCCATCACCTGAAACACCTAAGTACATTAAGTCTTGATTTCCAAGATTTGCTCCTGTTGCAACTGATGGCATTCTGCCGTGTACTGAATTGAAACCATGAGCTTGATTTAGAAAATAAGAAGGGGATTTAGATGAGCATCCAATTCCTGAGAGTTTAGCAATTTGATCCGATGCAAGACTTAGGTCATAACATGCTTCTATTACCGCAGCACTAATAGAATCATGCCCACACCCAGCACATAAAGTTGATATGGTTCCCTCATAATCTCTTCTTGTTAATCCAAGGGCATTTTTTTCTAAATTAGGGTGATGATTAACAGGTTTAACAATGTAGGTCATTTCATTTCCTCAGCTGTTTTTGAAATACTATTTTCAGAGATAATTTCTAAAATTGATTCTGAAATAAAATTAGCTGTAATTGGTGCGCCATCGAAACACAATATTGAGATGAATTTTTGTGGATTAACACTTCCTTCAGACACTATAAGCGTCTTCATTTGAGCATCTCTATTTTGTTCTACAAGAAAGATGCGTTCATGCTGATCTATAAAATCCCACACTTCAGCTCCAAATGGAAAAGACCGTATTCTCATTGCATCTATTGGGAAACCTGCAATTGATAATTGATCAAGGGATTCTTGCATTGCTGCCTCTGTACTACCAAAATAAATTAATCCATTTGAGCTAGCATTGGTTTCTTGCTTGAAAATTGGTTTAGGTAAAAATTTATCTGCACCTTCAAATTTCTTTAAGATCCGTGACATATTTCTTGCATTAACTTCACCATCTTCAACATATCTTGCATATTCATCATGTGAGCTGCCTCGAGTAAAGTAGGCACCTTTTTCAGGATGAGTACCAGGAAGCGTTCTAAATGGAATCCCGTCTCCATCAACATCAAGATATCTACCCCATGACTCCATATTTTCTAGATCGTCTTTAGATAAAACTTTACCCCGATCGAACTTCTTACTATCATCCCACTCAAATTCTGGGCATGTCCAATCATTCATTCCAATATCTAGATCAGATAACACAAAAACTGGCGTCTGCAGTCGATCAGATATATCAAATGATTCAGCTGCAAATTCAAAGCATTCTTTTGGATCAGCAGGAATGAGCATCACATGTTTAGTGTCTCCATGAGAGGCATAGGCACAAGACAAGATATCTGATTGCTGAGTTCGTGTTGGCATGCCGGTGGATGGGCCTCCCCTTTGAATATTAAAAATAACTACTGGGATTTCTGCAAAATAGGCTAGGCCAACAAATTCTGTCATGAGTGAAATTCCTGGTCCACTTGTTGCTGTAAATGCTCTTGCTCCATTCCAATTTGCACCAATTGCCATGCCAATAGATGACAACTCATCTTCAGCTTGCACAAAGGCAAATTTATTTTTACCTGTTTTATCATCAACCCTAAATTGGTCACAGTATTTTTTATATGATTCAGCCAAAGATGTTGACGGGGTGATAGGGTACCAAGCGCAAACCGTTGCTCCACCATAGACGCAACCCAGCCCTCCGGCATTGTTTCCGTTCGTAAGGATCATCCCATCTGTAAGATTTTTTTGATTTACTTTTATATTACAAACATCAGTTAGATGTTTTTTTGCATAGTTAAAGCCCATTTCCAGCGCCTGCACATTGGGCGCAATAAGTTTTTCTTTGCCTTTGAATTGCTCCTCAATGAGCTCAATAAAAATATCTTTGTTCATGCTCATCAAATATGACAAAGCTCCTACATACACAAGGTTTTTAAATAAAAGCCTTGTTTTGGGGTTTTGAAATTCATCAACACATAATGAAGTTAGCGGTACCTCAATAATATTTATGTCATCTCTATGAAATTCTCTTTTCCACGATGAATCATACAAAAGATATCCACCTGGATTAATTTCAGCAACGTCTTGAGAATAGGATTGTGGGTTCATTGCAACCATGAAATCAATACCAGCTTTTCTTCCTAGATATCCTTTTTCACTAGCCCTTATTTCAAACCATGTTGGAAGGCCCTGAATGTTAGATGGAAAAATATTTTTTGGGCTGACGGGTATGCCTGATCTAAAAATGCCTTTTGCAAACATTTGATTAGCGCTTGCTGAGCCTGAGCCATTAACATTAGCAAATTTAATAACAAATTCATTAATTGAGGTAATTTTACTCATGAGTAGACCTTAGCTTCTTCATAAAGAAATGTTTGCATGTCCCAAGCACCAGTCGGGCATCTTTCTGCACACAAACCACAATGCAGGCAAACATCTTCATCTTTAAACATCGTTCTTTTAGTTGGTAAGATTTTAGAAACCAATAAATCTTGTTCAATGTTTAAGGCAGGAATTCTGGTATTTTGTCTAACCTCATCTTCAGGCGCATTAAACATGAAATTAATACAATCTGTGGGGCAAATATCTACGCAAGCATCACACTCAATACATAAGCTTTCAGAAAAGACGGTTTGCACATCGCAGTTTAAGCATCTTTGAGCTTCTTCCATGGCCAGATCTGCATCAAAGCCTTTTTCAACTTCAATTTTTAAGCTTTTCAGTGCTGTATCTTGATCTGCTTTAGGTACTAGAAATCTTTTGGCTTGAGAAATATCATTGTCATAGGACCATTCATGCAGCCCCATTTTTTGACTTACTAGATTCGTTCCAGGAGACGGCCTTTCATTGATATCTTCATTTTGACAGAATTTATGAATGGAAATTGCAGCTTGGTGTCCGTGAGCAGCAGCCCAGATTATATTTTCAGGTCCCCATGCAGCATCTCCACCAAAAAAGATTTTTGGATGAGTTGATTGAAATGTTACAGGATCAACAACGGGCATATCCCATTCTCCAAACTCTAAACCTATGTCTCGCTCTATCCATTCAAATGAATTATCTTGGCCAATGGCCACTAATACATCATCACACTCAAGGATGACTGGCTTTTCATCTGTTGGTACCAGCGATCGATTTCCTTTTTCATCAAAAACAGCTTCGACTTTCTGAAATTCCATTCCAGTTAGCCTGCCAGATTCATGAATAAACTTTTTAGGAACGTGATTTTCAAGAATTGGAATATTTTCTTCCATCGCATCCTCTATCTCCCATTCAGAAGCTTTCATTTGAGAGAAAGGGCTTCTAACAACAACCTTTACATCTTCAGCACCCAATCTTAAGGAAGATCGACAGCAATCCATTGCTGTGTTTCCACCCCCCAGTACAATTACCCTTTTTCCTATAGAGTCAATATGCTCAAAGGCAATACTTGTTAAAAAATCTATGCCTATATGAATGTTAGCCTCAGCATCTTTACGACCTTCAATATTTAAATCTTTACCTTTTGGAGCCCCAGTTCCAATAAAAACAGCATCAAAATCTTCTTTTAAGAAATCTTTCAGGCTAGTGATCTCAGAATTAAATTTTGTTTTTAATCCCATATTAAGAATTTGATCAACCTCAGCATCCAAGACCTCTTCTGGAAGTCTGAATGATGGGATATTGGTTCTCATTAATCCACCAGCTTGAGGGTCTTTTTCAAAAAGCGTGCACTCATATCCCATTACGATAAGATCTCTAGCAACAGTTAAGGATGCAGGCCCACCACCTATAAGAGCAATTTTTTTCCCATTGCATTTTTTAGGAGCTTTCGGCAATAGATCTGAAACATCATCTTTAAAATCAGCCGCAACTCTTTTTAGCCTGCATATAGCTACAGGTTTTTCATGAGTTCTAGTTCTTCGGCAAGCTGGTTCACAAGGCCTATCGCATGTCCTGCCTAGAATTCCAGGAAATACATTAGACTCCCAATTAATCATATAGGCTTCTGTGTATTCATTTTGAGATATTTTTCTAATGTATTCTGGAACAGGTGTATGAGCTGGGCATGCATATTGGCAATCTACAACTTTATGATAATACTGAGGGTCAGAGGTATCAGTGACTGGCATAAAAGTTTTTACAGGATTTTTTCCATTTGACTGTCTGAGGTTTTCTTTGGCAGCAAATATTTGAGATTTAAAATCTTCTACCACCGCTTCTCTTAATTTTTGAGCCTCAGATAATTCGTGGGTATGCAAGGAGGTTCTCAGATCAAAACCTAGCTCCTTACGAAGATCTTTTGGAACAGCAACTTTTACCCAATAGGTATTATGTCTTTTAAATAAGTATTTTGTATCCATATAATTTGGCTCCCCTCCAAATTAGCTATAAGGTACAGGAAAAAACCTTATCTTATAGGAATCACTAAGTTCACAATAAACATATAACAAATAATATGCAACTTAATATCTGAGTGTTTTTTTTACCTTTAAGTAAGAAATTTTTTATGCTATAAATTATATATCTTACGTTTAAATCAAATGCAGTTTTCCATTATTATCAAGGCTTGTAGTTTCCTTGTTTTAATAATTTTAAGTGGTTGCCAAACAGACGAACTTACCCCATACGAAAAAGCAAAAAATCCATATGGTCATTTGGGTGTAGAAGGTTATATGGGCGCAGCAATGACAACATGTTTAGGAATGGCTCCTCCGGGTCCACCTATACGCAGAGAGAAAGATGGTGCTTCTGTTGTCGCTGACAGTCACTATCCCGAGCAACCTGGTTATTTTGATTGTATAGATAAAGAAATCTATAAAGTTGAGCAAAAGCGGGAAGAAAAAGACTCTGATTGAGGCATAAGATTTTTTAGCCAACTAAATCTTGAAAATTATCTTAAATTTCAGATGAAGTGTTCTTATTATAATTTTTTTAATCCAGCACTAATAGCATCTATAAGGTCGTCAGTATTTTCCAGACCAGCAGATATTCTTATTAAACCCTCTGAAATCCCAATTTTTTCTTTTTCTTCAGGAGTTAACTGAGCATGTGACATTGTGTAGGGATGAGCAGTCAAACTTTCAAACCCACCAAGCGATTCGGCAAATGACAAGATTTCAAGCTCATGTACAAATTTTTTTGCTGACTCAACTCCACCTTTAATTTCAAAACTTAGCATGCCTCCAAAACCTTTTTGTTGTTTTTTTGCAATTGCATGAGAAGGGTGATTTAAAAGACCTGGATAATAGACAGTCTTTATCTTGTCACTGTTGGATAGCAACTCAACTATTGCTGCTGCATTTTTTTCATGCTTTTCCATTCTAATAGATAGTGTTCTTAAACCTCGAAGGGTGAGGTAACTATCAAAAGGAGCACCAGTAATGCCTAGATTGTTTGCCCAGAATTTTAAATCTGTAAGGATTTCTTCATTGTTTGTTATTACCGCACCGCCAACAATGTCAGAGTGACCATTGATATATTTTGTTGAGGAGTGCATCACTATGTCTGCCCCCAGAAGCAATGGGTTTTGCAGGACAGGAGATAAAAAAGTATTGTCAACAACGACTAATGAGTGATGAAGTTTAGCTTTTTGTGCAATCTGCTCAATATCTACTACTTGTAAAAGAGGGTTAGATGGGGTTTCAATCCAAACTAAATCTGGATTAATTTCCTCAAAAGTTTTTTCAAGTGCTATGAGATCACTCTGATCAGTGAAATACACATCAAGAACTCCCTTCTCTTTAAGGGATGTGAATAATCTTATAGTGCCTCCATAACAATCATGCGGGAGAATCACTTTGCTATTAAGCCTGAGGGTATTTGCAATTAAAGTAACTGCTGCCATTCCTGAGCTTGTTACTTCTCCACCTATGCCACTTTCAAGGTCACTAAGTGCGTTCGTTAAATGATCTCTTGTAGGATTGCCATCTCTTGTATATTCATATGCTTGCTCTTTTCCCAGCTCATCAAAGACAAAATTTGTTGATAAATACAATGGAGGGACTACTGATCCATGCTGCTCATCGCTTTTAATACCAGCCCTCGATGTAATTGTTTCTTTGTTTAATTTCTTTTTCATCATAATCTCACTATGCAATTTTAAAATGGGAAGGCAAAAAAAAACCCATCAGCCTAGCTAGATAGGTTTCTTAGGTTCTATTTAGCTGAATTTATAAAGCACCCGCAAGCTGAATTCAAATCAGTGCTTAAATTATTTTAGACATAAAATTTTTTCACGCAAGCTTATTATAATTTTAGCTGCTTATATTATTAATTATGTTAAAGTCAAAAAATGCCATTAGTGGAACCATTAACTGATATTTCAGATCCAGAAGTTAAGGAGCTGGTTAATTTTTTTAATGAAACATTGGGATTTTGCCCTAACTCAGTTCTTACAATGCAAAGAAGGCCCAGCATCGCAAAGGCATTTGTCCAGCTTAATATGGCTGTTATGGAAAATCATGGAAAGCTTACTTCGGAATTCAAGAGATTGATTGCTTTTGTGAGCAGTAATACTGCTGGGTGTAGATACTGCCAGGCCCACACCATCAGAGCTGCTGAGCGCTATGGTTCTTCATTAGAGAGATTAGAAAATGTTTGGGATTTTGAAAATCAAAATTGTTTTAGTGATGCCGAAAAATCTGCCTTAAGGTTTGCACAAGAAGCTAGTATGGTTCCTGTGAATGTTGCTGAAAGCACAGAAACGCAATTACATGCTTACTGGTCAAATGAAGATATTATTGAAATTATGGGCGTAGTCGCATTATTTGGTTATTTAAATCGATGGAATGATGTTATGGCTACTACTCTAGAAGATGGCGCAAATCTCTCGGGCAGTGATTTACTGAAAGGAACTTCGTGGGTTCCTGGTAAGCATGCCTAAGTGCCTTTGCCTTTTTTCCAGCGAGTTTTAGCCTTAGATCCTCTCTTTTTATTTTGACTAGGCTTTTTCTTTGACCCAGTAGTGGATTTTTTAAAATCTGCTTTACCTTTTTTTGCAGCCTGCCTCTTTTGAAATCCAAATTTTTTGCCTTTGGATCTTTTTTGTCCTGAGCTATTTTCTGGTTTATTCGATGGTTTAAAACCTTCTTCTATTTTTTGAGGTATCTTGCTATCAATTAACTCCTCAATTCCTCTCAGGAATTTTTGTTCATCTATGCTTAAAAAAGATATCGCGGTGCCTTCTCTGCCTGCTCGACCAGTTCTTCCTATTCTATGAATATAATCATTGGGGTATGTAGGCATATCAAAATTAACAACATAAGGTAAATTACTTATATCAATCCCTCGTGCGGCAACATCAGTTGCAACCAAAACCCTTACATCCTTTTCCTTAAACTCTCTAAGCGCACGTGTTCTCGCACCTTGAGTTTTATCACCATGAATGGTTGCAGTTTGTATATCAGCATCATTGAGTTTTTTAGCAATTTTTTCAGAGCCATGTTTTGTTCTTGAAAAAACTAATGCCTGAGGCCATTGCTCCGAATGAATGAGATGGCTTAACAAATCAGATTTTTGGCTTTTATTTACTTTATAAACAATTTGTTTAATTGCACTCACAGTGCTGTTGGGTGAGTCAGCAGCAATTTCTACTAGGTCTGTCCCTAGTGACTGCGCAAGCTTTTTAATCTCCGGAGAAAAAGTTGCTGAAAAGAGAAGGTTTTGTCTGTTTGGAGGGGTTAGAGAAATAATTTTTTTGATATCATGAATAAATCCCATATCAAGCATATGATCAGCCTCATCTAAAACAAGGATTTGTATTTGGTTCAATTTTACTGATTTTTGATTATGCAAATCCAACAATCTACCTGGAGTAGCAACAAGAATATCTAATCCCTTTTTGAGTTTAGATTTTTGTGGAAAAATTTTAGCTCCACCAAATATTGCTGCAGACGTGATAGAGGTAAATTTTCCATAAGTGTAAACATTCTCTCTAACTTGCGCGGCTAATTCGCGAGTAGGGGTTAAAACCAATGCATGCACATGTTTGCGATATGGTTTTGCTTGATTTTGCAAAAGCTCAATCATCGGTAAAACAAAGCTGCCTGTTTTACCAGTTCCAGTTTGTGCTGCTGCCATTAGATTTTTCCCTGATAAGACGATAGGAATTGCCTGTTTTTGAATTTCTGAGGGTTCAGAATGCTTAAGGTCTTCTAGAGATCTTAAAATAGGATCGGATAATCCGAGTTCTTTAAATGACATTTTGGTTTAAATAAGTCTGTCTGATATCAACCAGATGACTGCAGAGTATAGACTTACTGAGCTAGGGTCAATGAAGCAGTAAATATATATTTAATATTAGTCGTTATGTGGGGTATTTCTTTTTTATTATTCTCGTATAATCCCCCTCAATAATTACCCATCATGAATAAAGAAAATCTAAGAAACATAGCAATCATTGCCCATGTCGATCATGGCAAAACAACTTTAGTTGATAAGTTGTTGCAACAATCCGGAACGTTAGATCGAAAAAATATGGCAACTGAAAGGATCATGGATTCCAATGATCAGGAAAGGGAAAGAGGGATTACTATTCTGGCTAAAAATACTGCTATTAATTGGAAAGATCATAGGATTAACATAGTTGATACTCCAGGACACGCTGATTTTGGTGGAGAGGTTGAAAGAGTTCTATCTATGGTCGATTCAGTATTATTACTTGTTGATGCTGTAGATGGACCCATGCCCCAAACAAGATTTGTTACGCAAAAGGCGTTTGAAAAAGGGCTGAATCCAATTTTGGTGATCAATAAGGTTGATCGTCCAGAAGCAAGACCTCATTGGGTGCTGGATCAAGTATTTGAATTATTCGATAACCTTGGAGCAACTGACGAGCAGCTAGATTTCACTGTAATTTATGCTTCTGCTATTAATGGGCTAGCAGGGCATGAGCCTGATGAGCTTGCTGATGACATGACTCCGCTGCTGGATATGATCACCGAGAAGGTTGATGCGCCAGATGTTGATCAAAATGCCCCATTTAGAATGCAGATTTCAGCTTTGGACAGCAATAGCTATGTGGGAGTCATTGGTATCGGTAGAATCACTGGCGGAAGCGTTAAGCCAAACGATCGTGTTGTAGTGGTAGATAAAGATGGAGTTGAGCGAAAAGCTAAAGTTCTCCAAGTGCTAGGGCATCATGGGCTCGAAAGAGTCGAAACGCAGGAAGCCAAAGCAGGTGATATCGTTTGTATTACTGGGGTGGAAGCATTAAATATTTCTGATACATTGTGTCATCCTGAGCACATCAATCCTCTGCCAGCATTATCCGTTGATGAGCCCACAGTTAGCATGGTTTTTCAAGTCAACGACTCTCCTTTTTGCGGAAAAGAGGGTAAATATGTGACTTCAAGAAATATCAAAGATCGATTAGACCAAGAGCTAATTCACAATGTCGCTTTGAGGGTTGAAGAAGGCGAAAGTCCAGATCAATTTAAGGTTTCAGGACGAGGCGAATTACACCTTTCAGTATTAATTGAAACTATGCGAAGGGAAAATTATGAATTGGCTGTATCTAAACCTCAAGTTATCCAAAAAGTGGTTGGAGAAGAAATTCATGAACCATTTGAAGTTGTTGTAATTGACATCCAAGAGGAGCATCAAGGTGCAATCATGGAAGAGATGGGTAATAGAAAAGCAGACTTACAGTCACTGGTAATAACAGAAAATGGCCGTATGCGGCTTGAATTTATGGCTCCATCAAGAGGGCTAATCGGGTTTAGATCACAATTTCTTACTCTCACAAGCGGAAGCGGGATTTTAACGAGTGTCTTTGATCATTATGGGCTTGCTAAAAAGGGTGACATAGCCACTCGTCAAAATGGTGTAATGGTCTCAATGATTACTGGAAAAACCCTAGCCTATGCATTATTTAATCTGCAAAATAGAGGTCGTATGTTTGTTGGTCATGGGCTTGAGATATACAAAGGTCAAATAGTTGGGCTGCATTCTAGAGACAATGATTTGCCTGTTAATCCAACTAAAGCTAAACAATTAACCAATATAAGAGCAGCTGGAACAGATGAGAATCTGATACTAACTCCTCACATTCAGCATACACTAGAGCAAGCACTTGAGTTTATTGAAGATGATGAGTTGGTAGAAGTTACCCCTGCAAGCATAAGACTTAGAAAAAAAATTATTCGTTAAAATAATTCTAGCCATCAAATACTGTTTCTTTAGCTCAATTACCCTTAATATTAGAATCTAATCATTTAATAAGCTGTGGGGTATCTTAATTGCTTTATTTTATATTTGCATTTCTTGTTTTAGCTTGTGTCTATATAGGTAACGCAGCCTTATCGATATTTGCTGGGATTCTTTTTGCCTACTTTTTAAAGCCACCAACAACATTTATTACGCGGCGTGTAGGGACTATGCCATTGCAGATTGGTATTGTCTTATTAGGAGCAACCATTAGTTTGCCATATGCACTTGCTGTTAGCTCAGTATATTTACCTTGGATTGCACTCTTTGTAATTGTTTCATTTGTTGCAGGGCTGATGCTTGGCAAACTTCTTGGAATTCATCATCGATTAGCTTTTTTATTATCGTCAGGAGCAGCCATTTGTGGAGGAACTGCTATGGCAGCTGTTGCACCAATCATAAAGGCAAAACCCCAAGAGCTGCTAATCGCTATGACCATTATTTTTTTGCTTAACGCTGTTGCAATTATTGTATTTCCTCTTGTTGGTAATTATTTAGAAATGAATAATTTTGAGTTTGGCGCATGGGCTGCGCTTGCCATTCATGATACAGGCTCAGTGATTGGCTCAGCTCTAACTTTCAGCAATGAATCTGCTGAAGTTGCAGCCACATTAAAATTAGGTAGAACTATATGGTTAATACCATTAATACTCCTTGCAAATTGGATGTTTAATAAGAAGGCTCAAGCAACGAAATTTCCTAGATTTATACTATTTTTTATTTTAGCTATTGCTGCTAATACTGTATTTACTTTTAATGAACAGGTAATCAATATTCTCCAAATATCTAGCCAGGCCTTTCTATTAATTGGTTTATTTTGTATTGGCAGTCAATTTGATCCTAATGAGCTAAATTCAATAAGTGGTAAACCATTAGTTTTAGCCTTGACGCTATGGGCTCTTGTTATCCCTTCAGCATATTTTTTAGTTAAATATTTTTGATTGCATTTAAGTTAATATAATCTTTGATTATGAATTTTAATCTGGGAGATGAATGAAAAATTTTGAAAACAAAGTAGCTGTAATAACCGGCGCGGGTAGTGGCATAGGTCGGGGTATTGCCGAAATTTCAGCCACCCATAAAATGCGTTTAGTGCTAGCAGATGTAGATGAAGCTGGGTTAAATGAAACTCTTGAGTTGGTGAAAAGTAAAGGTGTTGAAGCGATAGCTAGAGTAACGGATGTCAGCAACATTGATGAAGTGGAGAATCTCGCGAGTCAAACTTTTGAAACTTTTCAAAATTGCCATCTTCTTTTTAATAATGCTGGAGTTCTGGGTCCAGCACCTTTGAGTCAAGTCAATCGTGATATGTATGATTGGCTTATCAATATTAATTTAGGTGGTTGTTTTAATGGAGTGCATGCTTTTTTGCCAAAAATGCAATCGTCCAAAGAGGAAAGTCATATCATTGCAACTTGCTCAACCTCAGGCTTTATAGCTTACCCAATGTTAGGTCTTTATTCGGCTTCTAAATTTGGCATTAGGGGGCTAATGACATCGCTAAGGGCTGAATTAATTGGTTCAAATGTTGATGTAAGCATTGTTTGCCCAGGAGAGGTAACAACAAATATTGTAAATAGCACATTTAAAAGTACGTCAAAGCAAAAGACGGAGCCTAGAACAGAGGATTTAGATGAAGATCCAAAAGCTATGCTTGAGGTTGCGGCTGAGGATGCACAAAATACTTTTCCAATTTCACCCGTTGAGGCTGCGCAAGCTATTTTTGCTGGAATTGAAAATAAAGATTTTTATATATTCACTCATAAGGGTTACAAACGTCAATTAGAAGAGATTTCAAATGAATATCTTCAGGCCTTTGAGCAATCAATGTTCCAGTAGGAGATCCATGATGCTGAATAAAATTTTAATTGGAATCTTTGTAGCTGTTTTTTTTGCTGCCGTTATATACATCCCCAAAGCCATAAGGGTTTACAATGTCGTTCACTTATTTGATGAAGATAAGATTGTGAAAAATTTTATAAACATGAATAAGGTTTTTCCAACCACACCTATAAAGTCCTCAGGAAAACCTCATCTATTTCAAACTAAGGCCTTTGAGCTTCCCTCATCTTATGCAATGGATGGCAAGGATCATGATTTTGCTGATGCTTTGGATTACTTTAAAACAGATGGTTTGATAGTTTTGCATGAAGGGACCTTGCTTTATGAAAATTATTGGCAAGGCAATTCAAAAGATCAACCCCATATTTCTTGGTCTGTTGCCAAGTCATTTCTCTCAGCCTTAATTGGAATTGCTTATCATGACGGTCTTATCGATGACCTCAATGATCCCATTACAAAGTATCTAAAAGATTTTAATGGAACGGGGTATGCGAATGTGCCGATAAAAGACATTTTACAAATGTCATCTGGAATTATATTTAATGAGGATTATGCTGATTACAACTCAGACATAAATAAATTTGCTCGAGCTTTAGCGCAAGGTACTTCCATGAGAGATTTTGCTAAAAATTTAAAAAATGGAAAACAGCCAGGTACTTTTAATCACTATGTAAGCATTGATACTCAAATGCTAGCAATGCTGCTTGAGGAAGTTACTGGCGAGACTGTTGCAAAAAATCTTGAAGATAAAATTTGGACAAAAATAGGTATGGAGCATGATGCCTACTATATGGTAGATGATACAGGGGTAGCTTGGGCTCTTGGTGGTTTAAATGCAACTTTACGTGATTATGCAAAATTTGGTCAGCTCTACCTAAATAATGGTACATGGAATAACGAACAGATTGTGCCAGCAGATTGGGTCCATGCATCTCATAAGCTAGATGAACCTCATCTTCAACCCGGTGAAAATGATTTATCTTCAAGTACTTGGGGTTATGGCTATCAATGGTGGGTTCCTGGCTTTCCAGCCTCTGACTATTTGGCAGCTGGGATTTATAATCAGTACATATATATTGATCCAATTACCAATGTTGTGATTGCCAAAACTTCATCAAACTATAAATTTAATCAAGAGCGACAATACTCTAAAGATGCTCATGTAGCTATGTTTCGAGCAATTGCTAAAAAAGTAGCCGCAACGCTTTAAGCATGATTAAAAACCTTTCTTTAGCGCTGTTGATTGTTTTTTCATTTAATGTGGATGCATGGTGGGACAAGGCTCATAGCATGGTGTGTGATGAGGCCTATAAGTTATTAACAGCGCCAACAAAGAAATTTTTAGATCCTCTCATTAAAGAACACGGATCATTTGGCACTGCATGCCTTTGGGCTGATTGGATTAAAAATGATGACAGAAAAGATACAAGGTCTTGGCATTACATTAATCTTCCTGATTCAGAACAAGACACATACAAAACTTCATGTCCAGAAAATGGATGTTTGATTGCTGCTTTCCATGAGCAAATGAAAATTTTAAACAATAGCTCTGAATCATTTCTTTTAAGGGCCGAGGCTCTTTGGTTTATAGGTCATTTTGTTGGCGATATCCACCAACCGATGCATGTAGGTTACCCAGAAGACAGAGGGGGGAATGATCACAAACTTGAATTTTCTGATGGCAGCTTAACCAATATGCATAGTGTATGGGATGGGCAAATTATCGAACATATGGACTCCTTGTTTGGCGAAGGGTATCTATTGATGAATGTTTCTAAAAAAATAAATAAACTTTTGCACAACTCCCATCCTGAAGAATTTGAAGCATGGGCTCAAGAAAGTCGAGATATTGCAATGCTGCCATCAGTTGGTTATCGCAATAATGAATTAAAAGTTGTTACGAATGAATACATGGAAAGTCATTTTGAAATTGTTCAAGAGAGGATTGCTCTTGGGGCAATTAGACTAAGTCAAACTTTAAATAGGATGCATCTAGGGAGTAATTGATCATTGGATATTCGTCGTTTTTTTAAATATCTCACTCCCTCCAAAAAAACAAAGCTGGTTTTATCCTTCGATGGAGGAGGAGTAAGGGCAATTGCTGCAGTGGTTTTTCTTAAACAATTAGAAATTGCTTCAGGAAAAAAAATTTTTGATATTTTTGATTTTTTTATTGGTACCAGCGCTGGCGGAATAAATGCTTTGAATATTGCAGGGTTGGAGGCCAGTTGTTTTGAATTAGAAAACTTTTGGTCAAAAGAAAATCTAGCCAAAACCATGTCTAAATCATTCTGGGATAACGCTTCTTTTTTACAAACAAAGCCAAAATATGATGGTAAGGGCAAGCGAGAATTACTATTAGAATATTTTAAAGATCAATCTCTTGGTGAGGCCAAAAAACCTGTTGCAGTTTTAGCCTATGATGTTGAAAATAGAAAACCTCGTTTACTAAGTTCATATAGTTCACCTGGAATAAAAATGGTTAGTGCAGCAAGCGCAACCAGTGCTGCGCCTATTTATTATTCCACTCAAGAAATTGATGACGGAACTTGGCTGATAGATGGCGGTATTGTTGCTAACAATCCATCTTTGCTTGGATATTCAGAGGCTAAGAAAATTTTTCCAGGATGTGACATAAAAGTTTTTAGTATTGGAGCCGGTATTAATAGAAGAAAAATCAATGGCTATAACTCTTCTAAGTGGGGAGCTTTGAATTGGTTTCGTCATGATATTTTAGGCATTATGCTCGAATCAAGTATGTTTGATGAAATAGCAGGCGATTTAATGGGTGAAAACTATCTAAGGGTTAATTCACCAACAGGCTTGGTTAATAGAAGAATGGATGATACTTCGGATGTAAACCTGGAGCGCATTCATCTGATGGGGATGGAGTGGTGGTCTGAGTTTGGACAAGAAACTGCTGAGTTCTTAAATGTTTAATATATTAAGTTTTATCTAGAAAAATGCTGTACACTTCGTTTTTTGTTTTTCATTAAGAAGGAATTTTATGAATATTTATGTTGGAAATCTCCCTTGGAGTATTGATGATGCAAGTCTTGAGCAAGTTTTTGCTGAGCACGGCACAGTTACCTCAGCCAAAGTCATCACTGATCGTCAAACTAATCGCTCCCGTGGGTTCGGTTTTGTTGAAATGTCTGATGGCGGTGAAAATGCCATTCAAGCATTAAATGATGCTGAAGTTGAGGGCAGAAAATTAGTCGTCAACGAGTCTCGTCCTAGAGATTAATCTATGAGTTACCTGGGGCTGGTTGGATTATTCGGTCTTATCGGTTTAACAGGTCTTCTTAATAAAGTTCATCCAAGTCAATCTGGCGGCCCAATTAGATTATTGGGCCTGCTAGGTTTTTTAGGCTTGGTTGGATTTTGGATTCCACCTCTTGGAGCTTGCGGAGCTTTTGGTGCTCTCGGAGTTTGGAATCATCAAAATACTTCTATTGCACGATTGTCTTATGTTGGCTGGCTAGGATTGATCGGGGTTGTTCAAACTATTAGTTTTTATCTTTAGTTGCCAGCACCAGTAAGCCTGCAGCAATAGCCAAGTTTTTCACAAAATTTTGTATTTCATGTGCTTGCGATGGATCGCCATTGAGTGCCCAAAAATTGTGGATAAAGATATTTATAAAAATGGTTAAACCAAATAGCATGAACGCTGTCAATCTTAAGTTTTTTCCTAGAATTAGAAAAATACCACCAAGCAACTGAATGGCAATGGTTAAAGGTAGAAGAAATAAGCTGAATGGAACACCTTTCATTCTCATTAATGCAAGCGTAGATGCAAAATCAAAAACTTTGCTCAATCCCGGGCCTATAAAATATAATCCAAGCAGGGATCTCCCCGTAATAAAAAATAAATTGTCTAGTTTTTTTAACCATTCCATTTGATGTCCTGTTATTAGTTTTAATACTAGACTAACATTAATATAAAAATAGGAGATTGACATGAAAAATATTTATCACACTTTAGGCCTGCTAATTTTTGTTGTTAGTTTTATAGGAAATATAGAAGCCGCTCATCACGAAGATGCTTTACTTGATGCAGTAAATAATTCTGATAGAAATTCTAAATACTCTGCAAGAGATGATTATAGAAATCCTTACGAGACACTTTCATTTTTTCAAATCAAACCCACGATGCATGTATTAGAATTATCTGCTGGAGGAGGTTGGTACACTGAGATATTAGCTCCATATCTACAACCTGCAGGCAAGCTCTCTGTTACGCACCATAATCCTGAGGCAGGAGGTTATTATAAGCGTTCAAGAAATTCTTATGATGAGAAGGTTAAGTCCAATCCTTTATTTATGGGAGTGGAGGTAATTACTGCTGATGTTCCTCCAACGAAGCCATTTACCAAGCCCGCAACGCAAGACTTGGTTGTTACATTTAGAAATCTACATAATTGGTTAGGCCAAGATGCCATGAAGGCCATAATGCAAGAAGCATTCAATTCTTTAAAAGAGGGCGGGCATTTTGGAGTCGTGGAGCATAGGGCGCCGGAGGGTTCAGACTTAGAATTCATGAAAAAGAGCGGTTATGTTACACAATCACTTGCGATTCAAACAGCGCAGGAAGTTGGATTTAAGCTCGTTGCTTCATCTGAGATTAATGCCAATCCAAAGGATACCGCAGATCATCCTAGAGGGGTTTGGACGCTCCCACCTTCTTTTCGTTTGAAGGACCAAGATAGAGAAAAATATGCTGCAATAGGTGAATCAGACAGAATGACCTTGCTATTCGAGAAATAAGAATTTTATTTATTAACTAGAATGTGCGAGTATTAGATATAAACACACATTCATCTCAAGGGGAATTTAATGAAAAATCTATTTTTAATTCTAACATTAGGACTAAGTTTAAGCTTGTATGCAGGACATCATGAAGAGGGTGAAAAAGATTCATCCATGCATGAAAATAACTTTGTCTATATTTCAACTTATACCCAACCAGCTGGAGGTAATCCTGAAAGACTAAAGAAATCGCTTCTTGCTAATCTTGATACTCTTGAGAAAAATGGTTACAACTCCTGTGGAATGCTTCGTCATCAATTTGGTGGTGGAAGATCATTCCTAACCTATTGTTATTTTGACAGTTGGGAGCAATTTGCAGCAATCAATGACTCCAATGATCCAATTGCAGGTGGAAACCAAAGACAGCTGTTTGGTGATCATACAGATAAACTTGCAGCAGTTGTAGTAAGAAATTTAACAAAGCCCACGCCATACGTTTTGGAGGCAAAATATTCTTTTGGACCATATTTAACTGACAATGAAAGACGAGTGAATGCAAGAAAATTATTTGATGCTTATGACAAAGCTTTTGGCGGTTGCAACATGGCCGAGCACATGTGGGGCCCTGAGCTCACTTGGAATTTTTATTGCGGATACGATAGTTATGCCGATTGGGGTAAAAAAGTAGAAGTGCTTTCTGCTATTCACGAAAAAGAGCTTGCTGATATGAAATTAGATGTTATGGATCACTCTGATCATTTAATGACGAGGGTTCAAAGGTAGTTTTTTCTATCTAATACCATACAGGAGAGGGGCTTTAAGCCCCTCCTTTTATAGCGTACGCTGCATCTCACATAGTAAATTTGGCCAGATCCATTGACGGCATAGAGGAGTTTTTTCTAAGGCTTGACAACCTTGTCAATTTATTGATAATCCTAAAGTGTATACATCTAATTATTGGGGAAAATAATGAAACTTATTAAACTATCCTTTTTGGTATTGCCACTTATGGTAATGGCAGATAATCCTATTGTTCCTATGGACGCTGATTCTGCTGACCAAAAACCATCATCTAATAACTCTGCTCAGGTTCAGGAAAGATCTGTTGAGGTGGCTGAATATGAAACATCAAGCTCATACTCTGATTCTCAAGGAATTGAAGATGTCATAGTCACAGCTACTAGACGTGAAACCAGCATTATGGAAACTCCATTAGCTATTTCAGCCGTAACTCAAGAAGAGTTAACACGTTTTGGTATTACTAATATTAAAGACCTTAGCTACTCTCTTCCAGGTCTTGCAATACAAAACTCTGATACAAATGCTCCAATAATTACTTTAAGAGGCATTAGATCAAATAATGTTACTGAGGTTGGTGATCCTGCAGTAGGCGTTCATGTTGATGGATTGTATCAATCAAGACCTCAAGGTGCCCAAGCGCTAATGTTTGACCTCGAGAGAGCTGAACTTGCTAGAGGCCCACAAGGAACTTTGTTTGGAAGAAACTCTATTGCTGGCTCTCTAAATATTATTACTGCAAAGCCTAATCTTGAAGTTCAAGGCGGCTCTATTACAGTAAATGCTGGGCGTTTTGAAGAAAGAGGTGTGCAAGGCCATTACAACCTTCCATTAACAGAAAATTTTGCTATTCGTTTAGCTTTTTCAGATCAATCAAAGGATTCATATTTAGATGGTTACTATGATCCTAACGGTATTGATCATAGATGGTTGCCTGATAATGTTTTAAGTCAAGCTTCAGCAGTTGATACTTGCGGACAAAGACGCGGTAACTCTGCATATGCTTGGTTTTTGGGATGTAACAACCCTGAGCGAGCAGACGATGCTGCACCTGGATTTGATCCAGGATACCAGTATGCATCTGCATACAAGGCCATTCCTGCTGATCCATCAACTTTTTATAACAATGTAGATAATCATGCATACAGAATTAGTGCATTATTAGTTATCGACGATACTAGCGATCTGAACATTCAATATGAAGTCTTCCAAGATGATGGCGCAGGTTGGATGAATGGATTTGATTGCGACATGATAAAAAATAGAACTGGTAGAACTTTTGGTGGCGCTCCATCAAAACCAGCCAATACTTGTGCAGATATTCTAGGTGCAGGCAGCAGTGAATATACTGCTTTTGTTAATGTTCCTGGTGTTAATGATCTAAGTATTGAGTCTATCAGAGCTATCTACAATAAAGACTTTGGAAACTATCAAATGGTTGCTAAGCTTGGAATACAAGCACTAGAGCAATACTCTCAATTTGATATCGATGGCGGAAGAAATGAATGGCAAATGGCCATGGTGCTCAATGATTATAAGGCTGACTCAACAACTCTTGATGTTCAGTTTACTGGTGCAACAGATACCATGTCATGGGTTGTTGGCGCCTTCTACTTAGAAGAAGAGAATGATATGGAAGCATTTTTCCATGCAACTTTTAATGGCGATAACATCTTTATCCAGCCAGATAGAACTATCGAATCAAAAGCTTTATTTGGTCAGGCGACTATGAAGCTTCAAGATGATTTATACCTAACACTTGGTATTAGACATTCTGAAGATGAAAAATCTGATGTTGGCGGAAAGAATTGGGAATGTAGCGTTTGGAATTCTTGCTATCCATCTACTGAAATTTGGGGCAATAGACAATTATTCATTCCTAACTTAGCTGCATTAGCTCCAGACTTTCATGTAGCTGGTGGTTTGTATAATGGTGTTAACTGTACTGCCCAAGGCGGTCCATATGGCGGCGGTCCATATTTTGGTGGAACAGGTTGTATGGTACAAACAGCTAATAATGCGACTTCGCAGTCATATGATTCAACTGACTGGAGAATAGGCCTAGATTGGGATGTTTCAGATAATGCATTTTTATATGCTTATGTTGCAACAGGATTTAAAGCAGGCAGTATCGCTGATGAAGCTGTTAGGGCTGCAAACACCATCCATCCTGAGGGGCCAGGCTCATCTGTGAATACTTCATACGGACCAGAAGAAGCTACAACATTTGAACTAGGTTATAAAGGTAAATTTTTAGAGAACAGGCTTTCATTATCAGCTAATTACTACCACACAGTTTATGATGGTAAGCAATTTACTGGTAATGTTCCATTTGATGTTATTGCTACCACTGAATACAACATTGATACCGGTCAATTAGATCCAGTTAACCAAGTTGTAACTTTCTGGGGCACGCAAAACTTTGGTGAACAGGAGATGAAGGGTCTTGAAATTGAGTTTGACTACCTTCCATATGAAGGTGGACGTGTAAGTGGTTGGATTACTACCATGGATACAGAAGTAACCGAGGATTTCAATACTCAATGGTATTACGGCCAGGATGCATATCTAGGTAGAAGTGGATATGATGCCTCAGTAGCAAATGTGCCAGAGAATTATGTCAACTTAAAAGGTAACGAAGCACCTTATTCACCTAACTTAGCTTTTACAATCAAGTACGAGCATACATTTAACTTAGGTACTATGGGCCAATTAATTCCATCTATTAATTATCATTGGCAAGCAGAGGATTATCTAACAATTTGGAATGCAGATAAGCATATCAATGATGCTGGTGGTTATGGTACTTATGGTTGTACAAATTTTGGTGCTGCTGATGGGTGCGCATATGGCTTCATTGATCTTCCAGGATACTTTAATGAAAGCACAGATGTTTTTGGCGATCAAAGAAGCAGCTGGAGCATGGTTGATCTAATTGTTACTTATAAGCCTTCTGGTGATGCTCCCTGGTATGCCCAAGCTTTTGCATATAATGTAACTGACGAGGTTATTTCTTACTGGAGAGGAGTTGAGGCAGGTGTTCCTAGTGGAGCTTTCTCAGCGCCAACACAGTACGGAATTAGAGTTGGATATTATTGGTAAAAGATAATAAAAATTTAAAGAGGGCGTAAGCCCTCTTTTTTTTGTTAAAATTAAATGATGAAATTTAATCAAATTTTGCTTCTTTCATTCGCTCTTTTTGGTTGCACTCAGACGGCTGAGGTTAAGCCAACTTACTTGACTGAAAAGATTGAATATCCCTCTAAAAATATACTTGGCTTTGAAAATTTATTTGGTGATGGTTTGGATTCCCAGAAAAATGTAGAAATATTTGGAGTTTTGCATTTTCCTGATAATTACGATTCGTTGAAAAAATATCCTGCTGTTGTAGCCTCGCATGGTTCATCAAATTGGAGAGCACACCATCTAAAATACATAGAGCAAATCCGTCAAGCAGGCTTTATTGTGTTAGCTATGCATCCTTTTGATTCAAGGGGTGTTGATAGCACAGTTGGCAATCAGATAAATGTAACTAGCGAAACCGTAATTTATGACATGGCTATGAGCCTTAATTTATTATGGGATGACTCCAGAATTAACAATAAAAAGATTTATGCAGCAGGTTGGAGCCTTGGCGGCACCGCAACTTTATTCAATGGATGGCTGCCACTTCAAGACTCACTTAATAAAAGTGGCGCTTCATATGCCGGTTATCTTATGTGGTATCCAGGTTGCTTAGCATTACCTGATTTGAATCAATGGGATCAAGATCTTATGCAAATATATATTGGCGAAGAGGATAACTGGACTCCACCTCAACCATGCAAGGAATTGGTTGCAGTTATTAATGCCCAGGGGGGCAACGCATTTATTGAGCTTTATCCTAACTCATTTCACTCGTTTGACGGTCCTCAACCTCTGAGACTTATACCGGATGCTTATAGTTGGGCTGAGTGTAAATTAAAACTCAATGCCAATACTAAAAAAGTCTACGACCCTCAAAATAAATCCTTAGATTTTTCTGATCCCAAGCTAAGAAGAGCTGCTTATGAAAGCTGTGCTGTGAAAGGGGAGGTTATGGCTGGAGCTAGTCCAGAATATAAAAATGCGGCTTATGAGCACCTCAGTGGTCTGTTACCTAAATTGGATTAACTAGAAAACTCTTTCCAGCCCCTGTAACCACCTTCAAGGTTCTGGACATTTTTAAATCCAAGCTCCATTAATGTCTTGCCAGCAAGGGAAGCTCTGCTTCCTCCGCCACAGTATACGATAATGGGTGTATTTGCATTTAAACCTTTGTCATCATTGGTTGGCGCAAGTTTCATTTCAATCAAACCTCTGGGGATATTTACAGCATTAGCAATACTTCCAGTTTCAAGAATTTCAGTCCCCTCCCGAACGTCTATCACAAAGTATTTCTCTGAGTTTTCTAGAAAACTTTGACAAGAAATTTTAGGAACTACGGTGTGAGCCTGTGCAATTAAATCCTTGAGTGTCATTAAATTATTATCTTTTGAATTCACTTTTCGTGCAATCCATTTATTTGGCACAGTAATTGCATTTTACAAGATATTAAATTCACATAATTGTTGCAATGTTAGCGCTGTAAACATACTATGATGAATGTTTAATGTTTACAGTGTAAACATTATAAAAAATATGTATAAATAAAATTCATAATATAAAGGAGACTTATAATGAAGAGACTTTTACTAGCATTAACAGTAATTACATTGCCCTCAATAGCGAGTGCTCAAATTGCTATTCAAGATGACTATGCAATTCAAGGCAAAATATTTGCTGTTAAAACAGCAAAGAAATATTCTTCAGTGGAAGGCTGTTCAAAAATCGCTCTTTCAAAGACCAAGGTCGAAGGATTTACTTTTGAATCTAAATCTCAAAAATGTACCTTATTTAAAAAGGTGCGTAATCTCAAAGAAAAAAAAGGCTTTGTTTCAGGTACAAAGTAAAATATTGTCTTAATATATAGAAGGGAGTTTTATGCTCCCTTTTTTGTTTTTAGAGCGTTTTATCTGTAATATCACAGCTGAAAAACAGCTTTAATATTATGTTAGATAATAAACAATCAAATTTGTTGCTTTGCATTACAGGCAGTATAGCTGCTTATAAATCTGTGGATCTTGCTCGTTTATTTATAAAAAATAATTTTGATGTTCGGGTAATTATGACGGAGGCGTCAAAAGAATTTATAACACCCCTTACCCTGCAAGCTGTTAGCGGTCATCAGGTACATGAAAATCTTCTTGATACGGAAGCAGAAAGGGCCATGGGCCACATTGAGTTAGCTAAATGGGCTGATTTAATAGTGATTGCGCCTTGTAGCGCTGAAACTATTTCTCGATTGGCTCAAGGAAGAGCTGATGATCTTCTTGGTGCTGTTATCTTAGCCTCTAAAGCCCAAAATTTTATAGCTCCTGCTATGAATATGAATATGTGGTCAAATCAAACGACTCAGCAAAATGTAGAATATCTATCATCTATTGGTATGGATTTTGTTGGTCCGTCGAAAGGAGAGCAAGCATGTGGTGATAACGGCTATGGAAGAATGTCTGAGCCTGAAGAAATATATGAGACGATTATGTTGACTCAAAACAAACCTTTGGCAGGTAAGAAGATAATTATTACAGCTGGCCCCACCCGAGAGCAAATTGATCCAGTAAGGTTTATTTCAAATAATAGTTCAGGAAAAATGGGCTTCGCAATGGCTGAAGCTGCTGCAAGGTCTGGTGCTGAAGTAATTTTAATTTCTGGACCTGTTTCACTTTCTTGTTCACCCCAAATCCAAAGACTGGATGTCCAAACAGCAGATGAGATGTATAAGGAAGCTCAATCATCAATGTCAGACGCTGATATTTTTATAGGCTGTGCTGCCGTTGCTGATTTCAAACCAGCACATCAAAATATACAAAAAATAAAAAAAACAGATGAGGATCGACTCAATATAGAGCTGAAAAAAAACATTGATATTATTTCATCCTTAGCTATGGAGTTTACTGATAAAAGATTTATGGGCTTCTGTGCAGAAACTGAAAGAATTGAAGAGCATGCAAAATCAAAATTAATCAAGAAAGGTTTGGACTTTATTGTTGCTAATGATGTATCTAAGTCAGATATTGGGTTTGATTCTGATTATAATGAAGTTAGCGTTTTTACAGATAAGTCACATCAATTTTTTCAAAAAGCATCAAAAAGGCTTCTAGCTATTCAATTGATTAATTTGCTGAGTCAGGACACTCAATCACTTCACTAATTATGTCAGCTCATCAATCTCAACCATTGGTTACTATCAATACTTTGCAAAGCTTAAAGGCAAAGGGAGAAAAATTTACATGTTTGACCGCTTATGAATCTACTCTTGCAAATATCATCAGCCAGGCTGGTGTTGAGGTTATCTTAGTTGGCGATAGTTTGGGGATGGTTATTCAGGGACATGAGAGCACACTTCCAGTAACTATGGATAACTTAATCTATCATTTAAAAAATGTTTCTAGAGGTAACGTGAACTCTCATCTGATGGCAGATATGCCTTTTATGAGCTATGCAACCAAAGATGCTGCTTTATCAAATGCAGGCCTTTTGATGCAAAATGGAGCTCACTCTATCAAACTTGAAGGCGGTCATTGGATTTGTGATTTAACCAATACATTAGCTGAAAGAGGAATACCAGTTTGCGCTCACATGGGTCTCACACCTCAATCTATTAATAGGATTGGTGGATATTTTGTTCAGGGTAGAGATACAGATAAGAGGGATGAGATGATTTCTGAGGCGAAGGCTTTAGAGTCTGCAGGAGCCTCGCTTTTGTTACTAGAGTGTGTTCCAGAAGACTTAGCCAAGGAAATTACTCAATCTTTATCAATCCCAGTTATTGGAATAGGTGCTGGAGTTTATACAGATGCTCAGGTTATGGTAATCCATGACTTATTAGGAATTTCCTGCTTGGATAAATCACCTAAGTTTGTTAAAAACTTTCTTGCTGAAAATGATTCTATTCAAAGCTCTGTAAATGCTTATGTTAAAGCAGTCAAAGAGAAACAATTTCCTGCAAAAGAACATACTTTTTTTTAAACTTGAAAGTTCTTAATTCACTTAATGATTTAGATCAATTTCTTAACTCTTGTGGAGAGGTAAATTTTGTTCCAACTATGGGTAATCTTCATGATGGCCATCTTAAATTAGTGACTGAGGCTAATAAGTTTGAAGGAGTTACCTTAGCTTCTATTTATGTTAACCCACTTCAATTTGGTCCTAATGAAGATTTGGATGTTTATCCAAGAACGCTGGATCAAGACCTAAAGCATCTTGAAACAATTTCATGCGATGCTGTGTTTTGCCCAGCGCCTGATTTTGCAAAAAATGCGATCAAAATAAGTGCGAATTCAATGCTTTCAAAAAAACTATGCGGAATCTCAAGGCCACATTTTTTTGATGGAGTAATTACAATTCTTAATCATTTTTTTCAATTGGTTAGGCCTAATAATGTATTTTTTGGGCTCAAAGATTACCAACAATATTTGATAGTTAAAGATTTTTTAGTCAATTCAAATCTCAACATAGACATTTATGGGGTTCAAACTCAAAGAGAGGAGGATGGATTAGCAATGTCTTCAAGAAATAACTTGATGTCTTCTCAGCAAAGAGCAAATGCAAAACATCTGCCAATTATTTTAAAAGAAATTGCACAAAGATCTAAGCATGAAAACTTAGCAAATTTAAAAATAGAAGGTATTCAGAGATTGGAAGAGTTAAATTTTAACGTAGATTATTTTTTATTTTGTAATTCAACTACCCTTGAAGAACTATTTGAGTTTGAACCAAATACTTTAGTGGCTGTCGCTGCAAAGCTAGGGAATGTAAGGCTGATAGACAATTTTATTATTCAATAATATTGGATTTTAGGCGTTTTTCTTGCATACTTCTCAACCTATGAAAAGAGTGCTACTAAATTCAAAGCTGCATCGTCTTCACGTAACTCAGGTTGAGATTGATTACGAAGGTTCGTGCGCCTTGGATACAGACTTCATGGCAGCGGCCAAGATGACTGAATATGAAAAAGTTGAAATATACAACGTTACGAATGGAGAGCGTTTCTCAACATATTTAATTGCTGCAGAAGCTGGTTCAAAAACGGTTTCAATCAATGGAGCAGCTGCACATAAAGCGTCGCCAGAAGATATTATTATTATTTGTTCATACGTATCAATGTCTGAAAATCAAATCTCTAATCATGCTCCTACGTTAGTTTATTTTAACGAATCGAATGAAATTGTAGATACTAAATCTTCAATTCCAACACAAAGACTTAGATCTCTTTAATAATCACCAGCAATGGTGTAACTTCAATGTCTATCATGAAAAATTTTATTACTACGCAAAATTGGTCTCGCTCAGAGCTTCAGGATATTCTTGATTTTGCCATTGAGCTTAAAAATAAACCACACCAACCTCTTTTAAAAAATAAGTCAATTGCAATGTTGTTTTTTAACCCTTCGCTCAGAACAAAAACTAGTTTTGAAGTTGGAATTAGTGAGCTTTCAGGTACGGCAGTTATCTTGCAACCAGGTAAAGATGCTTGGCCAATTGAATTTGAAGAAAATGTTGTCATGGATGGAAGCTCAGAAGAGCATGTGAAAGAAGTTGCACAAGTTTTATCGTCTTATTGTGATTGCATTGCGATTAGAGCGTTCCCTCAGTTTATGGACTGGGATCACGATAGAGCAGATTCAGTTATTAACAGCTTTGCAAAATATGCTTCTGTGCCTGTGGTGAACATGGAGACAATTGAGCATCCATGCCAAGAACTTGCCCATATCTTAACTTTGCAAGAACATTATGGCGACCTTCAGGGCAAAGATTATCTGCTAACTTGGACGTATCATCCCAAGCCTTTGAATACTGCTGTTGCTAATTCTAGTCTCTTGATAGCGAGTAAGTTTGGTATGAATGTTAAATTATTATGTCCCTCTGAGGATTATCATCTAGATGATAGATATCTTAAAGCTGCGGAAAAGAATTGTGAATCTGAAGGAGCTTCGTTTGATGTGTCCTATGATATTGATAGCGCTTATTCAAATGTAGATATTGTCTACGCAAAAAGCTGGGGTTGTCTTAGTCACTATGGAAAAATAGATGATCAAATTGCCAATAACGATCAAAATAAGCACTTTATTGTTGATGAATCAAAGATGAACCTTACAAATAATGCTGTTTTTAGTCATTGTCTTCCTTTAAGAAGAAATGTGAAAGCAACCGATGGGGTCATGGATTCTGATTATTGCATAGCGGTTAAAGAAGCGGCGAATAGAAAGCATGTTCAAAAATCCATGCTTAGTAAAATTTTATAGGTATTAATAATGAATAAAAAAGTAGTATTAGCATTTTCTGGAGGTCTTGACACAAGCTTCTGCATCCCATATTTAATTGATCAAGGTTATGAAGTTCATACTTTATTTGTAAACACTGGCGGCATTTCATCAAAAGAAGAGAGTGCAATTACAAAAAGAGCCAATGAATTGGGTGCAAAAAAACATATCAATATCAATGTTGAAAAAAGTTTATGGTCTGAGATTTTAGTTCCATTGGTGCAATCCGGGGCTCTTTATCAAAATAAGTATCCCGCACTTTGTTCTGATAGGTACTTGATCGTCAAAGAATCAATTAAATTATGTAAAAAATTAAATACCAAAGATATTGCTCACGGTTGCACAGGCATGGGAAATGATCAGATTAGATTTGATCTTTCTATTAGAGCTCATGGAAATTACAACATCATCACTCCAATCAGAGAGATTCAAAATATTACAAAGAATGTAAGAGCCTATGAAGAGGATTATTTGCAAGATAAAGGATTTAAGGTCTCTTCATTGCATAAAAAATACAGCATAAATGAAAATCTCATGGGAGCGACGATCTCAGGCAGTGAAATTGATGAATGGGAAGAACCATCAAGCGAAAGTTTTGTGCTTTGCAAATTACCTCATCAATACCCTAAAAAACCAAAAACACTAATAATAAAATTCCTCAAAGGAAAAGTTGTTGCTATTAATAATAAGAAAATGCAGGGCGCTGATTTTCTTAGAACTCTCAATATACTCGGAGGTTCTTTCGGCATAGGGCGCTCAGTTTTTTCAAGCGATACAATAATTGGGCTGAAGGGTAGATTTGTCTTTGAAGCTCCTGGTATTGCAATTTTGATGTCAGCTCACAGAGCTTTAGAGGAAGCTGTTTTAACTGATAAACAAAATTTTGTGAAAGCTCAAGTGGGTCAAGAATGGGTTAATTTAGTTTATAGAGGGTTTTATTTTGAGCCTTTAAGAGAAAATCTAGAGGCATTTTTGCTTGATTCTCAAAAAACTGTTTCTGGGGAGGTTACTTTGAAGCTTACTCCTGGGCGTGTTGATGCAGTGGCTGTAAAGTCAAAAAATATTCTTAAGAGTCCAGAGGGCTCTTATGCTCAGTCTGCAACATGGTCAGAAGCAGAATCAAAAGGATTTATTAAGCTAATAGGTCAAAGCACCTCAACTTGGTCTTCCATCCATAAGAAAAAATGAATACTGACTTAGAGCTGACCTTAAAACATCTGAAAGCTTTAGTTGCATGCGATACATCAAACCCTCCTCGAAAGATAGAGCAATCAGGGTTGATAAGCTATTTAAACTCTTTGGATTTTATTTCTCCTCAAGTCACAGACTTGGGAGAGGGTTCTTTTAATATCCTTCTTGCCAAGGGCTCACCAAAATATTTGGTAAATGTTCATTTAGATACAGTGCCAGCTGGAGATGCTTGGAAATCTGATCCACATGATTTAATCATTGAGAATGGAAAAGCTATTGGGCTTGGTGCTTGCGACATTAAAGGCGCTGCAGCATGTCTATTAACTCTATTAGAGAGAGGAATGAGTGACTATGCAATCTTATTTTCTACGGATGAAGAGGCTGGCCAAAGCACTTGTGTTAAAGAATATATAAAAACAAAACCAGTGTTTGAAGGTATTATTGTTGCAGAGCCTACGCAAAATATGGCGGTAACATGTCATAGAGGGATTCTTACTGGCACCCAAGAATTTTTTGGTCTTGCTGGCCATAGTTCTGAACAAAGAGCCTTGAATGATAACGCGATTCATAAATTAACACGTTGGTCAGATGCGGCATTGAAAGTTGCTGAATCATATAAGGGAACTTCATTTCAAGATCTGCAAGGCATTGCTTTTAATTTAGGATTAGTTGAAGGGGGAATTAAGCCAAATATCATTGCTGATCATGCTCAAGTTAAGTTTGGTATGAGGCCTTTGCCTGGCCAATCTTTCGATGAGTTATTGAAAGAATTCTCCACTGAATCAATTGAAAATCATTCAAAATTTACATCTGGATTTATTGCTCCCGCATTACCTGCATCGGGAAACATTAAAGATTTAGAATTATTTGCAGATGAATTGGGTTTAAATTTATCTGCACCAGTAAATTTCTGGACCGAAGCCTCCTTGTTTAGTGAGGCTGGATACCGAGCCATAGTTTACGGTCCAGGTGATATTGCTAATGCTCATCAACCCAATGAATCAGTAGATCTTGAGCAGCTAAATCAAGCCTTAACTGATTTTAAACAAATAATTCAATGACCAAGTCATCCAATCAGTTTATTAAAAATACTATTTTAAAGCTTTTGGGTGCTATCGGTTCTGAAAAAGAAATAAATAAGTATATTGAAAAATTTTCTTCTCCTGAGCAACGCTTTGCAGTTATTAAGGTAGGTGGTTCTGTAGTTGAGAATGATCTTGAGAATCTTATTTCGTCCCTAGTATTTTTAAATCAAGTTGGTCTTAAGCCTGTAATACTGCATGGAGCAGGTCCAATGCTTTCTGCAGCCTTAGAGGAAAAGAGAATTGATTTTTCATTTATCAATGGGCAGAGAGTTACTTCCCCAGAGGTTAGGGATGTTGCTCATGAAGTCTTCAAGGAAACTAATCAGAAGATTGTAGAGGCTTTGGAAGCTCAAGGAGCCCATGCAAAAGGTCTTGTATCTAATGTCTTCCAATGCACCAAAGATGATCCTGATTTGGGTTATGTTGGATCAATTCAATCCGTTAATATTGACCTTGTTAATGAAGTGTTGGAATCAGATTCTATACCTGTAATTGCGCCTATGGGATTTCAAAGCAGTGAAATGCTCAATATTAATGCTGATATTGCTACTGTTGAATTAGTGAAGGCTATTAATCCTTATAAAGCTATTTTCTTATCAGAGACCGGAGGAATTTTTAATAAAACTGGTCAATTAATTCCGAATATTAATTTAGCCCTTGAGTATGAGGAGCTGATGCAAGAAGAATGGTTACATTCTGGGATGAAGTTAAAACTTCAGCAAATCAAAGCTTTATTAGATCATCTCCCAAGGACAGCTTCTGTCTCCATCACTGAGCCAATCAATCTTCCAAAAGAGCTATTTACAGATTCTGGATCCGGCACCCTCATAAAACATGGTTATAGTGTTGCTCAACATAAAGTCCCAGATCAAGAGACTCAAGAGCATTTTAAAAAAATTATAGAGGCATCATTCAGTGGTAATTTGGTAGATGGTTTTTTTGATGATCCTGGTACTTTAAATATTTTTATGACTTCATGTAAGCGAGCCACAATAGCTATTTCAAATGACTTTAGTGTTCCTTATATGGATAAGTTTGGAGTTATTCCTGAGGCAAAAGGCGAGGGCTTGGGAGCAGGTATCTGGCATGAAATGCGTAAAGTGTATCCGCAGGTTTTTTGGCGTTCACGCCCAAATAACCCTATAAATAATTTTTACACATCAATTTGTGAGGGCTGTCAAAAACAAGATGAGTGGCATATTTTCTGGATTGGTATATCTGATTATGG
Source organism: Gammaproteobacteria bacterium (assembly GCA_045564015.1). Classification (GTDB taxonomy): domain Bacteria; phylum Pseudomonadota; class Gammaproteobacteria; order Magnimaribacterales; family D2472; genus D2472. The sequence continues at coordinate 49,618 of JBJLIB010000014.1, forward strand.
CGCTCTAAAAGATTGCATTGAGTACGCTATTAATAAACCAAAAAGTGTGATTTAAATGGATGCTAAAAAAATAGGTTTATTAGGTGGGCGAGGGTACGTAGGTCAAGAAATTGTAGAACTGCTGGCTCACCACAAGCATTTAAATATTACTTCGGTTTTTTCTTCATCTAAAGCAGGTGAGCCAGTGGATCTGAATACTGGCAATGACTTGTTATATCAAGATTTAAGTATAGATAAAATTGATTTGTCTGATGAGGATGCTTTTATATTGGCATTGCCAAATAATGAATCTCAAGATTACATTGATCTAATTCATCGGCACAATCCTAAAGCTATTATTATTGATCTGAGTTCAGACCATCGTTTTGATGATGCATGGGAATACAGAGTTCCTGAGCTATGTGAAAAGGTTCAATCAAGTAAAATTAGCAATCCTGGATGTTATGCTTCAGCAATGCAATTTATGCTTGCTCCTCTAAAGAATATTTTAGTTGGTCCAGCGAATTTATATGGGATCTCTGGATATAGTGGTGCAGGAGCTACTCCAAACGCCAGAAATGATCAGGAGGCTCTCAAAGACAGCGTCCTTCCATATTCACTCGTCTCGCATCTTCATGAGAAAGAAGTAAAAGCTCATAGTTATCCAAAAATATTATTTACACCCCATGTTGGCAATTTTTTTAGAGGAATCATGATGACTGGTAATTTTATTCTTTCAGAACCAATGTCATCTGATGAAATTTATAACTTGTTCGCTGAGTATTACGATTCAAAGCAGTTAATTTGCATTCAGCAAGAGCTTCCAAAGCTGCAAGATGTTCAAAACACTTCTAATGTAATAATAGGTGGCTTTGCTGTGGATCAAGAAATTCAGAGGCTGACTTTTTGTTGCGCCCTTGATAACCTTAAAAAAGGTGCAGCAACTCAGACCGTTCAAAACTTAAACTCTGCCTTTGGATGGGAAGATAATTTAGGAATCATTCAATCATGAAAATTTGGAATCAAAGTTCAAAGGATAAAAACTCTGCAATAGATGATTTTTTATCTAGTGAAGATATAGTTTTAGATCAAGAATTATTTTTATATGATATTGAAGCATCCATGGCTCATGCTCATGAATTAGAAAATATTAATATCTTAACTAAATCTGAAACCAAGAAAGTTATCGTTTCCTTAAAGAAGCTTGCAAAGTTATTTTTAGCAAAGAAATTTAAGCTAACGTCTAAATATGAGGACTGCCATTCTGCAATTGAGGATTACTTAACAAAAGAGCTAGGTTCGGTCGGCAAGAAAATTCACACTGGTCGAAGTCGTAATGATCAGGTTATGGTTGCTATGCGTCTTTATGCAAGAGCAAAATTAGATGAAATTCAATCAATGAATCTTAAAATAGCCCAATCATTCTTTGATAAAGCTGAAAAACATTCTTCTGATCCTATGCCAGGTTACACCCACTTGCAAAGAGCCATGCCCTCAACTTGGGGTTTATGGTTTGGAGCTTATGCCGAGTCTTTTCTTGATAATGCTGACTTACTATCCAGCACACAAACCTGGATGAATATAAATCCATTAGGATCAGCGGCTGGCTATGGGGTTAATCTTCCTATTAAGCGGGATATTTCAACAAAAGAGCTAAACTTTAAGAGAAAACAATTAAATGCTCTATATGTCCAAAATAGCCGAGGTAAGTTTGAGTTAGAGTTAATTGGTTCTTTAAAGCAACCCATGTTAGATGTGAGAAAATTTTCATGGGATATGAGTATTTTCTTAGCCCAGGAATTTAGTTTGTTAAGTATCGCATCCAAGTATTCAACTGGATCTTCTATTATGCCCAACAAGTCTAATCCTGATGTTATAGAGATCATGAGAGCCAATTATGCGGTGATGGCAGGGCATTATTCTGAATTAGAAAATTTAATATCTTTACCAAGTGGCTATCATCGAGATTTACAACTTACTAAGCGTTCTCTTATTCATTCTATTCATTGTGCTACAAAGACTTTAGGCTTACTGCCTGATTTGATTAAATCCATTAAAGTGGATACCCAAAGGTCAAATGAATTTATTGATCAGGATATGTTGATGACCGACCAGGCCTATGAGTTAGTTCAATCAGGACTACCTTTTAGGGAAGCCTATATCAAAGTTAAGTCTCAGCAAGAGGCAAGCTTTGTTTCTAAAACCCTTTCTAGAAAACACTCTTCATCTGGCTCAGCCTATAACTTGGATTTAAAAATTCTTAAAGCAAGACTTAAAAAGCTCAATCAGTCAAAATAACTTACTTTTTGCTTTTCCTTTTTCTTTATGAGAATATTTAAGAAGAATGAATAAAGCTATCAGAATTCAAAAATCTGAAGCAGCTAGAGATAGACGCCATCGAAGACGTGATTTAGCAGAAAAGAAGTTACAAAATGAATATGCTCGTCTTCGTAAGCTAAGAAGAAAAAAATAGACTTTTAGCCGCTTTTTAAATTTTTAACAATTCAGTTGCAGGGGCTTCTTTTATCCTAAAAGACTGCTTGCATCCTCCTCATCAACAGTTTCTAATACTCAAATGAATAAAACACACTCATATTTAAAAAAGTGGCATGAAGGTTTAATATCCAATGACCCAAAATTATTAGATGAAATTCTTGATGAATCTTGTGTCTTCACATCACCAATAGTTTTCAAACCTATTGAAGGAAAAGCAATGTCAAAACTTTATTTAATGGGTGCCGGTCAAACTTTTGACATGGATAGATTTAAATATGTTCGTGAGCTTGTCGATGGTCTTGATAGCGTCCTAGAATTTGAAACTTACATCGATGATATTTCTGTCAATGGAGTTGATATTATTCGCTGGAATGATGAAGGTAAAATTATTGACTTTAAAGTGATGATTCGACCCCTGCAGGCCATAGGAGCTCTACAGAAAAAGATGTCAGAAGCCCTGGATAAGTTGGGTCAATAACTGTTAAACAAAAAAAAGGAGCTCTTTCGAGCTCCTTCCATTACTAATCTAAATAACCACAACTAAGGGGGAAATGATCTTAGAAAGAGTAATTAACTGTGACTCCATAAGTTTTTGGTGCATTTGGATATCCCTCAAAGGATGTCCTAAATGGATCACCTACAGAAGAAAAAGCAGTATGAAGATACTTGTCATCATTTATGTTGTTACCAAAGATTACTATATCTAAATTACCTCTAGTGATTCCTGCGCTAAAGTTGAGCGTATCTTTCGTTTTCTCACAAGTACCTGCTGCACACATTGCAACATTTTCTGAAGGAATAATCCTGATCAATGTTGGCCCAGAATAGAGATGATTTAATCTGACATAACCTTCAGTCATACCACGCGACCAGTTCCAAGTAATTGAACTTGTTAGAGAATCATCATGGACATTTTCAGGCTTAGTACCACTCACGTCACCTGCAGCAGAGCCGGTAAAAGAATCATATTTTGAATCCATGATTAGTCCACCTAAAGTAATATCAATACTAGGCACAGGGGAGAAAAGCAAATCAAACTCAAATCCTTCTGATGATTGCAACCCTGCATTAGCTAAAATAAAACCGGAGCTAACAAATGTATTGGATTGAAAGTCTTTAATCTCCTGGCTAAATGCAGTTAAATTAAAATATCCTGTTGATAGTCTCATCTTCATACCAAGCTCAAAAACTTCTGCTTCTTCAGGTGATGCATACCTTTGACCAATAGCAGTATTTTCTGCAACTGGTGTTCCAGCTGCTGCTAATGCAGCTCTTTCAGCTAGATCGGGCAAAGAATTTGTTGATAGGTTCCATGCAGAGGATTTAAATCCAGTTGAAACTCCTCCGTAAAAGCTTACATCATCATTAAGCATGTACGTCAGTTTTGCTGTGTAATCAATGTTGTCATCGGATGATTGACCACTTTGACCAGCATTTGGGAACTGCTGCATTTCAGGAATAAACTGAAGGGCTTGAAATCCAAGCAATGCATTTGTCTGGGGATTTGCAGCTAATGCTGCTGCAGTAGCAGGATCAAAACCAGCTCCAATGAAAGCCATAGTTCCAACACCTACAAAACCAATCTGTGAAAACACATCAGTATTTACATCAATTCCTGTTGCTGATTTTTCGTCTTCAATATAACTTACACCTAGGATAGCGCCTAACTTATCACTTAGATTTATGTCTACTTGTCCAAAAAGAGTGGTTGTTTCGGTCTCTTGTGTGAAGTAACCAACACTTCCTGTACCCTCCTGAAAAAATAGTGACGGAGGCAAGCTTAGAAGACCCCCAACTGTGGGAAGAGCTCCGCCTGACGCAATATTTGCAAATGTATTAAATGTTGGTCCCCAAATAACACTACTATCATTTTTCAGATCTTCTTCATAAAAATATGCTCCTACCAACCAATTGACCTTTGCATCACCATTAGATGCAAGTCTAAACTCTTGAGATTTTGAAGATAGATTCACATTTGTTGTATTTGGGTTAAGTATTCTAGAGCTATCAAAATCAATATCTTGACTTTCAAGGCTGTCTGAATCCCTTGATGAAGTAATACTTGTGAAAGTCATATTTTCCATTTCTTTAACAATGTTTACTGAAATTCCGGAATTTTCACCTTTTGCAAAAGAGTCGAAATTGAAATGCACCTGATCGGTGAATGGATTATTTGGAGCAGCTTGAGCACCAAGAGCATAAGCAAGTTCTTTCGCAGGACCTGCAGAAACATTACCTACTTGGCAACAAAACTCATCGTATTCATCGTAATCAGCAGTGATCCTAATTTCTAAATCGTCTGCAGTTTCGATTAATAAATCTGCTCTTAAAGAATATCTATCTCTGTTGTTGGTATCATTGCCTGTCACTGTATTTTTAGCATGACCATCAGCTTGGTTAGTATTAGCATTCAAACTAAAAGCCATAGTCTCACTAAGTGGTGCCGTGTAATAAGCTTTTACTATTCTTGAATTGTAATTACCAATTGATGTTGAAATCTTTCCAAATTTCTCGAAGGAAGGCTTTTTTGTAATTATATTAATAACACCGGCAGTTGCATTTTTACCAAACAAAGTACTTTGGGGTCCACGAAGAACCTCAACTCTTTCAACCATTGGCAAGTCGTTAATTCTACTTTGCATTTTTGATCGATACACTCCGTCAACAAATAAAGCTACAGAGGGCTCAACACCGTTATTATTAGAGCCATTTCCGAAGCCTCTGATAAAGAAAGCAGCATTTTTTGAAGATTGATATTGTCTTGTGTCCAAAGAAGCCACAACTTGCATTAAATCAAAAGCATCGACCACATTTGCTTTGTCTATTTCGTCAGCACTAATTACTGATACAGCAACAGGGACCTCTTGGAGAGTCTTTTCTGTTTTAGTAGCAGTTGTGATGATTTCTTCGATTTCACCTGATTGCGCGAATGAATTTAGCGAAAAGATGAAAATAAAACATAAAGATAAAATATATCTGTATTTGTACATTGAAATTCCCCTATGAATTTAATATTAAAAGATGACTTTATACTATATTTTGCAAAATAAAAGGTACATATTTTTCATGAATAATACTTTAATTTATTATACAAATTACTTATATGTGAGTTTAATTTAAACATAATTTATTAATATAGAAGGTACACATAACTATATAAATTATTTATACATCTGCTTGGTATTGAAATGATTGAATCATATGATGAAAGTTATGAATTTAATGAGACAAATTTAATGACTACCAATAAGCCACTTCAAGGGATAAAAATTCTAGAACTATCGAGCATAGTGACAGCATCATTAGCCACAATGATTCTTTGCGACCAGGGCGCTGAGGTAATTAAAGTTGAGCCAACTGGATCAGGAGACTCGATGAGATATCTTGGTACGCAAAAAGGGGGTTTTTCTGCTATTTTTGCAAACTGTAATCGAGGCAAGCAATCACTTAATCTAGATCTTAAAGATAAAGAAGAAGTAAAAATTTTACTCGAGTTAGTCAAAGAGGCTGATGTATTTATCAGCAACTATCGACCAGGTGTTAATGAGAGATTGGGCCTTGGGTTGGATGTCTTGAGAGATATCAATCCTCATATCATCTATGTATCTATTTCAGGCTTTGGAGAATCAGGACCTTTGTCAACAGCTCCTGCCTATGATCACGTTATTCAAGGAATGTCTGGTGCTACCAGCATCCAGTCAAATGGGGATGAGCCAGCTTATATGAAAACCTTAATCTGTGACAAAATTACTGGTTACACAGCATGCCAAGCTTTAACCGCTGCCTTATTTAAAAGAGAGAGAACAGGCGAAACAAGCCACATCACATTGTCGATGCTTGATTCAGCAATCTTTTTTTTATGGCCTGATGGCATGATGAATCACACTTTGCTTGATGAGGATGTGAAGACAGCTCCTCCTTTGTCATCTACATACACCAGTCTCATTCCTGCAAAGGACGGTTTCTTTACTATCGCCGCTATGACAGACGGTCAATGGTTTGGTATTTTTAATGCAATCGGAAAACCAGAATTTAAAACAGACCCTCGATTTGAAAATGCTTCAGCTAGAAGTCAGAACATGACTGAACTTCTGCAAGAATCCCTTTTTAGATTTCACGATTACACCGTTGATGAGGCAATAAATGCATTAAGAGATAATGATGTACCTTGCTCTCCATACGTTCCTCGTGATGAGGTAATTAACCAACCACAAGTTATAGCTAGTAACACTATTTTTCAGATGGATAGCCCGCATCAAGGAAAAATGAATGCTGTTTCACATCCAGCAATATTCGATGGCAATAGAATGGAAGTAACTAAAACAGCTCCAGCTTTAGGAGAGCACAGAGATCAAATTATTAAAAAAATAAGCAATTAATAATCTCTTGAATGCAACATCTCTTGGATGTATATTAACCAACTCAAAAGCGGGAATAGCTCAGTTGGTAGAGCGCAACCTTGCCAAGGTTGAGGTCGCCAGTTCGAACCTGGTTTCCCGCTCCACTTTTAATTTTCAAAAATTTTCCATAAGCGCCATCAAACTGTTGAAAATTTTTCATTTAATTTACAAATGAAAAAAATTGAAGTTAAAGCAATTTTCCTTTCAGATATCCATCTAGGATCAAAAGGCTGCCAAGCAGATCTATTGCTTACATTCCTAAAGCAATATAAACCAAAAAAACTTTTTCTAGTTGGCGATATTATCGATTGCTGGAGACTTAAATCAAAACTATACTGGCCGCAATCTCATTCTGATGTATTAAGAAAATTCCTCACTTTCTCTAAAAACGGCACCAAGGTTCATTTTGTTACTGGTAATCATGATGATTTTCTTCGACGGTATCAGCCACTATCACTAGGCAACATTGAACTTAATGAACGATTTACCTATACCAGCAAGGGTAAAAAATATCTTGTTATTCATGGAGATCAGTTTGATGTGATAACTAGGTATGGAAGATACATCTCTGTGTTCGGAGACAGATTATATTCACTGCTTTTGGTAATAAATAGGTATTTTAATCAAATTAGATACAAGCTCGGTTATGACTATTGGTCACTCTCCAATTATCTTAAACAGAGAGTTAAAAAAGCAGTAAATTTTATTTCCGATTTTGAAGATAACGTCGCAGCAGAATGCAAAAAGAAAGGATTTGATGGGGTTATTTGTGGCCATATTCACAAAGTAGCAATTTCTGAAGTTAATCAAGTCCAATATATGAACTGTGGTGACTGGGTAGAATCTTGTACGGGGATTATTGAACATCTGAATGGTGAATTTGAAATCATAGATTTTAGTAATGTAGTGAACTCTCATTTTTTAGAACCCATCAGTAAAGCTTCATAATGAAGTTACTTCTAATAACAGACGCATGGCATCCTCAAGTTAATGGTGTTGTAACCACTTATTCAAATATTATTTCGGAACTAAGCAAGCGCAATATTGAGGTTGAGGTACTTCATCCAGGAAAATTTTTTTCATTACCCTTGCCTTTTTATAAAGAAATAAAAGCTGCCATTAATCCTTGGAAAGTTATTCTAAAAATCAAAGAAAGTGATGCTGATTGCATTCATATAGGCACAGAAGGACCATTGGGAATTGTTAGCAGAATTTATTTATCATATAAAAAGACTCCTTTTACTTCAGCTGTTCACACAAAATTTCCAGAGTATCTTAATTTGCATATTAAATTTCCACTATCAATTACATACGCTCTCATGAGGTGGTTTCATAAAAGATCTCATAGTGTTTTAGTTAACACAAAATCTCACAAGAAAGAATTAGAGAAGAGAGGGTTTAGAAACCTTAAAATCTGGTCAAGAGGCATAGATTTAAAAAAGTTTAAAGATACTTCAATAAAAATAAATGATAAAGATTATTTACTTTATGTTGGCAGAGTTTCAAAGGAAAAAAATATCGAAGCGTTCTTGAGTATAGAAACTACTCATGAAAAAGTTGTAGTCGGCGATGGACCTTATAGACAGAAGCTGCAAAAAAAATTCCCTACCGTAAAATTTGTTGGATGCAAAACAGGACCTGAGCTTGCAGCTTGGTATCGTAATGCGAGTGTCTTTGTTTTTCCATCCATGACAGATACGTTTGGAATAGTTGTTATTGAAGCTTTGTCTTGTGGTGTGCCTGTAGCAGCTTATCCAGTTACCGGGCCATTAGATATTATTGAAGATGGAATTACAGGATCTTTAGACAATGATTTGAAGACGGCTATCGACAAAGCACTAGAAATCAAAAAAGAAAATTGCACAAGAAGCGCTAAGAAATATACATGGAGAAATGTTGCTGAACAATTTCTTTCTACATTGATATGCTCTAAGAAAGCGCACCTTGAAGAAGATAATTTAAAAATTTTTTCTTAATACAATTCCTAAAGAAGGGCTATAACAAAATAAAGTTTTCAAAGATTTAACTTTTATTCACAAATTTGTAATTCAATTGATTCATGAAAAGTATTAAATAATCAACATATGAACTAGATAATCCGTTCTCCCCAAAACTGGTTAATTCTACCCCAAGGTTCATATTAAATAAGGGGGCTTTTTTTAGCTCCCTTATTCTTATTCAGAAAGCACTTGACGCGAGGCTACTATGATCTCTTTGATTTTACTGTTTTCAATTCGAACATCAAATGATTCTCTTGCAACAACCTCTTTACCATCAATGGTATCGGTTACTTTATAAGAGGAGGTTACCCAATGATGAATAGATCCGTCTGCTTGAGGCACATCATTTGCCATAGCATAGACAAATTCCCATACAGGATTAGATGTTTCAAACCAGTTCTTTAGAAAAGCAGCATGCTCTGCAGAACCATTCACAATTACCCCATTAGGAGCCTTGCCAACTAAGTCATCAGCATTAGTTTTATCAATTGCCTCAAGATCTCGCTGATTGTGTGCTTCCACATAATCAACCCAAATTTTTACAAGAGATAGATCCCCAGCCACAATGTCTAACTTTGTGCCATCTTCTGAGATCTCATAACCAATAACAGCCCCTTTTTGCATATGCCCAGATTCGTGATGACCAGCAAATGTAATTTGAGCTATAAATAACAAGCCAATTATTGAAAATAGTTTATTCATATCATCTCCTAAAATATATAAATTTATATCGTAAAACTAATGAGTAATAACCTTATCACAGTTGTTTTATTGTTTGGTCTCAGTTTTATATCTCTCAAACCAAGCAAGAATATGATCAACTTTTGTAATTAGTCGAGAGGGTCTGCTTGCAATTCCATGAGAAGTATCTGGCAGGCGAACCATTGCACTGTCTACTCCCTTTAATCTAAGGGCTTGATAAAATTGTTCGGTTTCTGAAATAGGCGTCCTTCGATCATTTTCACCTGTCAGCAACATTGTAGGGGTGGTCACATTCCCCATTAAAGATAACGGCGATCTTTTCCAGTAATGCTCAAGATGTTCCCAAGGAGGGCCTGGGAATTGGTGGTAAATTTGACCAACCATAGAGTCAGCAGTCAGCGGTTTGCTTAACCAATTAATGACAGGTTTAGCAGCAACTGCAGCATTAAAACGATCCGTTAACCCAACCGCATATGCAGTAGCTATCCCACCAGCACTGCCACCAGCAACAAAAAGGTTTGTATCATCAATAAACCCAAGATCAATCAACGTATCTATGCCTGACATGTGATCAGCAAAATCCTCTTCACTAGAATATTTGTATTGCAAAAGAAGGGCAAAATCTTCTCCATACGATAGGCTTCCGCGATAGTTATTATAAAAAACAACATATCCTGCTGCTGCCATGATTTGTAACTCAGCTGAGAAATAGGGGCCATAAGCTAGATGTGGTCCACCATGAATTTCAAGAATTAATGGATATTTTTTTAAAGGATCAAAATTTGGCGGGGTAATATACCAACCCTGAATTTCCTGATTATCGAAAGAGGATTTGTAAGCAATTTCGTTGACTGTTCCTAATTTGCGGTGGCTTAAAAGATCATCATTTAAGGCTGTTAAAATTTGCACTTCTTCTTCATTTATAACCGCAACGTTTGCAGGTCGCTCAGAAGTCCCGTGAGTATATGCAATAGTATTATTAGCAAGATGAAAACCCCCTGAAAGGTAGGGCCTTCCAAGCGTTGTTCCACCAAGTCCTTTTGTAATCTCTTTAAGTTCACCATTTGTGGTGACTTGACCGATCTTTCTAATACCACGTTCATCATAAGCAAAGAAAAGTGACTTGCTATCATTGGCCCAATGTAAATTATTCGCATCTCCATCTAGATCCTCTGTTAGCAAGCGGATGTTATTTCCATTTAGATCCATGATTGCGATCTGATCTGGCGTGTAGGCAAGAGGCCGTCTTTCTTCTTGATTAAATGCAATCAACTTCCCATTTGGTGATATGACTGGTGAGCGCTCAGCACCAGATTGGTTGGTGATTTGCTTAATGTCTTTCGTGGCTAAATTTACTGAATAAATATCTGCTTCATCGCTTACAAGTTCCCAGTCAGCAGAGCGATAAGCTGAAAAGAAAATATCAGTGCTTTCAGGTGACCACGCTAGAGATCCATAATGATTAAAATTACCTTCAGTCAGTTGTCGTGCAGAGCCTCCTTCCGCGGGAACAACAAATACATGGCGATATGCTGGTTCAACAATCCCTTGTCCATCATACTGATACTGGGTTGTTGTTACTGTTATAGGTCCCTTGGCCCAAGTAGCGCCTTCAGGTTTTGTTCGAGTCTCAGCAATGGTCTCAGATGGCGCTTTAACATTCATGGTAAAAGCAAGCCACTTCCCATCTGGTGACCAGGACAGATTTGACGGCGAAGCTTGTAATTGTGAAATAAGTGCAGTTTCTCCATTATCTAGCCATCTCACATGAATTTGTTGCGATCCAGTATCATTAGAAACAAATGCGAGCTTTTTTCCATTTGGAGACCAGCGAGGAGATTTAATGCTGCTTAAGCCTGAATAAAGCGGCCTATGATCAGTTCCCTCTGCTGAAACCTGCCATAAATTAGACCGCTCACGATCTTTCATAACATCATTGGATTTACGCACATAGACTATAGTTTTGCCATCAGGTGATACACGAGGATCAGTTGCCCACTCAAGATCAAATACATCCATTGGCTCGAAAACAGCTAGGTTTTGATCTGCATTTGATGCGGGTGAGATTACCAGCATCAAAAAGAACCCCAAAAGAGATTTTTTAATTAGAATCACAGGATGATTAAATTTAGTATTATTTTTCATTTTTAAAGATTTCCTTGCCATAAGAGTAAGTGGCCATAATTTTTAATTCTAGCAGTTCATCCACTGGCATGCTTAAAGGATCTTCTGATAAAACAACTAAGTCTGCCAGTTTACCAACCTCAATACTGCCTTTGATATCATCCTCAAAATGCTGAAAAGCAGCGTTAATTGTCATTGCCTCCAAAGCTGAATAGGTAGAAATTTTTTGTTCCTCACCCAGAACTTTTCCAGATCTGGTTTTTCTGTTGGTTGTTGACCACAACAGTCTAATCATATCCGGTGGAACAACAGGAGCATCATTGTGGACAGTGAAAGGCATCTTTCTATTGAGAGTGGATTTTGTAGGACTTATACGCATGGCACGATCTTCCCCAAACACTGAATCTCTATGCCAGTCACCCCAGTAGAATGTATGGGTTGAAAAATAAGACGGGATGATGCTTAGTTCTTTCATTTGATCCAGCTGATCTTCTCTAACGGTTTGCGCATGAATCATGATGGTTCGATGATCGGAAGTAATGTCTGCATCTTTTACAGCCTCAATCAGCATATCAGCTGCAGCGTCACCATTGGCATGGGCCATAATGGGAATGTTGAGGTCAGCATACCGCTTTACCCATTTCGAAACTTCTGACTGCGGAATAAGAGGATATCCTTTATATGAATCTGACTCACTGTGAGGCGGCTTGTAATAAGGCTCAGTTAAATAAGCAGTTTTTCCTTGGGGCGAACCGTCTAAAATTAGTTTAATACCCCCAATTTTTAATCTTCCTTCATAGTTACCAAAATTAATTGAATCTAGATTTTGATCTAATCCATTTTGTCCTATGGGGTAACTAATAATATCCAGGTTGATCATGCCTTGCGCATCGGCTGCCTGCATTAAACCAATGGTTTCTGGGCTAGAGGCTCCATCTTGAGCTGTGGTAATTCCATTTCTAGCATAAATATTCATGGCTTGTTTAACACTTCCAATGGGATCTTTATAGGCGCTCATGGCCAGTTGTTGCAGGGGGTATGCTGCTGTTTCCTCAAACACCCCATTTGGTTCTAATGAGTTTTCATATCTTCGAATCCTCCCTCCCGGCGGATCTTGAGTTTCTGAGTTAATATTTGCCAACGACAAGCCTAAAGAATTAGCTGCACCAAGATGAGCTGAAACATGAATGAGATATATCGGGTGTTCAGTGCTGACTTCATCAAGGTCATCTTTCGTGGGATGCCTTTGTTCTTCTAGCAGCGAGTCATCATAACCAAGACCCATTACCCATTCACCAGGTTTTAGATTAGAGTCATTAATAAATTTTCTGAGTTCGGTCTGGAGTTCCTTAATATTTTTAATAGTGCCTACTGGAGGAGAGGCAATGTTTGCAACCTGAGTGGCAAATGCTAAATAAGAAGCATGACCATGCGCATCAATAAAGCCTGGAAGAACCGCCTGATTACCAAAATCTATATGCTTGCCTTGAATATGTTTTGCATTCTTGTGAGAGCCTATCCAGATAATTTCTTTATTTTTCACTGCAATAGATAAAGGCTGAGCTTGCTCGTTGCCTGTCATTAAAATTACTTTGTTTGAAGTTAGAATTAAGTCAGCTTCATTGATTTTTTGATCAGAGGAACATGAGCTGATTAGCAGCAAGCAAAATAAATATCGCATATGTTATTAGGTAATAAGTTAAATAAATATTGTATTACTAAATATAGATTTTTTACCCATCAAGTATATTTTTAGTTTTTGAAATATTTACTAATGAGTAAATATTTGTATTTTTTTAATTGCATTCATGAGATTTATTATGTTTACTATAAAATATATTAAATATTTATAAATAATCTTTATGATATTTTTATCAATACTTACTTTTAGGGGGAGTTAAGTTATGAAATTTACCACATTCGTTTATGGTCTAAAGGCTGCTGCACTTGCAGGTAGTTTTTTGCTTTTAATTAATCCAGCTGCTGCACAAGATGAGGCAGTCAATTCAATTGAGGAGGTCATAGTTACCTCTCAAAGAGTTGAAGAGAGTTTGCAAGATGTCCCTATTGCTGTGACAGCTCTAACAGCTGACATGCTAGAGGATCAACAAATTCAATCAGGATCAGATTTGCAGCTTATTACGCCAAGTTTAAATTTCCAAGGAAATGATTCTGGGGGCGGAGCATTTAATATTCGAGGTATTACTAACCTTGCTGTTTCAGCCACAGCGGAGTCAGGTGTAGAAATTCATGTGAATGATTTGCCTGTTGGCTCAACAACTATGCAAGATGGTGAATTTTTAGACATGGAGCGTATTGAGGTTCTTAGAGGTCCGCAAGGAACGCTTTATGGTAAAAATTCTGTAGGAGGAGCCATCAATCTCATCACGGCAAGACCAAGATTTGGCGAGGTTACTCAAAAGGTTTCAGTTGACTTAGGCGATTATAATTTAGAAAAACTTAGATACACTGTTAATTATCCTCTGAGCGATACCATGGCCGCAAGATTTGCGCTTATGTCTGTTGAACGCGATGGTGATATTAAAAATATATACTCAAAAGCTCCTACCTCTCATATCAATGGCAGAGACTCATCTGCGTATAGATTTTCTTTTGCATGGCAGCTTAGCGATAACACAGATATTCTATTTGTACATGATCATTATGAAGAAGATTCTACTCGTCATTATGTAAATAATAGATATTGTAAACGTGACCCCTCAGTAGCTGTTGGTTGTACTCCAGGTGCCCCCTTAGTTCATGAGTTAACTCATCCAATGGCAACCTTTGTAGAAAATCTAGCAATCTTGACTGGTATCTTAGATTACACCCCGGTCACAGATATGTCGGGCGCACCAAAGGGTTTTTGGCAGTCTAACAATAGAGGAAATCCAAGATATATTATTGATCAAGACATAACTCAACTAATTATTAATCATTCTATTAATGATAATTGGGACATGACTTTATCTCATTCTAGAAAAGATAGGTTGTATGACCGAACAGGAGTTTATGAATCTGAAGAGTATGATCGACTTCGATTTAAAGACAATCCTTATTTTCCTGGTGGCTATGTTCCTATGACAGGTTATGGTCCAAATTGTAATCTTGAGGATGGAACTTTAGGCTCTTATGGGGGCTGTCTTACAGATACTATGAACTTCCCAGAAGGTTTTGATCGTCAGTATAACCCTGAAGGTAAAAATGAAGTTACCGAGATAAGATTTCAATCAAGTTTAGATGGAAATTGGAATTATTTATTAGGTGCAATTCATACAGAAGCCTCTGGAAAAAGTGTCTATGATATTGCTGCAAATGGTTTAGACGCTTTGGCTTTATTTCCCCCAGGAGTTTTAACTGGCGGACTGCCACAAGGGTTTGTTCAGCTATACGCTCCATTATTTAGGAGTTCAACTATTTCAGCCACAAGAAGTTCAGCGATTTTTGGTGAGATCTACTATCAAGCTAGCGATAGATTGAAATACACTTTAGGCCTAAGAAGAACCGAGGATTATAAAGAGCAGTATGGTCGTTCACCATTCCTCAGTGTTGTTGGTTTCGGTAGCCAAGGCAATGGTTTTGCTGCATTGCCTGGACAATCCATTCCAGCCTTCGGTCAATCCTGGTATGCATCAGGCACCCCTGGTGATCCCGAAACTGATTATGCAAATAATACGGGCCGCTTTGTTGTTGATTATGTTTTAAATGATAATACCCTTGTTTATGGCTCAATTTCTAAGGGTTTTAAGGGTGGTGGGTTCAATCCCCCGTTAGATCCAGCAAAGTATCCTGATACTCCTCAGGTATTTCCATCCACTGAGCTCACTGCATTTGAAGTTGGCTTTAAAGCTGATTTTCCAGCTCAAGGTATGAGATGGAATGCAGCAGCATATATGTATGATGCTGAGGATTATCAAGTCACTAAAATTCAGAATAAAACTCGTGTCAACGAAGGAATTGATGTTGACATGATGGGTTTTGAAAGTGAGTTTATATGGGTGCCAATCAATGCTCCCCAATGGCAATTCAATATGGGCATTGCTTGGGAAGAATCAGAAATTGCTAGTGGCGAAATGGTTATGAACCCAGCGAATGCTGACCTTTGTTTAACATCAGGTTGTGGTAATTGGCATTTAATGAAAAATGCTGCAGATGGAGAAGTCTTTGTCGTCAGAAAAGATGTTGCAACTGTAATCTGGAACATGTGGCAGGGCGGTTTATGGGGTCCAGCTCAAGCGATTATTGTGCCGGCAGAATTTCATGGTGACAGAGTCACTGGACAACCAACGCCAGTAAGTTTCTTGCCGAATGTAACTCCTGGGCACTTACCATCATTGACAGCTTCAAGAGATCTTTATTCATCTGTGATGGTAAATACTGCTTGTGCGATCTTAGGTTGTAATCCGGCTGATGCCATTAAGGATGGATTGCTTTCAGATATAAGTGGGAATACATTAACGCATCCTGAACTCTCAATGAATCTAGGTGTTCAATACACCATGACTACTGAAAATTACAATGTTAATTTTAGGTTAGATGCTTATAAACAAGACGAACGTTATACAACTTTGTTTGATCTGGAATGGGATAAAGTGCCTGCATGGACTGAATACAATGCCATGATTTCTATTACCCCATCTGTTGATGATCCAAAATGGCGTGTTGATATTTATGGTCAAAATATAACCGATGAGCAAAATATTATGCACATTGGAGAAGCAACTGCACCCCTAGGATTTAACAAAAGTATTTGGGCAAGGGAACAAGCAACTTATGGAGTTAGATGGACTTATAATTTCTAGAGTATTTTCCCCAATTTAAAAAGCCTTGAATCTTCAAGGCTTTTTTTTGCACAATTGACACATAAAACCATATATTTTTTACACATATATTGCATACTAATATTTCATAAATTTTTTAATTTCGGAGAAAAAAATGAAAAAATTATTTTTAATTACTTTGTTGTTTTCAGCAAGTTTTATTCAATCACAGGAAGTTCCCGATCCTATCAGAGCAGAATACTTAATGTGTAACCTTAATGACGGAAAAAGTTTTGATGATTTTATGAAATGGTCTAAGTCATGGAACAAAGTCATGGATGCAACTGATGAAGCTGGTTATGATGCAGCTGTTATGGTTCCTAGATATCGGACTCCATTGAATGATTTTGATATGTTCTGGGTCGGCCACACTGATACAGCCACCAATATGGGAAAGGCTTTGGATAATTGGTTTGGTGATGAATTTAAGAAAGTAAGAGACTCAATTCCTGTAACATGTGTGCAAGCTTTCAATGCGGTTCAATGGGTTTTAGAATCAAATTTTGATCCAGAAGAACTATCAAGTGCCTATCCAGTTTCTTATCGTTATTGTAATTTAAAAGAAGGTAAGACTCTTGCTGATGCTTACATCAATCTAAGCAATCAAATGAAAATTTCTCATGAAGCAGGCATAAAAAATGGTGCCCGTTTAATCAGACCTAGCAATGGAGCTCCAGCTCAACTTGCTGAGTATGATTTTGTATTATCTTATGGCTCGCCTGATTGGGAGGAATGGGGTAAAGCAATTGATCATTACTGGTCAAATGTTAATAATACAGATGAGAATAAAGCGGTCAGAGAAACATATTCTTGTGAAAATTCAAGGATGTATTCTGGGACTTTAATTAGATAAAAATATATAAGGAAAAATTATGAAAAAGTTATTACTTTTACCTCTGTTATTTACCATGTTTGCATCAGCAGAAATCTATGAAGATTTCACTCCTTCGCAAGAGCCAATGGAGTTAACTGTTGTTGCAGTTCAGCCAAACTATGTAGATACATATCTTACAAATCTCAATAGAACTTGGGTTAGAGCTATGAATGTTCAAAAGAAATTAGGCTATGTCGAGGATTTTAATGTTTGGACATCTCTAAGCGTTGCCGATACTCCAAATGTTTGGATTACAGTTCAATACAAAGACTTAGCTTCAATGCAGCAGACTGAAGAAAAAAGTAAAGCTGTAGAAGAAGAATTAGAGAAAATGTATGGAGATAATGAGGTTGAGTTAGAGGAAATATCAAAAGGCTATGAAGAGATTCGCGAGATGATTGATCATGCAATTATCTACAGAGTTGATTTTAAAGATTAAACTGTCTAATTAATTGAATAAGAGGGGATTGCAAAATCCCCTTTTTTTATTGTATGACACCATTTATGTCATACTTTGAAAAGAAGTCCCAGATTCTTTGGCTCGAATCAGGATCATTGATCCTTGAGTATATAGAACCAGGCCAGATGTGCCCAGCTCCCTGAACATAAAGATGAATATTTTGCGTCCCATTTAAGCAGTTATCAAATATGTAGGTCTCTGTCCAAGAGCTTGTCCCGGGTAGGATTCCTGGAACGGCTAGCATGTAATCGTCACATGAATTATTTATCTTCCAGTACTCCATTACCTCCATAACAGGCTTCATAACAGTATCTATTCCAGAATAAGGAACAACTGTATCAATCGATCCATGAATTTGCATGATTGGTGTTGGCTTTCTTGCATTGCAGCTGTTAAAAGTATCGTAGGACATTGACCCAGTAACTGAAGCAATGGCTGCAAAACTAGTATTTAAATTACAAGCTAGATGAAAGCTAAAAAAGCCACCATTTGACATACCGGTCGAATAAATTCTTTCGGCATTAACAGAATATTTATCCATCAAGAGGTTGATTAAGTTATCTATAAACTCCAAATCATCATGAACACTAATTGACCAGCCCCCCATATTCCAATAACTTGTTCCTGCAATATCATCCAAACCTTCAGGATGAACCAAGATAAAACCATTGGCATCTGCTTGTGAGCGAAGATCCCCATAATTCATTTGTTCATTGGCATTGCTACCATACCCATGAAAGTTAAATACAAGTGGTTGCTTTGCAGAGCTTTCATAGCTTGAAGGAACATATAAAATAAACTTTCTATCAATCTCTTTATAGCTCATCTCACCATTAATTGTTCCTTTAGCCTGAGCAATAAGATTGCTTGTAACTGAAGTTGGAGAGGGTGTGGGAGCTGGAGCTGGAGCTGGAGTAGGAGTTGTTGAGTTTTGTTGGGGAGCTTCAGCTGGTGACCCTCCGCCTCCACCTCCACATGAGCTTATTACAAAGATAAATAAGCTTAAAAATAATATTTTATTTTGATGCATTTTTATGAATTCTAATCTGTTATGAAGTAGTGTCAAAATTATTTATTTAATTACAATAATTTCCTCTAGCCCTTCATTTTTATTTGTTAGACTATATCTTTATTTTTATTATACAAGCGAGCAAAAGTGGCAGACCAATATATAAAAAAAGGATCCTTATCAGTTTCAACAGATCTTGAATCATTTCTTAGATCAGAAGTGTTACCAGGATTAGATTTATCTGAAGAGCATTTTTGGATAAGTTTAGAGAAAATCATTAATGAATTTAGCCCCAAAAATAAAACATTGCTTGGTGTAAGAGAATCAATGCAGGAGCAAATAGATGCTTGGCATTTAGCTAATCCAGGACAAGAAAAAAACTTAGATATTTATAAAAATTTTTTAAAAGAAATTGGATATCTTTTAGAAGAAGGCGGAGATTTTAAAATTACAACTGAGAATGTAGATCCAGAAATTGCATCTATTGCTGGACCTCAGTTGGTTGTTCCAGTCATGAATGCAAGATTTGCTTTAAATGCTGCTAATGCAAGATGGGGAAGTCTTTATGACGCCCTGTATGGCACAGATATGATTTCAGAGGAAAATGGTGCTTCAAGAGCTGGCGCCTACAATCCTGTGCGTGGAGATAAAGTTATTGAGTTTGCAAAGAAATTTTTAGATAAGAATTTTGCGATTAATAATGCAAGCTATACAGATGTTAATTCCTTTAATGTTAAAAATGGCCTTTTAGAAATTAGCCTTTTAAACGGAGAGACTACAAATCTATTGGATAGTGATCAGTTTCAAGGTTATCAAGGCTCAGCAGAACAACCTTCTGGAGTTTTATTAAAAAACAATGGTCTCCATGCTGAGATTCAGATTGATCCTGATCATTCTGTGGGAGCCACAGATCCTGCAGGCATAAAAGATGTATTGCTGGAGTCCGCAATCACCACTATTCAAGATTGTGAAGACTCAGTTGCAGCTGTTGATGGAGAGGATAAGGTCGCTGTATACAGAAATTGGCTTGGCCTAATGAAAGGTGATTTAAAGGAAACTTTTATTAAAGGGGGAGCTGAGATGACTAGATCCCTTAACCCAGATAGAAATTATATTGCACCAGATGGATCTAATCTTCAGCTTTCAGGAAGAAGTCTGATGTTAGTTAGGAATGTTGGACATTTGATGACTAACCCTGCAATCCTTGATCAAAATGGTGACGAAGTTCCAGAGGGTATCTTGGATGCAATGTTCACTATCTGCATTGCTATGCATGATTTAAACGGTAACAGTGAAGTTCAAAACTCTGAGGCTGGGAGTATCTACATAGTTAAGCCAAAAATGCATGGTCCAGACGAGGTCCAATTTACTTGTGATTTGTTTTCAGCAGTAGAAAAATCTTTAAATCTAAATCAGTTAACCGCAAAAATTGGAATAATGGATGAAGAAAGAAGAACCACTGTAAATCTCAAAGAATGCATTCGTGTAGCTAAGGATAGAGTGATTTTTATTAATACTGGATTTTTAGATAGAACCGGAGATGAGATTCATACAAGCATGGAGGCAGGTCCTATGATTCCTAAAGCTGAAATGAAACAGCAGCCTTGGATTCTTGCCTATGAGGACTGGAATGTTGACTCTGGTCTTGAGACTGGATTTAAAGGTAATGCGCAGATAGGCAAAGGCATGTGGCCTATGCCTGACGAGATGCTGAATATGTATGAAACTAAAACCATGCATCCAGAATCTGGAGCAAACTGTGCTTGGGTCCCTTCACCAACAGGCGCGACTCTGCACGCAATGCACTACCATCAAATATTGGTATCAGAGCGACAAGAAAAATTACTGGAACGCCCTAAAGCAAGTCTTGATGATATTTTAACAATCCCCGTGATGTCGGATGCTAAATCTTTGTCCTTAGAAGATGTGCAAAAGGAGCTAGATAATAATGCTCAAGGTATTCTAGGTTATGTAGTTCGATGGGTAGATCAAGGTGTTGGATGCTCAAAGGTTCCTGATATTAATAACATAGGACTAATGGAGGATAGAGCTACCTGCAGAATATCCAGTCAACATATAGCCAACTGGTTGCATCATTCCGTTTGCTCTGAGGATCAAGTCATGGAAACCATGAAACGCATGGCTATAATTGTAGATCAACAAAACTCTGGTGATCCAACCTATCAACCCATGGCACCATCCTATGATGGCATTGCATTTCAGGCTGCTTGCAATTTAGCAATACAAGGAAGAGCACAGCCAAGCGGCTACACTGAGCCAATCTTGCATGCCATGCGATTAAAATATAAAGCATAATGAAAGCTTACTGGATTACTAGATGTCATGTTCATAACTCGGACGAATATGATGAATATATTAAGTTAGCCGGGCCAGCAATTAATAAACATGGGGGCATTTTTTTGGTTAGAGGTGGAGATCAAATTGAGTTAGAAGGTGGTCCATATGAAAGAACTGTTTTGGTTGAATTTAATTCTATGGATGAAGCCAAGCTTTGCTATGAGTCACATGAATATCAAGAGGCCCTAAAATACTCTTTAAACTCATCTAGTCGACATGTAGTTTTGGTTGAAGGAATAAATTAATGTTAATAAAAAAAATATTTTTAAGTTTTCTTTTCCTCTTTAATATTTCAATTTCTGCTGAATCTCTTGATCCAATTGAGCTACTCTCAGAGTTTGTGAGCATTGATACCATTAACCCACCTGGGAATGAATCTAGAGCTGTAGATTTTTATGCAAAAATCTTTGAAAGAGAGGGTATTGAATATTTTACTGGTGAAAGTGCACCTGGTAGAGGAAATATTTGGGCAAGAATCAAGGGTGGTGATCTTCCTGCATTAATTCTTCTGCAGCATACCGATGTTGTCCCAGCATCTAAAGATTATTGGGAGACTGATCCAATGGTTGCCGAGATTAGAGATGGGTACCTTTATGGCAGAGGTGTTATAGATATGAAGGGAGCTGGTATTTCTCATCTCATATCTTTTATTAGAATGCACAGAGAAAATAAAAAATTAAAAAGAGATTTAGTTTTTCTTGCAACCGCAGATGAGGAGGCTGGCGGTCTGTATGGCGCAGGCTGGATGATAGAAAACCATCCTGAGGTTTTTGAAGGGGCGGGGTACCTTATTAATGAAGGTGGCAGCGGTCTAAAGATAGATACTGAAACTGTCTTTTCGATCGAAGTAACTCAAAAAGTGCCAGTATGGCTAAGACTAATTGCTACTGATGAGCCTGGGCATGGATCTTCGCCAAGAGCCACAAGTTCAGTTTCTCGTATTGTTCATGCTTTGAATTTAGTCAGAGAAAACCCATTTCCAGCTAGAATTATCCCGGCAGTAGATACATATTTTAAGAGTCTTTCTTTAAATATGACTGGTGAAAATGCTCAGGCCTTTGCAGATATTAAAACTGCAATTAAGCAAGATGATTTTCTTGCTAAGCTACAAGAGTTCTCTCCTTCGTATCATGCCTTAACAAGAGATACATGCTCCTTAACAATGCTAAAAGGCTCACAAAAAATTAATGTTGTTCCACCTGTTGCTGAAGCAGAGGTTGATTGTAGAATGCTGCCTGATAGAAGCTCAGATGAGTTTATTCAGGATTTTAAGAATTTAGTTGAGCCAGCAGGCGTTCAGGTTGAGCTTGTGCTTGCTTTTGCTCCTGCAGTTTCCTCAACTGAGTCTGAGTTCTTCAAACATATTAAATCTATAACAGCTTCAATGCATCCAGGTTCAAGAGTTGCGCCAGCTGTAAGCACTGGATTTACTGATAGTCATTTTACTCGTGAGCTTGGCATCGATAGCTATGGCTTTAATCCAATCATATTTGATCCAAATGATTTTTCTGGTGTGCATGGAAACAATGAGAGAGTAAAGGTTTCTAGCTATTTGCAAGGCACAGAAGATCTTCATCAAATAGTCCGTCAATTCGTCCTTGATTAATTCTATTCTAAATATAATTCCAAGAACTCTTTTCAGTTTTTTAATATTTTTTGCATTTAATCTGCAGTCTGAAGATCAATCTGATGCAGATAGTTTTTTTGAAAGAGAGGCGCCAGTCTACCCAACTCCAGATAATTTAATGGGATGGATAGATTCAAGACAGATCTTAACCTTGAATGGCGAATGGAGCTACATCGTTGATCCCATGAATAATGGTTTGCCTGAGTCATCTTTTTTTGGCGGGTTTCCAAAAAACAAAACTCAAAAAACAGGTATGGAGTTAATTGAATACAACTTTGAGACTGCAGCAAAAATTCAAATTCCTGGAGCCTGGAATGCTGCAGATGAAAAACTTTTTTTCTATAGAGGGCCAGTCTGGCTCTATAAAAAATTTCAATATTCGCCCAATAAAGAATCTTTAACTCACCTTTATATAGAGGGCAGTAACTTCACGACAAAAGTATTCATCAATGGGTCTATTGTTGGAGAGTTTGAAGGCGGCTATGTCCCATTCAACTTTGAAATATCTGATCACTTAAAAGATGGTGACAATATATTATTGGTGCAAACCGACAACACTCTCAATAAGTCTTCTGTTCCCACTCAAAAAACTGATTGGTGGCCATGGGGAGGCATTGTTGGTGATGTATATATTGTCGAGACTCCGAAGCAATTTATTAGAAATGCCTATCTGCAACTAAATCCAGAAAATTTTTCTCAAGCTTATTTTAGCCTTGAAATGAATGATAAATTTGCAGGAAAAGAGATTAGCCTTGAAATACCGGAGCTTCAATATTCGAATAAATTCATAACTAACTCTTTAGGAGCAATCACAGAGAATATAAAAATCACCCCTCAGCTTTGGTCACCAGCAAACCCAAAACTCTATGAGGTCATCATATCCTCTAAAGATGAATCAATTAATGATGAGATAGGTTTTCGCTCCATCAAAACACAAGGCCAGAAAATATATTTGAATAATAGCGAGATCAGATTTAAGGGAATTGCTATGCATTCAGAGCCTATTGGGATAGATGGACCGGCTTTTTCACAGGAGCATTTTAAAAAATTACTATCAACAGCTAAGGAGCTTAATATTAATTTTGTAAGAGCTGCACATTATCCTTACACTCGCCATCTAGCCAAGATCGCGGACCAATTTGGGCTCATGCTTTGGGAGGAGGTTCCTGTTTACTGGAACATTGATTGGTCTAACGCTGAAACATTAACAATAGCTAAGAACCAAATCAGCAGACTGGTTCAAAGAGATCAAAATAGGGCATCTGTTGTAGTTTGGTCAGTGGCAAATGAAACACCTCTATCTTCATCAAGAATGCAATTCTTAAATGCATTGCTTTCTGAAATAGAGGTGACAGACACATCGCGATTAACAACAGCGGCTCTTCTATCAGGGAGTGAAGAACAATTTAGGTCATTAGTTTTAGTTTTAGCCTTACAGGGAGCAAAATCTAAATGGGTTGATCCAAAAGAAAAAGCTATTTTTAAATCAATCCTAGATCGAGCAAATGTATCGATAGATCATGAATTAAATTTCTCCCTTTCGATTGAAGACCCCTTGGGTGATAGTGTAGATTTAATTTCTTATAATGAGTACTTTGGGTGGTACTACGTGACATTTTTTACAGACCAAATGATGATTTCTGAAGGTACTCTTAGACAGTTAATGTTTGAGGTTATGCCAAAGATAAAAATTAGCTCTATATTTGATAAACCTATTCATATATCTGAATTTGGTGCAGGTGCAAAGTATGGCAATCATACGAATAAAATTTGGTCTGAAGGGTATCAAGCTAAGCTTTACAAGCATCAATTAGAAATGCTCTCTAACAATCCACAAATCCAAGGAATCAGCCCTTGGGTTTTCAAAGATTTTAGAGCCATGCTGAGACCCCTGCCTGGAATACAAGATTTTTACAACAGAAAAGGTTTAATTGATGAGAACGGAAATAAAAAAGAAGCCTTTGAAGTTTTAGCTGATTTTTATGAAAATAAATGGCATAAATAAATTTCTTTAAATTAATTATATTTTTTTTAAAAAAAGTGTTGACACTATTTCCTAAAGGCGTATATTTAATAGACCAACTCGGACCGACTTACAATCAACTGCAGACGGGAGTAAGAGAGAAAGAGAAGGAAGAGACGAAGGGCGAAAGCGTTACTAAGAGTCGACGATAAAAAAGAGCTTAGTGACCCACCAAGAAGGAAAGAGAAAGCCTTCAAGGAGCTAAAGAGATTCTCACTTTAGACCCCTTCCAATCTCGAACTGAAAAGACAGAGCCTAGCTCTGTTTTTTTTTGCCTTTAATTTATAGATTCTCTTACATTTCCTTTTAATTAAACGATAATACCTATTACATGATTTTAGGGGATTCCGTTAATGCTATTTAGTAATTTAGATATATTTATTGTTATTTTTTATTGCATTGGGATTATATTTCTAGCTCAATATGTTTCTCGATCTCAATTGGGCCAAGAGAAAACTGCTGAAGATTATTTTCTAGCTGGAAGATCATTGCCTTGGTGGGCTATTGGAGCATCTCTTATTGCTGCAAACATTTCTGCTGAACAAATAATTGGAATGTCCGGACAAGGCTTTGTAGTTGGTATGGCAATTGCAACCTATGAATTGACTGCAGCCATTGCTTTAATAGTAATGGCAAAATATTTCTTACCTCTTTTTTTAGAAAAGCAAATCTATACTATGCCTCAATTTCTTGAACAGAGGTTTGATAAAAGGGTAAGTCTTGTACTCTCATTTTTTTGGCTGGCTGTTTATGTATTTATAAATCTTACAAGCGTTTTGTGGCTTGGATCGTTGGCAATAAATTCACTCACTGGGCTAGATCTATTTACCGGCTTATTGCTGTTAGCTCTCCTATCTTTAGCATACTCACTTTGGGGTGGGCTAAAAGCAGTCGCCATGACAGACATTATTCAGGTTGTTTTATTAATCTTTGGGGGACTTTCTGTATCTTATATTGCTTTAAATCAAATATCGGACGGTACAGGAATATTCAATGGTTTGAACAAAGTTTATCAATTACTTCCTGAAAAATTTGACATGATTTTATCTACTGATAATCCTGCATATAAAGATCTTCCAGGAGTCTGGGTTTTGATTGGCGGCCTATGGATTGCTCACTTTGCTTATTGGGGCTTCAATCAATATATTACTCAAAGAGCACTTGGAGCAAAATCACTGCCTGAAGCACAGAAGGGAGTAATGTTTGCAGCATACCTTAAGCTTTTAATGCCATTTGTTGTAGTTCTTCCTGGAATATGCGCCGCAGTTATATATCCTGAGCTAGATAAATCTGATCAAGCATACCCAATGATGATGTCCTTATTGCCAAACGGTATTTTGGGTCTTACTTTTGCTGCTTTAATTGCTGCCATAGTTTCCTCATTAGCCTCTATGACAAATAGTATTAGTACGATTTTTACCATGGATATTTATAGAAATTTTACTTCTTTAAAACCATCAGAAACAAAACTAGTGTCAGTCGGCAGGAATGTTGCTGTGATAGCATTAGTGATTGCTGTTTTGTGCGCACAACCATTACTTGGAAGCATGGAGTCAGCATTTCAGTACATTCAAAACTTTACTGGATTTTTTACTCCTGGCATTCTGGTAATATTTTTAGTTGCTCTATTTTGGAATAAAGCTACTACTTTGAGCGTTTTAGTGGCTGCAATAATGTCATTGATCTTATCTTTGCTTATTTTCTTAATCTTTCCAGAGTATCCATTTATTCATAGGATGGGGGTTGTATTTTTGACTTCTGGATTAGGATGTTTTTTAACTGCATGGATTCAAGGCTACACCAATCAAGAAAAAGCGATTGAACTATCAGGAATTAATTTTAAAACAGAGCTTTCATTTAATATAAATACCCTGATTATCTTTGGAATCTTAATAGTTACTTACCTTTTGCTATGGTAATAAAATCCAAAGTTTCTACTTTAGAAAAGAAAGTTTTACTTGTGGATATTGGCGGGACTAATATCCGAACAGCAACAGCTGAAATTGGCTCTTTTGAGTTACAAAACGCTCATAAGCGGAATCTAGATTGTCTTGATTCATTTGATGAGATAATTGAGAATCTGCTCAATGAAGATATGGACATCAAACATATAGTATTTTCTATTGCTGGCCCCAAGCTCCATCAATCCATTTCAATGACTAATAGAAAGTTTGAGATAGACGAATCAGATATTCTTAATAAGTTCGAAATTGACTCATGCCATATCCTTAATGATTGGGAATCAATTGGTCATGGGCTATCACTTTTTGATAGGAATGAAATGATTTTTATTAATGAGGGCAATTCATTTAATAATACTGCTTTAGTTTTAGGTCCAGGCACTGGCTTAGGAGTAGCTCAGGTGATAAATAATAATATTGTTCTTCCTACCGAAATTGGTAATAGCTTACTAAGCATGCCTAAATTATTTAAAGAATTAAATCTCTCAAATCCAGAAGATTTTATTGTTATTGAAGATTTGCTCTCTGGTGGTGGTTTAAAGAAAATTTATAAATGTATCTCATCTGATGAACAATCTCCTGAAGAGATTGTTGCAAGTTATGCCAAAAATGAATTATCTCAAAAAAGTGTACAATTTTTTTTGATATCTCTTTCACAAATATTATCTGAGCTTGCATTAGCGTATATGCCTGGAAGTGGAATCTACATTGCAGGGGGCTTGATGCGTTCTTTGCAACAATTCCTTGATATTGATAGATTCATGAAGGAGTTCTTAGTTAACAGAAAATCAATACATGCAGATGTGCTTAAACAAATACCACTTGCAATTATTAATCAAGAAATGACTTGTTTGCATGGAAGTCTAAATTTTATTAATAAATTTAGCTTAAATCTTAAATAGAAAAAAACTAAGATTGAATTTTTAGACATAGACTTTTAATAGGAAAAAAATTATGCGAAGCCTTTATATAATAATTTTGATTTTTACCAGTTCCAATCTTTTGGCGCAAGCTGACTGGACAAGAAAAAATACATGTGAGTATACTGATTTTGACAATACTGACCTTATTGAAAAGCTAATTAAGGGAATGAGCATTGAAGAAAAGGTAGGGCAAGTAATTCAGGGAGACTTAGACTTTATTTCGCCTGCAGATGTTCGGAAATATAAGATTGGCTCTGTACTAAACGGAGGAAATACTGCTCCAAATAAAGATAAATACAGCTCAGCGGAGGATTGGAAGACATTAAGCAAAGAGTTTTATGAAGCCTCTCCTTCATATCAGGGTGTTAAGGTCCCAGTATTATGGGGCACTGATGCGGTTCATGGACACAATAACGTAATTGGCGCAACCCTTTTTCCGCATAATATAGGTTTGGGCGCAACTAGAAATGAAGCTTTGGTTAGAAACATTGGTGAAGCGATTGCTCTGGAAGTTCTTTCAACTGGGGTAGCTTGGACATTTGCCCCAACAATTGCTGTCCCTCAAGATGATCGCTGGGGTAGAACATATGAGGGATTTTCTGAGGATCCAATTTTGGTATCTAAACTTGGTAAAGCATTAGTTCTTGGACTTCAGGGTCAGGGCGATACATTTCTAGACAACAACCATGTAATTGCAACCGCAAAACATTTTATGGGCGATGGGGGAACATTTGAAGGAATTGATCAAGGGAATACAAGAATCTCTGAAGCAGGCCTAAGAGAACTGCATGGGTTTCCATATTTTGATGCTCTTGATGCCTGTGCTCAAACTGTTATGGCAAGTTTTAATTCGTGGAATGGTGAAAAGATTCACGGTTACCAAAAGCTTTTAACTGATATTTTAAAAATAGATATGCAATTTGATGGTTTTGTAGTTGGTGATTGGAATGGTCACGGACAGGTTAAGGGCTGCTCTAATTCTAAATGTGCTCAATCTTTTAATGCTGGGGTAGATATGTTTATGGTTCCAGAAAATTGGAAAGATCTTCTCAGAAATACAATTAGGCAAGTTAAATCAGGCGCAATATCTGAATCAAGGCTTGATGATGCCGTTAGAAGTATCTTAAATGTAAAATCAAGGCTGGGACTTTTCAATAATAGAAAACCTCACGAATTTAAGGAAAATTATCTCGGCCATCCAGATCATATTGCGTTGGCTCGTCAAGCTGTAAGAGAATCGATAGTCTTACTAAAAAATAATAATAGATTATTACCCCTTGATCCTTCAAAACACATAGTTGTATTTGGCGATGCAGCAAATAAAATATCTTCTCAAACAGGTGGCTGGACAATTACTTGGCAGGGAAGAGAGAACTCAAACAATGACTTCGTAAATGTTAGTTCTATCTTCGAAGCTTTAAAAGCAGTCATTAACTCTTCTGGAGGAACAATTGAGTTCTCTTCAGATGGTAAATTTAATAAAAAACCAGATGTTGCCATTGGGGTGTTTGGTGAAGAGCCATACGCGGAAATGCTTGGAGATATAGATGATGTTTCATTTGCGGCAACTGATCCTAAGTTTCTGTCTTCACTAAAGCTCATAAGTGCTAAGGGCATTCCTACAGTTAGTATTTTTTTATCTGGAAGACCTTTAGTGGTGAATGAGCATATAAATGCTTCTAATGCTTTTGTTGCTGCCTGGCTTCCTGGCTCAGCAGTAGAAGGAATAGCAGATGTGCTTTTTCAAAAAAATAATACAATTAATTATGACTTTAAAGGCAAACTTTCATATTCTTGGCCTAAATCTAAAGATCAAGCAGTCTTAAATTTTACTGACAGCATATATGATCCTTTATTTCCTTATGGTTATGGCCTCACTTATCAATCAGATACAAATCTTACAAGTATTCAAACTCAGAATACTTTTTCCAAACTTGATTCTGTGAATGTATTCCTGGGCGCTGCTTCAATTCCAGGCAAAGAGTTTGTGGTAACTAAATCTGGACCTGAATTTGTATTAAAGGATGATTTTATAAGCGCTAATAACAAAATTAAAATCACAAGATTTGATTATCAGAGGCAAGATGATGCTAAAAATATCATCTTTGTTGCAGATGAATCTTTGCAAGCGTTTGGTATTTCAACTCAATCAGCAATTAATTTATCTACTATGAAATCTCCTTTTTATGAAATAGTTATGAGAGTCAACACACTTACAAACCCTTCGCTTTATTTTAGCGTCGGCTGTGGTAATAATTGTAGAGGCTCAGTCATATTACCATCTAAGTCGATGACAAGCTGGTCAAAGATAAATATCCCACTTTCTTGTCTTGAAGCCTCAGGTTTGGATCTATCTAAAATTCAGGTCAGGAGCTTGTTTTTGAGTCAAGATAGCATCAGCTTTGATCTTAATTCAATCACCATAAGAGATGGCAAAAGAACTGGTGAGCAGATTAGCTGTTAACTTAGTCAATCATTCGGATTATAAAAATACTGAAATTTAGCGTAAATCTGAGATGTCTCTAATCTTATATTATCGCTAAATGGGTTGGGCTCTTCATAGAATTGTGTACCACCAATGTAAAAGATAGTAAAAGGGTTGGGTTTCCACTGAAATAAAGCCTCAAGGAAATAATCGTCACTAAAATCATTTTTTTCAATAATTGTTCTTGTAGATAATGCATTATCAAATTGGTAGTCAATTTCAAATCTATTAATTTCACCTGCATAGAATTCTTCGTGAGTAATTTTATTTTTTAACTCAGAGTATCTATGCCCAAGAGAAATCTTGAAATTGTCTGAAAATCTAAATACGGTGAACAAATTATACTGGGTAGAGTCTCCAATTTCCGGCTGGTCAATTCTGTAAGCAATGGCTTCTCCCTTTTCATATTTAAAGCTAGTAAAGAAACTTTCTGCAGGATGATATTCGCCACTTATTTCATATTCTTTTTGTTCACCAAATTGAATGCCCGCAAACTTTTCGCTTGATTTAAGTTCAAACTCAATTCCACCAGAAAAGTTAAAATTTGTTTCAAGATTTATTCTAAATCCATAGAATTCTCGAGTTTTCTGATTTCGAAAATTTAATCTGTTTCTATTGTTCAAATTGAAATTAATCTTTCTTATAACACCCTGAGATCTGTATGTTCTTCCGTACCAATAGTTCCGATTTTTATAATCATTTCGTCCAACAAAACCAACATGTGCTCTGTAAGTTGGAGATACATCTTTAAATCTTATGCCCCAATTTGATCCATTAACAACTCTTCTTAATCGAAAATTTTTAGCTGAACCAGAGAAAGATTCTCCATCCATTGCATAAGTTCTTCCTGCAAAAGTATCATCAGTCTCAATATAATTTATGTAACCTTCCTGCGTATCACTTCTTGCATAATTTAAATCCAAAATATAATCATCAAGGAAGTTTATTAACCCATCAAATTCAACAAGTGATCCAGAACCACCTGATTGATAATCTCTATTGGTTGCTATTAATCCTAGGTGTGAATTATTTCCGAGGTTTCTTTTAAATCTGCCAACGGTCACCTTACTTTTTCCGGCATTTCCTCGATATGATCTTTCCTGTCCTGCTGCTAAATAGGGAGAATCACTATCAGTAGCATGCATAATATATGTTGAGCTATCTTTGCCCTGATTGACGTATTTAAGTGCACCAAGAGGACTTGTTACAGATCTTGTATAGACCGTATTTAAATCTGATTTTAGAAGTTCTGAGCCTTCTAAAAAAAATGTTCTTTTTTCTGGATATGATATAGCAAAGGTTTCATTTGCCATGATCATTGGGACGTCTGATTCAACCTGAGAAAAATCAGGGTTAATGGTATATTCAATTGATGATGATTTGCTTAAATCATATAAGCCAGTAATACCAATTTCATAATCGGGATTTTGCAATTTAAATTTATTTACTGGTCTATTTCCAATTTGATTTACAAAGATATATGGATAAACATAATTTCTATAAATTTCTTCAGGTGAACCCAAGATAACCTCTTCATCAACTTGACATGCGTAACATGTTTCTCTAGGAAGATTTTTAAATGATCCAAAGACTGTTTGAACGCCTGCTTCATATGATTTTCTTATGAATCCTATATTCCATTTCTGTACCTCTGTATCAGGCAACTGAAGCTCAGAAAACGGAATGATCATTTCAGCGGAATATCCATCGTCTTGAAAAGCAGTGGCTGATTGAAACAAAATTCCCCAAGAGTCATCATTACCATTGCTAGTAAATTTTTCATCCAATTGGACGCCTAAAGCATTTACACCCACTAAAATGCCATATCTTCCATCTCTAAATGGATCAGCCATCATGGCGAGATAGTCCTCATTGAAAGTTTCATCTCTATTTTTTAATGTCGCTCTTATTTTCTTAGGATCACCATATGCTTTTATGCCAATATAAATATTTTTTTTATCATATTTTAAATAAGCAGTAGTTTTTAGTGCAGCAGGACTATTTCTGGAGGGCATCAATTCATATTCCAGATCATAGGAGTTTGCTTGATCCCATTCGCTTGGAGATAGGACACCATCAAGCAAGAAGCTTTCCCCTGAAATATTATAAGAAGCAGTTAGACAAAAAATAATAGATGCCAATTTTTTATAAGGCATTTCAGTTTTTTTCTTTATTAAAAATAATTTTTTAAACATGGTTGTTTTAAGGGCACTGTATTTTAGGCTAATAAGAAGGCTCAGAATATAGATATTTAATAAGATTTCCCTTTTTTTATGTTCAATTGCATTGATTTGGGTATAATCATCGCATTATGGCAGATAGCAAAAAAAAACAGACGAAGGTTTACTTGATCCCAGAAAGTGAATCAAGAGATAGTCATACATATCATTACCTTGCAGTTAAAACTAAGAAATTAGTCATTGAAAATCAGAAGCTTAGATTAAAAAAGTTTAATCCTGCTAAGCAAATCCATGAATGGTTTGTTGAGGCTAAATTGCCCCCTCACAGTAAATAAATCTACTCCCCCACTTTTCTAATGATAGACGATGAAATATCGTCTCTAAATATATCCTCACCAAAACCAGTAAATCTATTTTTAATATGCTCAGGTATCGAAACTGAGTCTAAGCCTATAAAATTCTTTTTAATCTTGCGTCCAAAAACTAAGAAATTAATGTTATGACTGTTAAATAAATCGAGTTCATCAAGCATGTCTTTTCTATTCAAATAAAACTTCTCATCTAACATTCTTGTTAATGTATCTGCCCCAATAATAAAAACTGAATTAGGAAATAATTGAGCCTTATCGGTAAATTTACCAGCCTTAGTTAAGACCCATTCATAGGTTTGACTGAATTGTAATAATGTTCTCTTGATCTCATGATACGAAAGAGGGGGCTTATCAGCATTTTGAATACAAATTTCATATGCAGGACTCAATCCGGTTCTTTTTTCTG
The DNA here is from genome assembly GCA_045564015.1 of Gammaproteobacteria bacterium. GTDB lineage: Bacteria > Pseudomonadota > Gammaproteobacteria > Magnimaribacterales > D2472 > D2472. The sequence continues at coordinate 82,816 of JBJLIB010000014.1, forward strand.
CAAGTGCACTCATTTCGCTATGGCCAGAATGAAATGGATTAAATGAGCCAGGAAAGATTAATTCCGGTGTTCGATTTGATGATGAAATAAAATCAATTTTATTATTTACTAATTTGATCCAAGACTTTTCTGCTTGAGTTTTCTCAATGATAAGGTTTGGTGACTTTTCTGGAAATTTGCTGACATCGCAAGCTTCAGACAAAGCATAAATTATATGTTGAGTGACAATTTCTTCTTCCTCGTCTCTTGAAAGCTCGCCTTTTATAAAAGAATAAGAAAAGCTTAAAGAATACTTATGTGTTTGGATGGCTATAAAAAATTTATGATCACCTTTTTTTGAATAATTAGTAGCTAATGATGCTGTTACAGCAATACCTAATAATTTTTTTGGATGAGTCTTTGGATCTATTTTTTTTGCTGCACTATAGGCTTTTGCTGCCATGCTAAGGGTGGTATCTAGACTGCAATAATGATCCGGTTGCCTTAAAAGATAATGATCTAAAGATTCTTTTGCATATGGAACATATGCCTCTAAAACAGAGTTGCTAGCACCAGGCACTTTTAAAATTTCTGAAATTGCATTCGTTCCGCCTCCGCTAGAAACAATGACAAAACGATAAGACGAATTATGAATTTTTTTAATAGTTTCTAAATATTGAGACATTTTTTATATAAGGCTTTAGATCGCAATGTTATTGAGTGCATAATTAAAGTATGGTGAATGTTAACAAACAAACTCTTATAAATGCACTCGATTCAGCAAGTTTTCCAGTCATTGCTGCATTGATGGTTCATTTTACAGGAGACATATCTGTACTAGATAGACTGCCTAGGCCAAAGCAATCAATGCTGGGCGAAATACAAGGTTTTTTAACAGCTGAAGAAAAAACTATCATTAAAAAATTTGCATTTGATGAAATTACAGCTTTTTATAACAAGCCTGATCAAAAGTCTATATATATTCCTTCAGATGAAGAGTTGCATCAGATGATGAATTATATTGTTGGAGAGAATATTTCTTCAGCATATGTTTCCATGATGCTGAAGGATATCAATATCAATAATGAAATTAAGCCAAATGTAAAATCTAATCTTGATAATATTTCTGACTTTGAAGTATTAATTATTGGTGGCGGTATGTCAGGAATATTGGCAGCAATCAAATTAGCAGATATGGGTCTTAAATTTAAGATTTATGAAAAAAATAATAGTCCAGGAGGGACTTGGTATGCAAATAAATATCCTGGCTCCCGGGTGGATATAGCAAATCACTTTTATTCATACTCTTTCGAAGAAAATCATTTATGGTCAGAACATTTTTCTCAGCAACCAGAATTATTAGATTATTTTAATAAATGCTTCGTAAAATATGATATTGAAAAACATACACGCTTTGAAACCGAGGTTATTAAACTGAATTTTGATGAGTATGATCAATCTTGGTCTGTTGAATCAATCCAAGAAGCTCAAACAATCAGTGAAAAAGTAAACATAGTTATTTCTTGTGTTGGTCAACTCAATCAACCAAAATTTCCCAAGATCTCTGGAATTGAAAGCTTTCAAGGAAATATGTTTCACTCTTCAGGATGGCCGAAGGAAGATGTGATCAGCGGCAAAAAGGTTGCAGTGGTTGGAAGTGGCGCCAGCGCCTTTCAAATTGTTCCAAGTATAGCCAATAGATGCAAGGAATTAACAATATTTCAGCGGTCTCCGCCATGGATGTTTCCAAACCCCAAATATCATGAAAAAGTTGACGCAGGAAAGAAATGGCTTTTATCTAATCTTCCATATTACTCAAGGTGGTATCGATTCTTGCTTTTTTATCCTGGATCAGATCAATTGCTTGATTCATTATTTATTGATCCTGAATGGATTAAGCGAGATGATTCTATTAATCAAGAAAATGATGCAATGCGAGAGCTATTTACTCAAGCTATGTTGGCACAAATTTCAGATCCCTCATTAATTAAAAAAGTTATTCCCGAATACCCACCATTTGGAAAACGGATGCTGCAAGACAATGGTGCCTGGCTCAAGTCGCTGCATCTTAAAAATGTTTCGCTTATAACCGAAGGTATAAATTCCATGAGTAACAAGGGCATAAAAGCTTCTGACCAAGAGCATGAATTTGATACGATTATTTTTGCAACTGGTTTTAAAGCTCAAGAATTTTTTCACTCAATTGAGATTGATGGTGGATCGGGTAACTTTAAAGATATTCATCAAGATTCACCTAAGTCTTATTTGGGAATAACATTCTCTACAATGCCTAACTTTTTTGCTATGTATGGTCCTGGAACAAATTTAGCTCATGCTGGAAGTATAATTTTTAACTCAGAATGTCAAATTCATTACATTTGTTCTGCAATTGAATTCATGATCAATAGAAGTTTAAAGATGATGACAGTTAAGGCAGATGTTGAGCAAGAATATCAGAATCGATTTGATGAAAGACATAAGAGAATGGTGTGGCAGCATCATAACGTATCTAGTTGGTATCAAAATTCTGATGGCAAAGTTGTTACTACCTCTCCATGGAAGTTGTTAGAATATTGGAACTGGACTAATAATTTTAACGAAGAAGATTATGACTTTTAAATTTTTTCTTTTTTTTATATCTCTCATTTGCTTTGAGTTAACTGGTCGAGAAATTAAAGAAGTAACTTTTTCTTATTGGAATAAGCCTGATATAGATATATTTTATTCAGTCCCTGAAACTGTCAATGCTAATACAAAGATACTTTTTTTGCTTCATGGCGGCTCCCGAACAGCTGAAAAATATATTAATGATTGGCTTCCAATTGCAAATGACAGAAATGTAGTTTTAATTGCTCCTAGGTTTTCTGCAGAACTTTTTCCAGAATATGCATACCTAATGATGAGTACAAAAAATGGAAAGTTATTAAAAGATCAGTCGAAGTATCTTAATAATTCTCTAGGACTGCTTTTTGACTTCTTTAGATTTAAATTAAAACTTTCAACCTCAACATACAGACTGTATGGCCATTCAGGTGGATCCCATTTTATACAACGCTATCTATTATTAAGTCAGGAAACTAATATAGAAAAAGCAGCTATGGCAAATGCTGGCTTTTATACTTTTGTTGATGATCAAATATCTTATCCTTTTGGAATTAAGAACATGAATGTTTCAAATGAAAGAATTGAGTGGTTTCTGCGACTTAAAGGAGGCGTCTTTTTAGGTGATGCTGATAATGACCCTAAACATCAGTCTTTGCCAACAATGCGAAAAGCAAAAAAACAAGGAAAGCATAGGCTTGAAAGAGGGACGAATTTCTTCAATCATCTAATTAAATTAGGCGTCGTTTCAAATTTACCATTTAGATGGAGATACCAAATAGTTGATGGGGTGGGTCACGAAAATGCTGGGATGAGCTTAGCTGCATCTGAGTTTCTGCTTGAGGATCTTTAAGCAGTATTATTTCCAATAAATTCCTCTGCAGCTGCAAAGATTTTTATTTTTCTGTCTTCGTTCATTTTATCTAGCGATTTAGGCATTAAAGCTAATCTAGGATTTGTCGCAAAGAAATCTCTATTTTGTTCTATAAACTTCCAATAGAGTCCGTCAACAGCATCACACCAATCTCCTTTTTTGTAATTTGACATTCTAAGCATGTAACTTGATCCACAAATGTATGGTTTAGTAGAAAATATTCCTCCATCTGCATAGGTGCCCATTCCAAATACATTTGGCACCATTACCCAGTCTGCAGAGTCTACATACATCTCCATAAACCACCTATAAATCTCTGCTGGCTTAATATTTGAAAGGTTCATTAAATTAGAAATAATCATTAGTCTATTGATGTGATGAGTGTAACCAGTTTCTACTGACTCTATAATTGCGTCATCAAGGGGAGGTATTCCTGTCTCTCCTGAATACCAATTTTTATGAAGACTCTTATTGTGTGACCAAAAATTCATTTCTTTATATTGAGGCATATTTTCCCAATAAACACCTCTTATAAATTCCCGCCATCCTAAAATTTGTCTTACAAATCCCTCCAGAGCATTAATAGGAATTTCATTTTCTATTTTTTTGAAGCAACTTATCGCATCTACAATGCACTCCATAGGATCCAACAAACCTGAATTAATGTATGGAGATAAAAGTGAATGAAATAGCGTTGAGTTATTTTTATCAATAGCATCTTGAAAGTCACCAAATGTTTTAAAGTAGTTTTTTAAAAAATTTTTGAGCTGTTTTCTAGCCGCATCATGTGTCACGGCCCAATTGAAATTCTCCAAATTACCTATTGATGCAGGGAAACAATTCTCTACATCAACCATGGTAGAAATTGTAATATCATCAGATTTTAGTTTAGCTCTGTTTGTAGGAGCTTCTTTTAATTTAGAGATACTTTTTTGATTATCTTTATCAAAATTCCATTTTCCACCCAATGGTTTATTGTCTTCCATTAAGAGGTTATATTTTTTTCTTAACCAGCGATAATAGTATTCCTGCACAAGAGATTTTTTATCTTTGGCCCACTCTGAAAAATCTTCGATCGAATCAATAAACTTAGTATCAGGATGAATAATAAGCTCAATATTATTTTTAGAAGCAAAGAACATTAATTGAGTTAAGACTCCATGATCGCTTGGTTGAGTAACATGCAAGGCATCAAATTGATTTTTTTTATGCAACATTTCAAGCTCATGCATTAAATCAGTTTTTCGGTCTTTGGTAATTTTGACATGGATGATGTTCTGAAAATCTTTCTTCAACTGAACTTTCCAATGCCTTAAAGCCGATAAAAGTAATACTAGCTTATGTTTATGATGACCTATTTGATAAAAAGTATCGCAAGGCTCATATAGAAGTAATGGATCTGTTTTATCAATGCTTGTTAAAACTTTATTGTTTGATGCTAGATCATCTGGAAAAATTAAACCGATCTGCTTCATGCTTCAGTTTTCTCCAAAGGCAACTCTATGGTGTGTGAATTTAGAACCAATCCATTTAGATTATGAATGGACACTGTAATTTTACTTTTTTTTGGTTCTATATCAAGGATTCCATAATTTGTCTCAGGAAATGTGCTGCCAATCAACAACTGATCACTTTCTGAATTTTTGGAACCAGGTTTGTTAAGTGACGAAGCGGTAATTTCAACAAAGTCATCATTTTTGTAAATGCCCGCTCTATGTCTATCACCAGAAACAACAACAATAGATTTATCATTTGATGCAAGAGAAATTAAATTAAGCAATCTCTTTCTTTCTAATGGAAAATTTGCCCATTTTTCATATGGATGATCCGTTGCAAGAACCTGAATCGAAGAGAGAATAATAATGATTGACGAATTTGTTTGATTCATTGATCGCTCTAACCATTTCCATTGTTCTTGACCAAGAATGGTTGCTTTGGGCAGCATGTTTGGCTTGTATGCATTTTTCTTGCCTATCAATTTAGATCTAAAGTATCTCGTATCTAGGCCAATGATCTCAACTCCAGTACCATCAATATTTTTTGATTTCTTAAAGTATGTGCCTTCTCTGATGCTCCTTGGATCTGAGGGAGAGATGTTCCAAAATTTCAAAAACATCTTCTGAGCTTCTTTCTTTAATTTGTAATCTTTGCCACCATCATTTATTCCATAATCATGATCATCCCATATTGCTTGTATCTCTTTTTCATTATTCATGAGCCAATTTGGTAATTTAGTTTTTTGAACTTGATAGGCTTTCTTCATTTTAGAAAGGGTACCGCTTGGTTGATCCCCATAAACGTTATCACCCAGGAAAATAAATCCATCGATGTTCTCTTTTTTAATGGATGACCATATGGGCTGCTTATAATCTTGATCAAGGCAAGACCCAAGGGCATATTTATAAGCAAAAATATTCACAGGCATTATCAAAGTAGATGAGATAATTGTAATTAGTATCCAGGAATATGTTTTCATAATATTATTATCTCATTGTTTATTTATTTTTGATCTAACTTGAAAGTTATAACTCCTTTAATCTGTATTATTTTACTTTTTAGCTGCGGTAACAATTCAAACAAAAATGATTTAGGCCTAAGTAGTTTTATTAAACCTATGTATTCATATCAAGAGTCCTCTCTGAATTGCAACCTTGCTGATAATGAAACTCTTAATTCTATAGAAAGATTTATTCCTCAATTTGTTGACAGTTTTTCTGATTCAGCAAAAGACAAAGAAGAATTATTTTTTTTATTTCCAGTCTCTCAGGATGGAAAAGACACTCAGGCGTTTAAAATTCTGTTTAAGCACCAAGATCAAACATCGATTGATAATCTTATACTAAACCTTACTAAATTATCTTTTGATAAGATTGCAAATTGTGAAGATTCTAGAAATCAAAGAAGCTCTTTAAGACTAAATACCAATCCCATAAATGGATCTCCTGTAATTGCTGAAATACTGGAATGTAAATATTTGGATGGATTTAATTACGCAACGATGAAGCTGATTTTGGAACAATTCACTGATGCTTTAATAAAAAATAATTTTCCTATAGATATTTTTTACTCAGAGAATAATGATTCAAGTGATAGCTTTCAATGGACTAATATTTTTTTATCAATTGATTCTAGAAGAGCTTTCGTAGAGTCTTGGCAACAACTTGAGATCAGCAAAGAGATTCAGTCATTGCTATTGGAGCAGTCCATATGTGAATCATCAAACACTTTTCGTCAATACAAAGTTTTATAAACTAGAAGTGTGCTATCTCATCAGCAACTTTTTTAATACCGTTGCTTACATTATCTATAAAAACAAAAGGGAAGAGCCCATGAATTATTCCTATGATTCCCAAAGCTATTAAGACAACAGAAATCTTGATGACTCTTATGCCATGGCTAAAGTATGTAATATTTGTTTTTTTTAGATGATGGATATCAAATAACATAATTTATATTAAACCAATTATATATAAAGTGTATAAATAATTAATTTAGATATAAAAAATATGAATATTTAAAAGAGCATTTAATTGTCTTAAGATTAATACAAAGATAGTGTAATATACGAGGTCTTCAAAAAGCGGCATTAGTATAATGGCTAGTATATCTGCCTTCCAAGCAGATGGTCCGAGTTCGAATCTCGGATGCCGCACCATTTCAAATTATTTAATATATTTAATCGATATCCATGTTAATGTTTAACTAATATACATATCAATTAGGAGAGAATATGAAAAATATAACTTATCTTCTGGTATTTAGCTTAATTTCATTTCCAGCTGTTGTTTCTGCACAGGATGAATTTAAATATGAACCAGTTGCAAATAAGGCTGAATATTATGTAGATAAATTAAAGCCTGGCAAAGATTTTGAGGACTTGCTTAAATGGGGAGAGCAATTAGTTAAGTGGACTAGCGATCACTCTATTTATGATAATTGGCAACCAGTTATTTTTATGCCTTATTTCAATTCTAATTCACAGTCGCATGACAGTGTGTTTTTAGGTTTATGGCCTAATGCTTCTGAGCAATATATTGGGCTTGATTACTGGGTAAAAAATGGTACTGCTTTGCTTGCAAAGGCTCCAACTATTCCTGTAAGAGCAATAGATACTTGGCAATGGCCTATATCATCTCCTGAAGGTGAGCCAAATGTAGGAGCTGTAAGATTTGCTGATTGTAAGATGAAGGAGGGCATAACAGCTCGTCAACTATTTGATGCCTATAAAGATTTTGCAATTGCTGCTAGATCTACCGGAGATAATCTAGGTCGCAAAATGATCTTCCCAGCGTCAGGCGCTGTTGAAGGTGATTATGACTATGTATACTCTCTGTATGCTCAAAATGTAGCTGCTTTAGGAGCTGCATCAGATAATTATTGGGCTAATATTAATGGGTCTGAGGAAGACAAAGCATTAGGCGCATTAATTGATTCTTGCTCAAACAACAGAACTTATATAACTCATCAATTAAAATAAATTAAAATTTAGTTTTTAAAGAGGGCTTTTGCCCTCTTTTTTTAATTTTATTATTTAAAGACTGTTGCGAATGTTAAAGTAACATTCATGAAAATAAAGTCACTAATAACTCCAATTGGAAACTTTAATTCATTTTATGTTAATTCATTGCTTGTTAAGTTAGTTTATATAAATAATTTAAAATCTACTTATAAATCAGATTTAAGTCTCCAAAAAATAATGAGCAAATTTTTCTCTAAAGGTGGGTTAAGAAAAATTCCAGAATGTTCTCCTCAAGGCACACCTTTTCAATTGAAATTATGGGATGCTTTAATACAGATACCCAGGGGTCAAACTGATTCGTATTCATCGCTAGCCTCTAAGATTGGATTTCCTGGGGCCGCTAGGGCAGTTGGAACAGCCTGTAGATTAAACCCAATTCCTCTTCTGATCCCATGTCATAGAGCTGTTAAGAAAGATGGATCAATTGGAGATTTTGCATTAGGCAAAAGTAACAAAGCATATCTTTTAACAATGGAATCTAAATGAGCTCATACGATAACATCATAAGCAGTCTTAATGACCAACTGCATGTAGAGCATATGTTCTTAGAGAATGAAAGCTCAATGCATAATGTGCCTGCAAACTCTGAAACACATTTTAAATTAGTTATTGTTTCAGATGACTTTTTACATATGAATAAAGTAAAAAGACATCAACTGATTTATCAAATTCTAATAAATATTATGAAAGAAATTCATGCTTTATCTATTCAAGCTTTTACCATTAAAGAATATAACAGCAATCCAGTTATACTTTCATCACCAGATTGTGCAAATAAATAGTTTTAAATAAATATGCAAAGTATTTTTAAATTTATTCTTAACAAACCTCTGGCTGTAATGATTTTCATAGTCGCTGTTTTTCTTTCTACGAGCATTGGCCTTAAGAATTTTAAACTCGATGCATCTTCAGATGCTTTGGTAATAGAGGGAGACGAAGCCTTTAAAATTTATAGGGAGGCCGGTGAAACATTTGGCAATTCAGATTTCTTGATAATAACCTACACACCTGAAGTTGATTTATTTTCGCCTTACTCATTAACAACAATAAAAAATCTTTCTAATCAATTAGAAAAACTTCCAAGGGTTCAGTCAGTCCTGAGTATTCTGGATGCCCCTATATTTTTTCAACCAAAAGTTCCGCTTGCAGATTTAATGGATAATCTTAAAACCTTAGAAACTGAGGATATTGATTTAGCTGCTGCCAAAGAAGAGATCCTCAATAACCCTGTCTATTCTGAACTTATTATTAGTCCATCTGGCGATACAACTGCAATACAGATAACCATTGAAGAAAATCCTTCATACAGAGAATTAATTCGAAAGCGATACGAATTACTTGATGTAACTAATTTTTCATCCAGCCAGCAAAACGAGCTTCGTGATGTTAATCAACAGATTTCTAAAATAAATGAAGATGAGGCTAAGGATAGGGCAGATCTAATTGCTCAAATTAGAGCACTGCTAATACAAAATAGTGATAAGGGAACTTTATTCTTGGGGGGAGCCTCCATGATAGCAACAGATATGATGAGTTTTATTAAATCAGATTTGGCTATTTTTGGTGCAGGTGTTGCCATAATCTTTTGTTTAATGCTTTATCTATTTTTTCAAAATGTATGGTTTGTAGTTTTACCTTTAACTAACGCATTTGTTACCACTGCATTTACAGCAAGTGTTCTTGGACTAATGGATTGGAAAATAAGCGTTATTTCATCTAATTTTATTGCCTTATTGCTGATTTTAACGATTTCATTAGCTGTCCATGTATTGGTAAGGTTTACTGAGGTTTCTCGTAATTGTGATTCAGTTGAAGAAGCTATATTGCAAACCTTGAATCAGATGGTTATGCCATGTTTATTTGCTGCTTTAACTACTGGCATAGCTTTTCTTTCATTAATTATGGGAGATATTAAGCCCGTGATAGAGTTTGGAAAAATGATGTCAGTCGGAATGATTTTTGCATTTATTTTTACATTTACTTTTTTACCAAGCTTAATGAAAATTGTCATTAAATCTACCAGCACTCATTCACTAGATTTTATTAATAAAATCCCTACAAAATTAGCATTTTTTACAATCAATCAAGGTAAATTTATTGCTGTATTTTCTATTTTTATATCAGTTGCTCTCATTTATGGAATTTCAAAACTTGAGGTTGAAAATAGATTTATAGATTACTTTTCTCCTGATACAGAAATATATCAGGGCATGTTATTGCTGGATCAAGAATTAGGCGGCACAGCGACATTAGATATTTTGATTGATCAACCAGATGCAGAAATATTTGATGAATTAGATTTTGAAGGGGATGATTTATTTGAAGATAATTTATTTGAAGACGAATCAAGCAATGCTTCCGGTTATTGGTGGAATGCAACGTCTTTAGCAAAGCTAGAAAAAATTCATGACTACTTAGATGAGATTCCAGAAATGGGCAAAGTTTTAAGTGTGGCTAGCGGAATTAAATTAGCGAGAATGATTAATGATAATAATGAATTAAATGATTTAGAGTTAGCACTATTGCGTTCTGTGTTGCCTGAAGACATTAAAAAAACTTTGCTCTATTCATATATAAATCAGGATGATTCAAGGGTTAGGATTTCTGCTAGAGTCCTTGAGTCTGCTAAAACTCTCAATAGAAATGAGCTACTGGAAAAAATTAAATATGACCTTATTAATAAATTTGATTTAAGCAAAGATCAGATTCAAATAACAGGCCTAGCTGTCTTGTATAACAATATGCTTCAATCATTATTTTCATCACAAATTAAATCTTTGGGGATTGTATTTACCGTAATTGGATTAATGATGTTACTTCTTTTTAGATCAATAAAAATTACCTTAATTGCATTGACTCCAAATTTAATCACTGCAGGTTCAGTTTTAGGATTATTGGGTTTCTTGAACATTCCATTAGATATTATGACTATCACTGTGGCAGCAATTAGTGTAGGTATGGCAGTGGATAACACAATTCATTATCTATATAGATATAAAACCGAAGTTAAAAATCCAAGCCTGACCAACGATCAAAGAGTTCTAAACTCTCATGAAACCGTGGGCAGGGCTGTCTTTTATACTGCAACAACAATAGCTGCAGGGTTTTCTATTTTTGCTCTATCAAGCTTTACGCCAACTGTTCTTTTTGGTTTATTCACAGCTTTTGCATTGTTGGTTTCTTTTTTCACTTCCTTAACTTTGTTACCATTCCTATTAAAATCTTTTAATGCTTTTTCATATCAGGAGTAGAAGATGGCAGGACCTCTAAGCGGTATAAAACTTGTTGAATTTGCAGGTATTGGTCCTGGACCTTTTTGTGGAATGATCCTAGCAGATTTAGGCGCAGAGATTATTCGGATCGATAGGGCTTCTCAACATGGTCAAGGTAATTCAATTGATTTCCAACATAGATCAAAATCATCATTATCTGCAGACTTAAAAAATCCAAAAACAATCGAGGAAATAAAAAAACTATTAGCAAGTGTTGATGGTCTTATAGAAGGTTTTAGGCCTGGTGTGATGGAGCGATTGGGCCTTGGTCCAGAAGAGTGTTTAAAAATTAATTCAAATTTAGTTTATGGCCGGATGACGGGCTGGGGACAGGATGGACCATTAGCTAAAACGGCTGGGCATGACATCAACTACATTGCATTAACTGGAGCATTAGAACTAATGGGTAGAAAAGATGAGACACCTCCACCGCCGTTAAATTTAGTGGGTGATTTTGGAGGTGGTGGAATGTTTCTTGCACTGGGAATCGTTTCAGCGATATTAAACATAAAACAAGGTGGAAAGGGTCAGGTTGTTGATGCCGCAATGGTAGATGGTGCATCTGTTTTAATGTCTATGTTCTATGCCTTTAAAGCGTCTGGTTTTTGGTTAGAAGAGAGAGAATCAAATATGCTTGATGGAGGCGCACATTTTTATGACACTTATGAATGTTCCGATGGAAAGTTTTTAGCGATTGGGGCTATCGAATCTCAATTTTATGCAGTTCTTTTGGACAAATTAGAAATATCAGATGCAAAATTTCAAAATCAGCATGACAGGAATCAATGGCCTACTCTCAAAGATATAATTAAAAATAAAATTAAGAAAAAAACGCGCGATGAATGGGCAGATATTTTTGATGGAACCGATGCCTGTGTTGCACCGGTATTAAACTTGTCTGAAGCACCGGAACATCATCACATGAAGGCAAGAAATTCATTTATTAAGATTGATGGAACTATTCAACCTGCGCCTGCCCCAAGATTTTCAGAGACTATTCCTGAAATCAAGCACTCAGCTTTAAAAGCTGGAGAAAATAATGATGAAATTTGCGCAAAATACAATCTAGATAGAACCTGTTTTAAGTAAAGAAGTTAATAGCATTTTTGCTTGTAACTGATTTAAATTCCTCAATTTCAACTCCAATTAATTCGCAAATTTCATTAGCTATGTGAGGTAAATATTTAGGTTCATTAATATTATTCTTGGGCTTATTGATAAGATTTTTTGGAATAAGATAAGGGCAATCAGTCTCTATCATCATCCTCTCAATAGGTATATCTTTTATTGATTGACGCAGATCAATATTTCTTTTTGCGTCACATATCCATCCTGTTAATCCAATATAAGCCCCCAGTTCGATATATTGATCTAATTGAGCTCGAGTTCCAGTAAAACAATGAACAACAAATTTTGGTAAATTCTTAATATTTTCTTTAACAATTTTTATAAAATCATCATGAGCATCTCTCTGGTGAAGGTAAAGCGGAAGCGATAGTTCTTTTGCTATCTCAATATGCATCTGAAAACTTTTTCTTTGAGTTTGCGGAGGAGAAATATTCCTAAAATAGTCCAATCCAGTCTCACCAATAGCATTAGGATTGATAGATTTAAGTTTTTCGAGCAATTCATTGGAATTAAGATTAATTATTTCGTTTGCATGGTGAGGATGTATTCCAGCAGAAATAAAATATTTTTCTGGAGCTTTATTTTGAATAACTTGAATTGCAGCAAGGTCGTTTAAACTTGCGCAAAGTAAAACAAATTTTTCTACTCCCATATCTTCTGCGTCAGCGATTACTGTCTCTAAATTGTCTTTAAAAGACTCATGAGTAAAATTACAAGCAATGTCTACAAATCCAGCCATTTTTCATTTCTATCAATTACAATATTGATGTAATTATCTACCAATATGAACCAATTTGAACAATTTCAAGCAGCTTTAGATCTGACTAAAGTCTCAGACAGTGTTTTTTCTTTTACTCCCGATTCAAGATACTTTGTTGGTAATACACCTCATGGAGGATATTTATTAGCTTTAATGAATAAAGCGATGGTTCAAGCGCTTCCCCATTCAAGCGCAATTAATTCAAATGTCTATTATTTAGATAGAACCGAACCAGAACCTGCTGAATTGCATGTTGAAGTCTTGAGAACTTCTAGGGGATCCTCAATGGGTCAAGTGAAATTAATTCAGAATAAAAAAATAACGTGTTTGTATTCCTCTTTATGCTCTGATTTTGAATACATGAAAGGCTATTCTGGTCTTAGCACGCCTTTGCCCCCAATAATCAATGCAGTAAAGCAAGATGATTTTAAAGTGATGAGTTATGAGAGTTTAGGATCTGGCTCAACTCCTTCATTTATAAAACAATTAAATATGTCAGTTCATCCAGATCATGCATGGTGGGACAGAGATATTTCAAGTGATGCTGCTGAAGCTAGGTGTTCTGCCTATTTAGAGCTAGAAGGAGGAGTCGCTGATACCTTCGTTCTTTCATATCTAGCAGATATATTGCCGCCTGTTGTTCAAAATAAGTTTGGCTCTTTAGGATGGATTCCTACTCTCACACTAACATGTAACATTCGCCAGCTCCCAAAAACAAACCTATTATTTATTGATGGTCATGCAAAAGACATAAGCAATGGATATTTTGAGCAAGATTGTTGGATATGGGACATGGATGGAAACTTAGTTGCCACTAGCAGACAGCTTGCAAAAATCTTAAAATCAGAAGATAAAATTTCTTCATAATTACAAAAGGAAAACAAATGAAATTTACTGGTACCAAAAATTATGTGTCTACTGAAGACCTCAGTATGGCTGTTAACGCAACTATAGCATTGGAGAGACCTTTGATTATCAAAGGAGAACCAGGTACTGGTAAAACATTGCTAGCAATTGAAGTAGCTGAATCACTTGGGATGGAGCTAATTGAATGGCATGTTAAGTCAACCACAAAGGCTTCTCAGGGTCTTTATGAATATGACGCAGTAACAAGATTAAGGGATTCTCAATTGGGAGATGAGAGGGTAAAAGATATTAAAAATTATATTAAAAAGGGCAAGCTTTGGGAGGCTTTTGAATCAGAGAAACAAGTTGTGCTTCTTATAGATGAAATAGATAAAGCAGATATTGAATTTCCAAACGACTTGCTCCAAGAGCTTGATCGCATGGAATTCTTCTGTTATGAAACTGGTGAAACTATAAAAGCAAAGAAACGACCACTCATAATTATTACATCCAATAATGAAAAAGAGCTTCCTGATGCATTTTTAAGAAGATGTTTTTTTCATTATATTCAGTTTCCTGATCGTCCAACTATGGAGGGAATTGTTAAGGTGCATTATCCCAAAATTAAAAAAGCTTTAGTAAAAGATGCCCTAGACTTATTTTTTGATGTAAGAAAAATACCTGGGATGAAGAAAAAACCTTCAACTTCTGAATTAATTGATTGGTTGAAGTTGCTTATGTCTGATGAACTGCCAGATGAAATTTTGAAGAATGCAGATACATCCAAAGCAATACCTCCCTTATATGGCGCGTTGTTAAAAAACGAACAAGATGTTCAGCTTCTTGAAAGGCTCGCATTCATGTCTAGGAGAGAGCAAACTAAATAAATGCTAATCAATCTCTTTCACACAGTTCGGTCTTCAGGAGTCCCTTGCACTTTAAGGGAATTACTTGATTTATTGGGTGCATTAGAAAAAAACCTTGCATTTGCAAATATGGAAGATTTCTATTTCCTTTCAAGAACCACTCTTGTTAAGGATGAAAAGAATTACGATAAGTTTGACAGAGCCTTTGAGATTTATTTTAAAGGTATAGAGACTTTGGAAGATATATTTGAAGCCCTAATACCTGAAGATTGGCTTCGAAAAGCATTTGAAAAAGAGCTTGATCCAGAGGAGTTGAAAAAAATTCAGTCCTTGGGAGGTTTGGAGAAGCTTCTTGAAGAGTTTAAAAAAAGACTGGAAGAGCAAAAAGAAAGACATGAGGGTGGAAACAAGTGGGTTGGTACAAATGGCACTTCACCTTTTGGAAACAATGGTCAAAACCCAGAAGGCGTTAGGGTAGGTGGAGAGGGCGGTCAAAAAAAAGCAGTAAAAGTATGGGAGCAGAGACAATTTCAAAATTTAGATGATTCTGTAGAGATTGGTACCAGAAATATAAAAGTTGCACTTAGAAGATTAAGAAAGTTTGCAAGACAAAGTACAGACTTTGAATTAGATATGGATGGAACAATCAAATCGACTGCAAGAAATGCTGGAATTTTAGATATCAACATGATTCCCGAAAGAACAAATCATGTAAAAGTCCTCATATTTTTTGATGTTGGTGGCTCAATGGATCCATATATTAAACTTTGTGAGGAGCTATTTTCTGCCCTTAAAACAGAATTTAAACATCTAAAATATTTTTATTTTCATAATTGTGTTTATGAATCAGTTTGGGAGGATAACAGAAGAAGAACTCAGGAAAGGTTTCTGGTGCAAGATATTATTAATAAATACAGCGCTGACTATAAGGTAATATTTGTAGGTGATGCCACAATGGCACCATATGAAATTACTAATGCTGGAGGAAGCATTGAGCACTGGAATGAGGAACCTGGTGGGGCAACGATAAAGCGCCTTTGTGCTCATTTTGATAGAGTTGCATGGCTAAATCCTGTACCCGATGATCATTGGGACTATACTTCTTCTTTATGTATTATTAGAGAATTGATGGACAACCGGATGTTTCCATTAACTTTAAAGGGTTTAGAAGAGGGGATGTCAGAACTTTCAAAATGAATACGCTTAACACTTCATCAAATAATGGCATTAAATGGGGCCCATTTACCTTAAGAATACCTTTTATTCATATCAAGTTTAGAGCTCCAGAATTCCTGCAAGGCTTAGTTATTTCAGGTGCGACTGCCTTTGCAGCAGCTCCATTAGCGATGAAGCTTGGATTAAACTTTGAGGAGGCCGTTGCCCTAAGTATGGTTGCTGGAACCTTTATTTCAGCAGGACCTTTAATTTTTGGGGAACCAATGGCTCCAGGATGGGTCACTCCAGCAGTACCTATTGTTATGGGAGCCCTAGCTGCAGCTGGTTATTATGGCGTCCCTTCTGAAGGATCTGATATCTGTGTGGATGGAGTGTGTAGATATAATCCAGAAGCGTTTCAATTTATGGCAGCAATGTGCTTTGAATTTACCGCTTTAATTCTCATTCTTGGCCTTACTGGATGGGGCAAATTATTGGTTGAGAAAATTCCTAATGGCCTCAAAGCTGGGATTATTTTAGGCGCTGCCTTGGCAGCTTTTTATCAAGTATTTTATGAAGATTTTGATTCATATCTTCTGCAACCAATTTCCATGACCGTAGCAATTGTTTTATGTGTTGTCACAACTTTCTCTAATCCCTTTAAAAAAATAGCCTCCAAAAATAAATTTTTTGAAATCATTGGCTCTCTTGGCTTATTACCTGGATTTTTAATAGCTGGCTTGGTTGCATTCTTGCTAGGTGAATTAACTTTTAATATTGAGTGGGGTTTTAAAATTCCAGCAATCGTAAGTTTGATTGAAAAGACTTCACCTTTTTATATTGGATTACCGTCGTTGCAGATGTACATTGATGCTTTGCCCTTGGTTATTATCGGATATATGCTCCTTTTTGGTGATCTCGTGACAGCAACTGAGGTTTTAAAAGATGCACAAAAACATCGCAATGATGAGATTTTGCCAATCGATCTAAACAGATCTCATTTATCTGTTGGAATTAGAAATTTGCTAGCCTCTTTAATCAACCCATTTTTTCCAACTCAGGGCGCATTATGGACCGGGGTTCATGTAGTTGTTGCAGAACAATGGAAAAAAGGACATAAGCATATGCCATCAATCTTTGATGGCATTGGCTCATATTATTTAATGGGAATTCCATTTTTGTACTTCACTCTTCCTTTTGTTACTTTAATGCAGCCTTTAATGGTAATGGCACTTACTCTTACATTAATTCTTACGGGGTTTGCTTGTGCTTATGTTGCTATGGCCATACCAAAAAAGAATTCTGAAATGGCAACAGCACTATTAATTGCTTTTTTTATAACCTTTTATAGTGCTTGGATTGGACTCCTAATTGGGCTGCTATTAACAGTTTTTGTTGATGGTTTGGAAGAAGAGCTGGCATGAGTCAATTTGCTCTCGAGATCACTGATCTTAAAAAAACATATGATTCCGACGTTGTTGCATTGAAAGGTATTAATCTTACTGTTCAAGAAGGTGACTTTTTTGCATTGCTTGGACCAAATGGAGCTGGTAAATCTTCCACCATTGGAATCATTGCCTCTCTGGTTAATAAAACTGCTGGTAAGGTTAAAATTTTTGATATCGATACTGATGAGAACTTTCCAGAGGCAAAGCGTTTGCTTGGAGTGGTCTCTCAGGAAATTAATTTTAATAACTTTGAAAAAGTTATAGACATCGTTACAACTCAAGCTGGTTTTTATGGCATACCTCTTAAGACAGCAATGCAAAAAACTGAAATTACTCTTAAACGCCTTGGTCTTTGGGAGAAAAGAAATGATCAAGCAAGAACACTATCAGGAGGCTTTAAAAGAAGATTGATGATAGCAAAAGCCCTAATTCATGAGCCCAAACTCTTGATTTTGGATGAGCCTACCGCAGGAGTTGATATTGAACTTAGAAGAGAAATGTGGGATTTTTTAAAAGAAATCAACGCAAATGGAACAACCATTATTTTAACCACTCATTATCTTGAAGAAGCTGAGCAACTTTGTAAAAATATTGCAATTATTGATCATGGAGAACTCATTGAAAATACATCTATGAAAGATTTATTAAGCAGGCTGGATGTTCAAGGATTCTTGTTAGACATTGATCAGTCTCTTGAGAAGCCACCCTCGATATCTAATTTTAAAATTTTTTTAGAGGATTCAAATACTCTAAACGTGGCAATTAAAAAAGATCAATCTATCAATCATCTGTTTGATCAATTATCTGAGCAAGGTATTACCGTTTCATCCATGAGAAATGAATCTAATAGATTAGAAGAAATGTTTATAGAGATGATCAAGAAAAATTAATTATGAGCAGAAAAAATGAAATATTAATTTCTTTAACTACATTAATTCGTAAAGAAATTAAACGTTATTTAAGAATCTGGGTTCAGACATTGGTGCCGCCCGCAGTTACTATGTCATTATATTTTGTAATTTTTGGATCTTTAATTGGCCCACGAATCGGAACCATGGATGGATTAGATTATATTCAATTTATGATCCCCGGACTGATTATGATGTCGGTAATAACAAATTCTTATGCGAATGTTGTCTCTTCTTTTTACTCTGTGAAATTCCAAAAATCAATTGAAGAATTGCAGGTTTCACCTATGCCAAACTGGGCAATATTGATCGGTTTTGTAATGGGGGGAGTAACTCGAGGGATTTTAATTGGGTGCATCGTTTTTTGTGTCAGTCTATTCTTTTATCCAACATTCAGCATAGTAAATCCTTTGCTAACAGTTTTAGTTTTGATTCTTACATCTATTCTTTTCTCACTCATGGGCTTTATTAATGCTATATTCGCTGACAGCTTTGATGATATTTCAATTATTCCAACGTTTGTATTGACTCCATTAATCTATCTAGGCGGGGTCTTCTACTCAATTAATATCCTTCCAGATATTTGGAGAAATATATCTATGGCTAACCCAATGTTATACGTGGTAAATACCTTCAGAGAGGGGATGTTGGGAGTAAGCGATGTATCGATTCCTTTCGCTTTATCAATG
>JBJLIB010000015.1:0-80168 GCA_045564015.1 Gammaproteobacteria bacterium
CACAGGCCATTCTTGATGGTCAGCTTCCAGTTGAAATTGAGTATAAGCATAACAACAGATACTACACCAATGAAGGTTATCAATTTAGCATTAATACTACTTTGGGAATCCATGACCTAACTGTAGGTTACAGAGACATGGAAGATTCAGAGAGCAGACTTCAGGCTCACGAATACGCAGATCAAGCAGCTGATGGTTCATTATCAGCTCTATATGGGTATATTGGCTTAAATAATAGTAATAACAGATTAAGAGAATCTAGCGCAACTTCATATTACCTTCAAGATACTATGGATTTTGGAAGACTAAATGTAACTTTAGGTTACAGATCTGAGGACTATGATCAACGTCACAGAAGATGGTCGGATCGCGCAGGACCAAACTTAACGATGGTTAGAACAGGTGAAGCTGACAATAGAGATACCTTTGCTACGAATGATCACACAACGCAAAGTTTAGGCGCCACATATGAACTTAGTGACAACATTACTTTAGTAGCAGGTTTTCATGAAGGAATGACGCCTATGTTTGGAGCAGATCCAGAAGAAGCTGATAACACTGAGCTTGGTTTAAGATATTCAAATGGCATGACTAATATAGAGTTTTTCTACTTTGCAAGTGAATACTCAAATCTTGCGGCTGAATGCACCCTTGTAAGTGGTGCGGCATGTAATGCTGACGAATCCGCTGTATTTAGTGGCGGTGCTGCAGATGTAGACGGATTAGAGTTTACTGGCTCATGGGTATTAGAAGGTGACGGAGTAAGCTATCCTATTGCTTTAGCTTACACTTCAACAGATGCAACCTTCAATAATAGCTCAGAGAGTGATTATTTTGGTTTAGTTGCAGCGGGTGATGATCTTCCGTATATCCCAAGTTCTTCTATGTCATTAGTTGCAGGTTTTGTTACTGAGAACGGTTTAAGCGGAAACATGAGATTAATTGACATTGGTAGCTCATGCTCAATAGCAGCATGTGGAACTTATAACAAGATCAATGCACATACTATTATTGATCTTAATATAAGAAAGGCACTTACTGATTCAATGGATGTTTATGCGATTCTTGAAAATGTCTCTGATGATGCTGATATTATTTCTAGAGCTCCATCAGAAGGCGCAAGATCACAAAAACCTAGAACTCTTAAATTTGGATTTAGTTATAGGTTTTAATTAATTTCTCACTGGAGGCTGCCGATAAAAAAGTTGTGGTAGCTTTACTCCCTGAACCCTTCAGAATTGTTCCCTAAGACGAACACAGGGTTTAAGGTAGCCTCCTTTGAGGAACCTTACTCAAAAGAGATTGGTATAGAAACATGGAAATTTTCTCTCCCCAAGCTCCCAAGTTTGATCTCATTATTACCCTTAAGTTTTAATATATTTCAGATTTTGGGGTTTATCAATCCCTGGCGAGCCTCGAAGCGTTAAAAGAATACTTTGTTGCACTGGAAAAGATATCTTGTACAATTGTTTCGTCGTGTGGGGCTATAGCTCAGCTGGGAGAGCACCTGCTTTGCAAGCAGGGGGTCCGCGGTTCGATCCCGCGTAGCTCCACCATTATTCAATAATCATCAAATCCTCAGCAATAATAGTTTTACCATCATATATTTGACGCACTTCTTGCAGTATTTCTTCTGGACTAGACCCCCAAAACAAAATATGAGAGAGCAATAATAATTTTGGCTTCACTCTGGTTGAAAGCTCTGCAACCTCAAAAGTCGATGTGTGATGGCCAGAATGATATATCTGCCAGTCCTTGGTTTTTTTTATGAACCCTGCGTATGAATATACTTCATGAACAAGAATATCGGCACCAACGGCATACTTTTCTAACTCTTTTGAAGGGCCGGTATCTCCAGAAAAAACAATAACCTTATCCTCTGAAGTAATCCTAAAACCATAGGCATCCTCAAAGCTTCCATGAGGCACTTTAAACGCCTCCACAGATATATTTATATCTTTGAATACCAAACCCTCTTTTAAAAGATGGAAATTATATTTATAACCAATAGTGTTTGATGGTTGAGTTCCATGGATTCTATAATTTATATCCTCTTCAAAAGCCTGCAGCGTTGATTCAGCCATTTTCTCTAAACCGATAGGACCAAATAAATTGATTCTTTTATTACGTCCCATAATCCAAGGCGTCAGCAATAAGTCAGCTAAACCAGCTGTATGATCTGAATGAATATGAGTTAAAAACGCATGCTCAATATTTTTGACTGTCATAGCTGTTATTTCACCTCCCCACTCTGGAGAAAAGCTAGCCATACTTCTTATTACACCGGAACCAAAATCAATTAAATATGCTTTATCATTTACTACTACCGCATAAGCAGATCCATTTCTTTGAGGATCAGGATTTGGAGTCCCAGAACCCAAGACGATTAATTTAGTTGATGCATTTAAGAGTAATGGCAAAAGAATTAAAGGTAGAAATATTTTTTTCATGTTAGGTATAAGAGATTACAATTTATAATAAATCATACATTTAATTGTTTATAAACAATGTCAGAATATCAATCAATTCCAGAAATAATGCAATCAGCCGTCACCCCAGTTTTTCTATTAGCTGGAATAGGAGCATTATTAAACGTTATGACCGGAAGGCTTGGCAGGATCATTGATAGGCTCAGATATCTTCAAAGTTTCCTTGTAAGAGTTTCTGAAGATGACAAAGAAATCATGTTGTTAAATCGTAAAAGGTTAATTTTTCGCACAAGATTGATTAATACATCAATCTTTTTTTGCACTCTTAGTGGATTAATAGTCTGCATTGTCATTGGTACGTTATTTATTGGAGGTATTTATAAAATTTCTTTAGGTGGGTTTATTTCTTTTGCATTTATACTTTGCATGCTCTGTTTAATACTGTCTTTAATTTCCTTAATCTGCGAAATTTTATTTGCAACTAGGACGTCTCGTAAAAATATACTTGCAACCGAATCAATAATTTCTAAATATCTTCATGACAAGTAATCAAAAATCTTTACAAACATCTATTTCACTTATTGGAATGGCAGGGGCAGGGAAGTCCTCTTCAGGGCTTGCACTTGCATCAAAAACAGGCATGAATTTTGTTGATAGCGATCAATTAATTGAAACTCAATATAAAGAGAGTTTACAGAGCATCTTGGACAAATATGGCTATATAAAACTTAGAAAGATAGAGGAGTCAGTTTTATCCAATATAGATTTTCATCAAACAATTTTAGCAACAGGTGGTAGTGCGATATATAGCTCTAAAGCAATGGAGTATCTGCTAGCAAACTCATGCATAATTTTTTTAGATGTCCCACTTGAACTAATTCTTAAAAGGGTACCAAGTTTTTTAGACAGAGGTTTTGCAAAAGAGCCTTCTCAAAGCATTGAGGATGCCTTTGCTGAAAGACAAGAACTTTACAAGAAATATTCACACCACACCATTCAAAATACGCACGACATCAAGTCATGCGTGACCAAGATTATAAATTTATTTTAAATCTTAGTTAATAAATAAATTAACAGGATGACTAATAAGCTTTATATCGACTATCTTTTATTCTTGATAATATCAAGAACACCAATCACATTTCCATATTCACGTTTGTCTGCATACTGCCCTTCAATCCCAGCAAGTTTAAGCCGATTTTCAATGCCATGAATGACCATTGATAAATAAGATGTTCTTCCAAGGAAACATACTTTTTTTGAACCAATTAATAGCGCATTTAGATAGGCTACTGTTCCAATGACCTCACCAATCATATTGCATAATGCAGCCGAGGTATTTTCTATGGTATTTGCAGACGCAATTTTTGCCTGACCAAAATTTACTGCAGTTAAATCAGGCGACAAACCACCAATTTTGTTAACAACATCACCAATTAAAAAATCAAGCTTACCTTTTAACCCTTTTTCAGCAAAATGATTGATCTCTCCTCCATCACCATTGTTAAATAATAGATGTCCAAGGCCTTCAAGCATGCCTCCACCCACAGCAATTCCACCAAGGTGGTAAAAATTATCGCCTTGGACATTAACACATGCTGTTCCTGTTCCAGCACTGACAACCAAGCAGGATTCATCTTTAAAACCATAAAGTGTCTTCGCACCTTGACCAATTGCATCTATTTCATTAATTTTTTTAATTGGGATATTTTTAATTACATCGTCAAGATCAGATGATTTCCCTCCAGTAACACCAATAAGTTCAACCTGATTTAATGAAATATCAATCCGTTTAAGAATATCTTCTATTTGATGTTTAGTAAGATCTTTAGTATCTGTTGGGAAGCTGTGAAAGTGAGTAGATTCTCTTTGAAATATAGCAAGGTCTGTATTTGAAATGCCAAAGTCAAAAGCAACATACATTATTTTTTTGTATCACTATCTACTTCTTCAGCTTCACCTTCAATTATTTTTGAACCATCTTTGTTTTGACGGATGTTTGGCTTGCGTGAGCGGCCCCAGTTAATCCTGTCATCTCTATCCAGTTGTTTTTTTGAGGCCTTAATTTTTCCAAGGTTCATAAAAACAAACAATGAAAAAATAGCTAAAAGACTAAAAAAAATAGTATTCATTTATCTGCTTCTTAATTTCATCAAGAGACGTAGAATTTCTATATACAGCCATACTAAAGTGACCATTAGCGAAAAAGCTCCATACCATTCCATATATTTTGGCAGACCGCGTTCAGCTCCATCTTCTATAAAATCGAAATCTAGGACAAGGTTAAGTGCGGCTATCCCAACAACAAATAATGAAAAACCGATTCCAAACAACCCATTGGAGTGAATAAAGCCTATGCTTGAGCCAAAGAAAGACATAATAAAGCTAACCAAGTACAAGAGAGCAATTCCCATGGTGGCTGAGAAAAGCATCAGTCTAAAATTTTCAGTTGGTTTAATTATGCCGCTTTTATAACAGAACAATAAAGAAGCCAATATTCCAAAAGTTAATCCAATAGCTTGAATTCCAATTCCGGGATATTGCATTTCAGCCAGGACTGTAATTCCACCTAAGGCCACACCTTCAAAGGCAGCATAAAATGGAGCAGTTGAACCTGCTTTTGCTGGACTTCTAAATATAGTCACGAATGCCAGAATGGTTCCTATTATTAAACAAGGAATTGCTAATACTGGAATATTCCAGCCGACAAAGGCTCCACCAAAACACAAAGCAAGCAATACACCTGTTTTGTTTACAGCACCGTCAAGTGTCATCCGTTCGGCCTGAGGAAGATCTCTCGTATTTTCAAAATTTCTGACAAAGGCAGGGTTTCCAGACCTACCAAAAGTATTTAATGCAGAGTGTTTGGACATTAATTTCTCCTTTAAAAAACTATTATGAATTATTTATGGTCTTTTAGACAAATTTAAAGATCAAAGCTTATTTATCCAATTTTTAATCAGCTCAATCCCTGCTTCGTCCGCTAAGGCTCTTCCAGATTCTGGCATCATGATACCTGGATCCAATGAGTTCATTCTAAAAAGCATAATTGAATCATCTGCATGACCAGGAACTATGGAGTATTTTAAATTACCGCTTGCTCGACCTGCTGCTACTGGTTTTTTATATATTCCTAGTTGTTCACGATTTACTTCAGTGTAATTTAAATACAATCCTGTGGTATCTGCGGAGCCTCCAGGAATATGACAATGTCCACAATTAATATCAAGGTATGCTCTTGCTCGATCATCTAAAGATGCATTGACATCTGTGTAACTAGATATCGAATTTGAATCAAGTTTGCTATCAATCCATCCCAATGCTGCCCAATAAAGCAATTGATTCATCTCTCCTGAGCGATAATCTAAGACTTTATTCATATTTCTTGCTTTTGGACCGATAGGAGTCATAACTTTATTAACTTGATGGCATTCTTTGCATTGATTCTGATTAGGGGCTCGATAGCGAACATCCACTATTTTACCTGAAGAGTCTGTAAACGAAGTTGGTATTGTTGCCCCAGCAATAGCCCTCTTTGCATCAGTTTGCTCTGCATTCCATACATAGCTAGTCGCTTTCCAGCCTGCATTAGTATTAATTAAGAGGCGAGTTTCAAGCAATTGCTGTTCCATTGGACCATTGTTGTTTAGGTAGGCAAAGGTTTTGATTAGAGTAGATCCAACAGGAAAAATAAAAACTTTATCTTTTACATAACCCAATTTCTGTCCCTCAGGAACATATACAAAACGCAGTTTATCTGTTTGATCAGAAAACAAAGGATTAACAAGAGAGTATGGATGCACATCTTTAGATGGAATTTGATTTTGCATATCTTGAAAAAAACCAAATTCAGAAAGAAATCTTGGAGCTTTAGAAAAATCTTCTAAATTGAATGCATTGGAGGTGTAGGCTTGGGATGAAAAGCAAATCAAGAAAATAACTAGCAGGTAAGATTTTTTAAAAGGTTTCATCAAACTCTACTCTTGCTAGCGGTGAGATTTCTCCATTAAATTCATTAATGTTTAAGGTTGCAGGATCTAAAAACGGAACCATATATCCGATGGGTTTGATTGCTAGAAAGGTAGCATCTCCATTGTTAGTAATAATCATTTTTTCATCTTCAGGTTGACCAAAAATTATCTGAGATATTGGCACTAAGCCATCCCAAAATATATCAGGCATATTCCCATCTGAAAGCTCAAAAAGTATTTCGGCTAATTCTCCCTTGCTCGTATCAGGGTTATATCCAGTTGGACCGAATTTATTTCCATGGATCTGAATAGATTTCGGGTGAGGGTAGTAAGTCACATCGTCTGTTTCATTTCCGTAAGTAACAACTGCAATATTTACCGTGTCGTTGTCCCCAATTTCATTATTAAAGATCTCCACATTTGAATTTGCTTGAATAATAACTCCTGTACCTCTTGGCACCTCGCCTACGATATTTCCTTCCGGAGCAAAGTTATCAGTATTATTTCCAACGGAGCGGTTATTAAATACTCTTATGTGATGCCCGCCTTGTTGGGGCAATCCCGGTAGATCAAAAACCAAAATCCCGCCAGTATTATTAGTTGCAACATTGTTAAAAACATCTGCATAGTATGAGTTTTCTATTTCAATACCGGCAACATTGAATTCCGCTCTACTATTCCTAACAATTATATTTTTTGATTGTCCAACATAGATCCCAGCATCTGATGCACCAATTGCAATACAACCATCAATCAATACATTAGTTGATTCAACTGGATATAGACCATAGGCTCCATTTTCTGAGTTTGGCCCGTTCGTCCATTCAGTTTTTACTCTTAAAAACTTGATGTTGGTTACACCCTTAACTTTAATGGCATCTCCTTTAGCATTTTGGATAGAAAAATCCTGGAGGGTTACGTTATCTGAAGTAACGCTGAGTCCTTGGGCGCCACTTTGTTGATCGGCAAAGTTAAGAATGGTTTGATTCATTCCCTCTCCCTCAATTTGAACTCCTTCAACATCGAGCGATAAAGAGTCTTGCAGATTAAATATGCCTGAGGTGAGCCGAATCACATCACCGGGTTCGGCTAATATTAGAGCCTCTTGAATATCCTCATATGCATTTTCAGATGGCTGAATAATTTGTACAGCAGGGTATATCGTGCTACTAAAAAAGAGTAACCCAACTATAATCTGATTAGATAGCTTGAGGAATTTCACCAAATTTTTCTAGAGGTTTTTCAAGCTCATCCCAATTACATTCGAAATCATCTGGAGCATTTTCATACTCAAGTAAACCCAATGCCTCAAATTTTGGCCTAACTTTATCTGTTAAAAGTCCTATTCTTGCAAGGTTAGGCATAATTCTTGAGAACAAGAAATTTCTAAAAGTCGCATTAGCTGACGTTGATAAGGCAAATTCCCTGGCTTCATCCTCAGACATTTTCAGGTATTTTTGCATCGCCGTTGTGTTGATAAGTCTCTCTCTAGAGATGACACAAGCTTCATAAGCAAACTCTGCCCTATCCTCAATCTCCTCAGGGCTTAAAGTTTTTATAAAGTCCTCAAGATAATTAATTCCAAAGGTGACATGTCTGGCTTCGTCGCGAATTACGTAATGTAGCAGTTGAGTCAAAAGAGGATCCTTAGATAGTCCCTTTAACATTTGAAAGGCAGCTAGAGCCAAGCCCTCTATAACAATTTGCATGCCAATAAATTTGAGGTCCCATCTTTCATCTGTAAGAATTTTGTCAAGCAATAATTTTAGATTTTTATTGATAGGATAATGCATGCCTATTTTTTCCTGAAGATACCTATTGAAAACTTCAACATGTCTTGCCTCATCAAATGTTTGTGATGCTGCATATAACTTTGCATTGTAAGTAGGTGCACATGAGGTTAGTTGAGATGCAACAAGGAGTGCCCCTTGTTCTCCATGAAGGAACTGACTTAATAATTCAGCAGTATCATGGCGGTCAAACTCAATCTTTTCTTCATCGCTTAAATTTTCGTATGCTTCAAGAGTTTCATGGGGCAAGTCTTCATCTGCCTGAATAAGTCTTTCGTTGGCTGGATGGGTATAATCCCAATTTAGGTCTATAGAACCATTCCAGTTTAACTCCTTACCAAGCTCATAAAGCTTTTTAATTCTATTGTCAGCAACAGTGTAATCCCAGTTATATGCACCAGTTAATGGTGTATTGAATATTTCAACAACATCTTCAACTTGAGCAGGAGTGAGATTTAATTCGTTTTCAACCTCTAAAGTCTTAAACTTCAAGATATCATTTGGCGGCCCGTCTGTTTTGGTAATTTTCATTTTCTCCCTCGTAAATTCCTAAATGTTTACAGTGTAAACATAGTCAATTATATTCTTTTTTTCAATCATTGAAAAGTTCGGTCAGTTTATCTAGCAATGCTTCTGCTAATTCTTCCGCTCTGTTGATAGTTATTGATTTATCATAATATTTTGTCACATCGTGCCCAATACCAATTGCAAGGAGTTCTACATTGCTTTGAGTTTCAATCGTATGAATAATTTGACGTAAGTGGTTGTCTAGAAAATTACTATGATTTGTAGATAGAGTACTGTCATCTACAGGCGCTCCGTCTGAGATAACTATTAATATCTTTCTTTCTTCATTCCGTTTACTTAATCTTTGATGCGCCCAAGCTAAGGCTTCGCCATCAACATTTTCTTTTAATAATCCCTCTCGTAACATTATGCCAAAACTTTTCCTGGCCTTTCTAAAATTATCTTCCGCTGATTTAAAAATAATGTGCCGTAAATCATTTAAACGACCAGGATTAGACGGGCTGCCTTGATTAACCCAGGCTTTCCTTGATTCGCCACCTTTCCAATGTTTTGTAGTAAATCCGAGCAGTTCTGTTTTCACGTAACACCTTTCCAGAGTACTTCCAATTATATCCCCACAAATTGCTGCCAAGGTCATAGATCGACCTCGCATTGAACCTGAGCTATCTATTAATAACGAAACAACAGTATCCTTGAACTTACTCTCGCTTTCTTGCTTAAAGCTTAGTGGATCTCCTGGTCGAGTAATGACTCTATGTAGTTGAGCTGTATCTAATAAACCTTCTTCAAGATTATAATTCCAACTTCTGTTTTGTTGGGCCTGCAGCAATCTTTGTAACCTATTGGCTAATTTGCCAATTGTTGTTTGATGCGGGGCAATCAGTTGATCAAGTTGCAATCTTAGTCTTTGAGATTCTTCAGGAGTTGCTAATTCAATTGCATTGATAACCTCATCAAACTGAGAAGTAAATATTTTATAATCTTCATAATTAGTTTGATCTAAGTCTTCATTATAATTTCTTGTTAAATCTATTTCTTCATCAATTGACATGGAATCAATTGAAGCTTGAACTTCTTCTAGTATTTCACTTTCTTCATCAGCAGTCCCCTCTGCCTGCGATTCAATTGTTTGCTCTTCAACATCCTCTTCAGTTTGAGGTTGTTGTGATTCAGAATCTTGAGCATTCTCTTGAGATGGTTGATCCTCAGAGGACTCTTGATCACCTTGAGTTGCTGGTTCATGCATGAGATCTAAATCCTTCATAAGATCAAGAGCGATGGATTGAAAATCTTCTTGAGAGTTCTGAGCCTCAATTAATTCCTTACCAACCTTATTAATGTTTATGGGGATAGAGGAAAGAAAAGCATTTACAGTATTCTTGCTATCCTCAGCTAAGCTTTCTCCATTAAGCTCTTTCAACCAAAGGTTTGCAGCCAATGGATTGAATGGAGGAACTTTATTGTCAATTCCCTTTTTTGCTTGAGTATTGAGATAAGCATTTAAATTAATTTTGGCGCCAGGAAATTTTTTTCCTCCAATCATTTCAACTCTACAAAGCTCAAGTTCAGTAAAAAAATCTCTTGCAACCTTTGGCATTTTCAAAGAAGCATGCTCTTTGTGGAAGGCCTGCCAAAATGCTTGAAAATCTCCTTCCCCTCTCCATGCATCAACTTGAGAGGATGATCTTGGAGGGTATTGCAAAGAAATTTGTAATGAAGAGGGAGGGCGACTAGAAGCCTGCGATGTACTTTCTAGGTCTGAGTTTTTAGATACCGCCCTAGCAGTTGAGAGAGCAGCTTGCTTAAATTCTTCTCGATTCTTAACCCAACTCATTTACTACGATTCAGGATTATGACTTTCCAAAAGATCTTCTCCAAAACATCTTTGAAAATACTCAGCCACAATTGGTCTCTCAGCTTCATCGCACTTATTAAGAAATGTTAATCTAAATGAGTGCTTAATATCATTAAAAATAATATAGTTTTGTGCCCATGTTATTACTGTTCTTGGCGACATTAATGTAGATATATCCTCATTGATAAAGCCTTGTCTGGTTAAATCTGCGAGCTGTATCATACTCTTGATGAGGGCTTTATCTTTAGCAGATTTGAGTTGAGGAACTTTTCCATGCACTACATTTAGCTCATGAGATCGCTCTAAATAATTTAATGTTGAAAGAATATGCCAACGGTCCATTTGGCCTTGATTAATTTGCTGAGTTCCATGATAAAGACCGGTTACATCACCCATGCCAACAGTATTAGTAGTAGCAAATAGTCTGAAACTATTATGCGGAGTTATCACTTGATTTTGATCAAGCAAGGTTAATTTCCCATCTACTTCAAGTATCCTTTGAATCACAAACATTACATCTGGTCTTCCCGCATCATATTCGTCAAAAACTATCGCAACAGGATTTTGAATTGACCAAGGCAGAATACCTTCTTTAAATTCTGTGATTTGCTTTTCATCTTTTAATACAATTGCATCTTTGCCAAGTAAATCAATTCTACTTATGTGACTATCAAGATTTATTCTTACGCATGGCCAATTGAGTCTGGCAGCAACCTGCTCAATGTGGGTTGATTTACCAGTTCCATGGTATCCCTGAATCATTACCCTTCTATCATGCTCAAAACCAGCTAAAATTGCTAAAGTAGTATCTTTATCAAAGATGTAAGTTTCGTCAATGTCTGGAACCCATTGTGTTTTTTCCTTAAATCCTTTGACCTCAAGATCAGAATCAATCCCAAATATTTTTTTTACATTGAATTTTTGATCAGGCCTTTCAGGCAGGTTTATTCTTTCAGAATCTATCATTACAAGTACTTTTTATTTATTGGATGACTATGCTAACTTTTGAGAGCATAAAGTTCTAGTTTTTAATGAATCAATGTAAGATAAATTTAATTAAATATATTCCCATCATTCATGAGCAAAGCGCTAAAAAATACTTTAGATTTATTTAACCTCACAAGAATAGATAGAGACTTATATTCTTGGACCGGTCAAAGTGTTGGCTTTCAAAGAATTTTTGGCGGTCAAATCATGGCTCAATGCTTAATCGCAGGTTATCAAACTGTAGAAAAGGGAAGAATGGTGCATTCTTTTCATTCCTATTTTCTTAGGCCCGGAGACTTCAAACAAAATATTATATTTGAGGTAGACCGTATAAGAGATGGTAAAAGTTTTACGACAAGAAGAGTAAACGCGATACAAAATGGAGAAGCAATTTTTAGTTGCTCTATCTCATTTCAAAAAAGAGAAAAGGGTTTGAATCATCAAATTAAAATGCCAAAAATTCAAGGACCAGAAAAACTAAAAAGCGATCTAGAACTAAGAAAAGACCTTAAATCTAAAATACCCAAAGATTATTTACCAATGTGGCTTAGAGAGAGGGAGATTGAGACCAGGCAAGTTGAACCTGTTGATTTATTAAACGCAGTAAAACTTCCTCCCTACAGAAGTACGTGGATGAAACCTACTGGAAAATTGCCAGCTGATGAAAGGATCCATCAAGCATTGCTATTGTATGTTTCTGATATGGGTCTGCTTGGAGCCGCAGTAAATCCTCATGAAGTTAATTTTATGTCTAAGAAATTCCAGAGCGCAAGCTTAGATCACGTGATGTGGTTTCATGGAAAAGTTAATTTTAATAATTGGATTTTGCATCATATGCACAGTCCGATATCTCAAAATGCCAGAGGGTTCTCTCGAGGATCAATTTATACAAAATCAGGAAAACTAGTGGCATCAACCGCCCAAGAAGGACTCATGCGTATTTGGGATTAGCAAAATAATTTGAAGGCCTGGGCTCTAGCTAAATTTATTAAAAGCTTGGTATAGTTATTTTTTAATTACTAATTACAAAATATGTTGTCACTTTTCAAAAAAAAACTATTTTCTGATATCTCTGGAAGTGCGGAAGATATGCCGCCACATGTATCTGCTGTCTTATGCTTAATGATTGAGATTGCCAGAATGGATGGAAAAATAGATGAAAATGAAATAGATGAAATTAAAAACTTTTATTTAGATTTATATCCTAATGGTAATTTTACAGAAGCATTTGAAGAGCTTAAAGATTGGACAAGCCACAAAGAATCTTTTAATCCTTTTATCAATATTATTAACAGCAATTGCACAAAACGAATGAAAATAGAGATCCTCTCGAATATTTGGGATGTAATTTTATCTGATGAAAATGTTGATCAATATGAAAATTCACTGTTTATGCAAATAGGCGAAATGTTGTTGATCAGCAAAGAAGAACTTTTAAATATTCAGAGTTAATTAAGAGTTAAGCCGCAAGTGCTCTAATAGATCCTCTTCAAATTTAAGTAGAATCTCTGGTTCAATCAGATGCCTCATTTCATCAATGATCTTTAGTTTGCTATTTGGTATTAATTTATGCATTTTGTAAGCATTCTTTACTTTGATCATAGGATCTTTTTTGCCATGAATAATTAAAGTTTGTGCTTTAATCTTTTGTATTTTTTTTAGCCTATCCTTTGAAGCCAAGATCGATAAAAGTTGCCTTGCGTAACCAGAACCATCCTGGGAGCGATTTAAGTTTTTAATTGTTTCTTCTCTAAATTCTGGAGTATCAACAACTCTACCCTCCATACCTATAAGGGTGACAATTTTAATTTCTCTGATAATTACTTCCTCAACTGATGCATTTGGATTTTTAGATCTTTCCATCATAAGATCTCTGACTGGTTTTGATGGAGCATTGATTGGGCTCGGTGTTGAAGCTGTTGAGGCAATCAAGGTAAATGATTTAACTTTTTGAGGATATTGAGCACTGATGATCTGAGCAATCATCCCACCCATTGAAGTGCCAAGAACGTGTGCTTGCTCAATGTGTAGTGTTTCAAGCAGCTTGATTCCATCATCTGCCATATCGTCAATGTTATATTCTGCCTGAATAGGCAATCTCAAAAAATATTTAATGTAATCCAACAAAAAAGATGGAGTTCCTGAAAATCTTGAAGACAAACCAACATCTCTATTATCGTAAGTAATGGGTCTAAAATTATGTGACTGTAAAAAATGAATTAGATGGGGAGGCCAATGAACTAGTTGAGCTCCTAAACCATGTACCATGAGAATTGGATCACCATTTACAGGACCGTAGTCTCGGTAAAATATCTTGACTCCATTGTTCTCAGCAAAACCCTCCGAATATTGATCAGCTACATTCATAAATTTTTAAGTACTTTCTAATATATTTTTATACTAATGCACTCTTCAAATATTACCAACCTAAGATAAGGCTGTTATAGTCAGTGAATATTTATGACCTCAAACACAGTCCCAAATAAAGTAAGAGCAGCCTATGGTATAGGAGATTATGCTATTTGCTTGTATTGGAGTGGGGTGGGTTTATACCTTCTGTATTTTTATACTGATGTGGTCGGAATAACACCATTGCTAGCAGGTTGGATATACGCTTTAGGGATAGCCTGGGATGCAATCACCGATCCATTTATGGGATACCTTGCAGAAAGAACTAGAACTAAAATGGGAAGCTATAGACCCTATATTTTTTATGGTGCAATTCCACTGGCCTGTTCTTTTGTATTGCTCTTCTGGGTCCCTCCATTTGAGGGCCTCACACTATTTATTTTTTTACTAACAATTAATTTACTGCATAGAACCTGTTTTACTATTGTCAGTGTTCCTTATTCCTCTCTTACAGCAAGAATTACTGATGATAGTGATGAGCGGACTAAACTTACCACTGCAAGAATGATCGGAGCTTCTTTTGGCACTCTTTCAGTTTCAGCACTAGGTTTTCCAATTGTTTTATGGTTTGGAGGAGGTGATGAAGCATTAGGCTTTATTTTTCTTGGTATGGTTTGCGGTCTTACGGCTATCCTTGTTTTAAGCATCACCATTCGATTTGTTAAAGAAAGAAAGTTTAATGTTAGCTCAGCTGAGATACCAAGTTTTTCAAATGTAGCAAGATCGGTTGCAAAGAATTATCCATTCTGGATTGTGTTTGGATCCATTTTAATTCTCGGGTCTACCTCTATTATGTTTAACAATAACTTAATCTATTTTGTGAAATACTCTCTTGATCTTCATGAATATCAAGGTTTAATTTTAGGAGTTAGCAGTGGAGCAGCTCTCTTAGCTATCCCTTTTTGGGCATATGCTGCATTAAAAATTGGTAAGAGGAATTCTTGGATGGCTGCAATGACATTATTATTAATAGGATTTTTGATTTTTTATTTTTATCCAATTGCTTCCCTTAACGAGTTACTGCTTGTATTAGGATTTATAGGTATTGGTAATGGGGCTACCGGAGTATTATTTTGGTCAATGCTTCCAGATACAATCGAATATGGTGAATGGAAAACAGAAGTTCGAACAGAGTCTTCTTTATATGGGTTTATGACTTTTGCTCAAAAAGGTGCAATAGCTTTTGCTGCAATTTTGCTAGGCATCGCATTAACTCAAATTGGTTTTGAGCCTAATGAAGTTCAGTCAGAAGAAACATTGGCTGGATTAAAATTTATTATGACCTGGATACCTCTAACAGGAATTTTTATAAGTTTTGTATTAGTCTCTTTTTATCCGATAGATAAAAAATTTCATCAAAAGTTAATTAATGAAATTGAAGCAAGAAAACTTGGTAATGCATCAAATTAATTGGGGAGTAATTGGCTCTGGCTCTATTGCCAATGCATTTTCTTATTCCATCCAAGCTACAAAAAACTCTAAATTAATTAGCATCTTTGGACGAAATTCTAAGAAGGTAAATAGCTTTGCTGACAAGTTTGATATTGATGCTCATCATCAATTAGATGATTTTTTGTCTTCTGAGGAAATAGATGCTGTTTATATTGCAACTCCTCACAGCGAACATTTTTTTTATGCATTAGAGGCAATGAAAAATGGCAAACATGTTCTTTGCGAAAAGCCATTCACGATGAATGCTCATGAGAGCATGGTTTTATTAGATCTTGCTAATGCCAAAAATATTTTCTTGATGGAAGCCTTTATGTACAGAATGCATCCCCAAACAAGAAATATTTTAGATAATTTAAATTTTTTATCAGATGCAAAAGATAAAATTTTGATTGAGGCTTCTTTTGGTTTTCAAGCAGATGTTCCAGTAACACATAGACTTCGAAACCCTGAACTAGGTGGAGGGGCAATATTAGATGTTGGCTGTTATCCATTGACCATGTCAAAGTTAATAGCCGGTCAATTACAGGGCCTTGATTTTGCAGAGCCAAAAAGTCTCTCTGCAACTGGCCAGCTAGATGAGACAGGTGTTGATCTTCAATCGAATGCACATTTAATTTTTTCTGATTCGATCGAAGCAAAAATAAGTTGCGCTATTAATGAAGACTTTTCCAATAACCTTGTTATATCAAGTGGCAAATATACTATTTCGGTGCCTGATCCATGGCATTGTGGGCAATTTCAAGCAGGCAATTCATCCATTTATCTCTCGCACGACGGCCAGATTAGCAGGGAAATTAAATGTATGGATGACATTGGTTTATTTACCAGAGAGATAGAGCATGCTGCAAAGTGTATTTTAGAATCAAAAATTGAATCCAAGCTTATTAGCCATGCTGAGACTCAAAGCAATATGTTCTGGTTAGATAAGTGGCGACAAGAAATGAAGATTGATTGCCCTAAGGGCCTAATTAAAAATTCACCAATTTTGCAATCAAAAGCATTTTTACTTCAGGAATCTCACCTTGAATGCAATGAACTTCCTGGCTTGAGTAAGACTGGTTCAAGACTAGCATTGGGTTGTGATAATCAGACATCAGATCTGCATGCTTTTACAATGTTTGATCATTTCTATGGTTCTGGTGGCAGAATTTTTGATACAGCATTTATCTATAATAATGGAATGGGCGATAAGTATCTTGGTGATTGGATCAATGCCAGGAATGTTGAGGAAGCTGTTATTGTCCTTGGTAAAGGAGCTCACACTCCTAATTGTGAGCCTCATTATATTCGCCCACAAGTGCTTCAGTCTTTAGAGCGTTTGCAAATTTCAAAGCTCGATATATATTGTTTGCATAGAGATAACCCAGATATTCCAGTAGATGAATTTATTGATGCATTGGCTGAAATAAAGAGTGAAGGCCTAGTTAATCTAATTGGTGCTTCAAATTGGGAGATGGACAGGTTTTCTAAAGCAAGAAATTATGCGAAGAAAAATGCAAAAGAGCCCTTTACTGTCCTTAGTAATAATTTTAGCCTAGCTGAGATGATCGAGCCTGTTTGGCCAGGCTGTGTTGGCATTAACGATACTTATTTAAAATATCTTATTGAGGAGCAAATTATATTATTTCCTTGGTCTTCTCAAGCTAGAGGTTTTTTTATTAAGAAAAAAGAAATTATGTCAAATGAGCACTTTTCAAATCCCACTCTCGATGAAGAGATGAGAGTCTGGCATTATGAAAAAAATTTGAAAAGAAGACAGGTCTGTTTTGAGGTAGCTAAGGAAAGGAAGGTGCAGCCTATTCAAGTTGCCTTAGCTTATGTATTGCACAAATCAAAATTAATTTTTCCTTTGATTGGACCAAGAACAATTTTTGAATCTAACAGCTCCATTCAAGCTACTCAACTCGAATTAACTACTAGAGAACTTCAAGCACTTGCTCAAGATTAATACTAGCTTCTAAAAGGATACTTTCTGAGGAAGACCCAATTAGGATCCTATACGTGCCTCCTCTTATTTCCCAAGCACCTCTATCAACCGACCAATAGGAAAAATTTCTTGGCCCAAGATTAATTTCCATTTTTTTAAGTTCATTCGCACCTATTTCCCCTTTAACAAAACCCTGCAAAGTTTTACAAGGCTGCTGAGGCATCAGATCTGAATAGCCTACATAACATTGAGCTGTTTCTAATCCAGGAATATCTCCAATGTTTTGAACTTCAAACTTACATGAGACAGCAAGATTATCATCGATTGTAACTTCTAGATTTTGATAATTAAAATTCGTAAATGACAACCCATGACCAAAACAAAACAATGGCTTGATTGAGTTTGTCTCATACCATCTGTGCCCAACCAAAAGTTTTTCATCATAGTTCATTTGCAAATCATTTCCAGGATAGTGTTTGTAAGCAGGAGTATCTTCTATATTTGCTGGGAAGGTTGTTGGTAATTTACCTGATGGATTAACTTTTCCAGATAAAATATCAACCAAAGCATTTCCAAATTCTTGACCAGCAAACCATGTTTGAACTATAGCTTTTGCTTTGCTTACCCAAGGCATATTAACTGGAGAACCAGTATTAATTACTAAGACTGTATTTGGATTAGCTTCTAATATTGCGTCAATTAATTTATTTTGATTTGCAGGTAAATTGAAATCAGCCCTATCATTTCCTTCTGTTTCCCAATCTGAATTAGTTCCGACAATCAAAAGAACCTCATCTGCATTGGTAGCCGTTTCAATAGCCTCTTGAAAGATATCGACCTCATCAGGAGCCTGACAACCAATATAGACTGCTGGAAAACTTCCTTCAAAATAATACTGAACTTCAATTTTATATGTTTCGCCTTTTTGAAAATTGGCAGTTCCCTTTCTTGAGGCAGAACTAAAAGTAAAAAAAGCCTCACCAGGATCTCTACTAGTCCAATTATCAATAAGCTCATTGCCATCAATTAGCAAGCGACATTGCCCAATACCAAAAATTTCAAATTCATGTGTGCCAGAAATATCTGGCATATATTCACAAGAAAACTTTACAGAGATATTTGGTCTATCTTCTTTTGAAATTACATCTTTAGCAAAGCCTTCAAACACCCAAAACTTATTTCCTATAAGACGCTCTTCTAAAATTAAATTTTCTTTAAATTGATTGCCATCAAAATATTCCACCAAGAAACCATCTTTGCTCCGCATGAGTTTTTCATCTATCTTTGGAAGGAATTTATGGGTATGACAGCCTTTCGAATATAAAATTTCTGTCTCATGTCCCAGTCTCTCACTTACTGCCCCTAGTGGATGAATTTGATAATGTGGCTTTAAGCTTGCGCTACCTCCGCCAATGATTTGTGCCTCTTTGGCATTAGGTCCAATAACTGCTAATTTTTTAATATTTTTTTTCAGGGGCAGTAAACCTTCATTTTTTAACATAACCATCCCATCAGCAGCTGCTTTTCTTAATAGCAACCTGTGTGAAGATTGATCTATAGCTTCCTCATCTTTGATTTCTGATCTTTGCAAACGATTTGAGAATTCAGCAACAGTTAAAATTCTTCTAACCTTGTCATCAATCAATTCTTCGGAAACTTTTTTGGCTTCAACTGCATCAATCAATGCTTTGCCCCAAACATTACTAGGCCCAGGCATTTCAAGATCTAAGCCACCATTTGCATTTTCTATTGTTTCAAGGGCTGCTCCCCAATCACTAACCACATATCCATCAAAACCCCATTCATCTTTAAGAATACTTATCAGCAGCTCCTGATGAGAACTACAAAAAATATTATTCAACTTATTGTATGCACTCATTACAACCTTTGCATTGCCTTCTTTAATACCCATTTCAAATGGTAATAAATAAATTTCTCTCAAAGTCTGCTCATCTATATTTGAGCTGATGGAGTGACGCTCATACTCAGTATCATTGCCAACAAAATGCTTTAAACAGGCTGCTACATTTTTGGATTGAACGCCTTGAACATAATTGGTTGCGATCTTTCCAGTTAAAAAAGGATCTTCAGAGAAACTCTCAAAATGTCTCCCTCCTAAAGGATGCCTATGAATGTTAATAGTTGGGCCTAATAGAACATCTACATCTTTTGCTTGCGCTTCTTCACCCAATGCAATGCCAATATTCTTTATTAACTTGAGATCCCATGTGGAACCTATTGATATTGCACAAGGAAAACAAGCTGAAGATTTACCAGAATTTGAGTCGCCTCGAACCCCGTTGGGGCCATCTGACATTTTTATGCTTGGAATATTTTTTTTCTCAATTTTGCTCGTATACCAAGAATTAAAGCCACTTAGCAAGGAAACTTTTTCATCTAATGTTAATGTGCCTATGATCTGATCTATATTTCCCATGTGTTAATCTTAATTCCTTTGAAGTTAAAATACACTCTTATATGTCTTTAGAATTTATAAGTTTTTTTGCCGCCTTATCTTTCGTAACTTCTATGCTTACTTCTATTTTTAGTCTTGGAGGAGGGTTAATTATGCTTGTTGCCCTAGCACAGTCTTTCTCTCCTGGCACTCTCATACCCTTACATGGAGCCATCCAACTTTCTAATAATTTATCAAGAACATATGTATATAGAGAATTTTTTAGATGGCATTTAATAAAAAATATTCTGATCGCTACAACTTTTGGAGCTCTTGTAGGAATACTTTTATTTGGAGCTATGCCTGAACAAATTTTGATATGGTTAATAGCAGGAACAATTTTATTTTTTACTTGGGCTCCTTTAGATAACCTTATTCTTTCAGTTATGCGAAATGATTGGTTCTGTGGGTTTATTTCGGGTTTTGCAGGTATTTTTATTGGCGCAAATGGACCCTTAGTTACCGCCTACATGCAAACAAAGAATTTATCTCCCGAATCATTGGTTGCAAATCATGGCGCAGTTATGATTTTTCAACACTCTATTAAAATTTTTTTATTTATGTATTTTTTTAGTTTTTCTTTAGAAGAATATCTTTTCTTTATTTTTATTTTAGCTCTTACTGGCTATGCAGGAGCAGTTTTAGGCAAGGCATTAATCTCTTCAATTTCTTTCGAAAGTTTTAACATTGTTTTGAAGTTGCTCTTGTCATTGCTTGCTTTAATTTTAGTTTTCTAGGTTTTGATCTTATGTATAAAGTGCATTAGATGATAATTATTCGTACAATTAAATATACAAAAAATGGATGATTCTATGAGGTTAGTGCTAGGTCTTTTTGGGTTGGAAAACTTCTACGGTGGGGACATTTCATCTTATATTGAAATCTCTCAAATGGGTGAAGAGTTAGGTTTTGATTCTGTAAGTGTTACAGATCATGTGGTGATGGGAAAAAATCTTCATAAATATCCTTTTGGAAAATTTCCTCTTCCATCTGAGGCCCCATGGTATGAGCCATTATCTTTACTAACGATGATTGCTTCTCACACAACTAAAATTAAGTTGGCAACAGCAATTCTAATTGCGCCATTAAGAAATCCAGCATTGCTTGCCAAGACAGTCGCTACTTTAGATACTATATCTAAAGGTAGATTGGAGCTTGGAGTAGGCATAGGTTGGCAAAAAGAAGAATTTGATACTGCCGGAGTGAGTTTTGAAGATCGCTCTGAGATATTTTGGGAAACTTTAGATATTTGTAAATTGCTTTGGCAAGATAGCCCAATCTCTTTTCATGGGAAACACTTTAATTTTGATGATATTTGGTGCCATCCTCAACCAACTCAAGGTCAAAATTTACCTTTGTTATTTGGTTTAAAGATGACTCGTGAAAATGCTCAAAGAATTTCTAAAGTAGGACATGGCTGGATTCCCATCAAAACAAGCAGGGACTTTATTTCTGCAGGAAAAGACATTTTAATGGAAGCATTTATCAAAGAGGGCAGGCAGGATCAACCCAGAATTCGTGGGCAGCTTCCCACATGTGTTGATAATAATGGAGTCCCTAATATTGATTTAACATTAAAAGAACTTGAAAAATCTATGGCTGCTGGTTTAGATGAAGTAGAAGTTTTCCCAATTAACTTTGTTCAGTCACCTGATGATATTTATAAGGTGCTTAAAATTATTTCAGAGGTAAAACAAATATGACAAAAAATACTATTTCTTCAAAGCTCTCCAATTTACTCGTTCCTTCAAAGTTATCTAATTTATATGCCTCTATCATTGATCAAAGAAAATTTTCTAGTTTGAGCACTATCATGTGGGATGAATTTTCCATGAGTGGACATTTTGAAATTACTGGCTTGGAGAATTTCATAGCTGCTATGCAGCAACTTGAAAATTATCAAAGCACTATGCACCAGATCATGAATGTTCAAGGAGAATGGAGAGAAAATTTATATACAGGAGAAACATATTGTGTAGCTAGTCATATGTTTGATCAGGACGAAAAGCCTCATAAATTAGACATGGGCATTGTCTACTCTGATGTTATTGAAGTAAGGGAGGGGACTGCTAAATTTATTTCTCGAAATTTTTTACTTAAATGGAAAAAAACTGATGTCCTAGATATTCCAGAGTGAGATTAAATATTGTTAAATTCTTTTAAAGATCTGTTAAAAAAATTTATCAGCATCCCAATGCTTTCCATTCCAGCAAAATTTGGCCTCGTAATTAAGACAATCTCACGATGAGGCCCGGGCTCGTTTAAATGCGATATAGATAATTTGTCTTTATTTCCAATTAATTCTTTTAAGGCCATTTTTGGAACAAGGGTTGTCCCCATCTCCCCTTTTACTAATTGAATGAGTGTATTGAGACTAGATGCTTTTAAAGTGTATTGGGTAGAAGAAGAAATATTACATGCATCTAAAATATGATCTTTTAAGCAGTGCCCATCTTCTAGCAGCATCAATTCCGATTGCTCAAGTTCAGATGCTTTAATTTCAGCTTTCCCAGCATTTTTATTTAAGCGATGTGAAACCCAAAAAAAATCCTCTTCCCAAAATTTAAAGCTTATAAGATGCTCAAGATCATATGGCAGAGCTAAAATAGCCATATCTAAATCACCTTCTTTTACTTTATTTATCAGCATCTGAGACTGACCCTCCTCAATCTTTAATTTGAGATTTTGGAACTCTTTTTTAATTTTTGGCAAAATTATTGGAAGAAAATATGGGCTAATTGTTGGAATGATCCCAATCGATAAAGAATGTATCAATCCGCTTGAATTATGCTGCGCAAGTTCATGAATAGATTTCACTTCTAACTTTATATTTCTAGCCTTGACTAAAATTTTTTTTCCAAGTTCTGTCACAATGACTTTCTTATTACTTCTTTCAAATATTTTTACTTCAAGTTGTGCTTCTAAATCACTGATGGCATTACTCAAAGTGGAAGGAGAAATAAAACATTCATCAGCAGCCTTTTTGAAGTGGAGATTTTTTGCAACCGCTAAAGCGTAATCAATTTGTTTTAAAGAAATCATGGCCTATATATTATCATTTATAAAATCGAATATAACATTCTTTTTTTATATATTTACCAATACATTAAATACATATAAAATGACTTTAGCCACAGCTTTTACGCAGTGAATTTAAATATTTATTACGGAATTAATTATGAGTAAAGAAATACAAGATACAGAAGGAAAATGCCCGGTTATGCATGGGAGTTTATCCTCTAATAGTTCTACTGGAACATCCAATCAAGATTGGTGGCCCAATCAACTTAATCTCAGCATACTTCATCAACATGACAAAAAAACTAACCCAATGGATGAAGGGTTTAATTATGCAGAAGAATTTAAATCACTAGATTTTGACTCACTAAAAAAAGATCTCAATGATTTGATGACTGACTCTCAAGAATGGTGGCCTGCCGACTATGGGCATTATGGACCATTCTTTATAAGAATGACTTGGCATGCTGCAGGCACATATAGAACTGGTGATGGAAGAGGAGGCGGTGGTACAGGCGCACAGAGATTTGCACCTCTAAATAGTTGGCCTGACAATGGTAACCTTGATAAAGCGAGAAGGTTGCTTTGGCCGATAAAACAAAAATATGGAAAAAAAATTAGCTGGGCAGATCTTCTTATACTCGCTGGTAATGTTGCCATTGAGTCAATGGGTGGAAAAACATTTGGTTTTGGTGGTGGTCGTCCAGATATTTGGGCTCCTGAAGAAGATATTAATTGGGGCGCTGAAACAGAATGGCTAACTAACGAACGATATAGTGGAGTTAGAGATTTAGCTGATCCACTTGGAGCCGTTCAAATGGGTTTAATATATGTAAATCCTCAAGGTCCAGATGGCGAACCGGATCCATTAGCCAGTGGAAGAGATGTCAGAGAAACCTTTGGCAGAATGGCGATGAATGATGAGGAAACAGTTGCACTAGTAGCTGGAGGCCATACTTTTGGTAAAGGGCATGGAGCAGGTCCAGAAGATCATGTTCAATCAGAGCCAGAAGGAGCTCCATTGCAAAACATGGGATTTGGCTGGCAAAGCAGTCATGCTTCTGGAAAAGGCAGTGATACGATTACAAGTGGTTTTGAGGGAGCTTGGACCGCAGATCCTACGAAATGGGATAATGGATATTTTGATCTTTTATTTGGTTACGAGTGGGAGAAAGTTGAAACACCTGCAGGCAAGATCGTTTGGCATGCAATAGATCAAAAAGAAGAAGATATGGCACCTGATGCTGCGGATTCCTCAAAAAGAGTTCCAACTATGATGACAACTGCAGATATGTCGATGCGAGAAGATCCTGCATATAGAAAGATTTCAAAGCGTTTCCATGAGAATCCAGAGGAATTTGCTGACGCTTTTGCACGAGCATGGTTTAAATTATTACACAGAGATATGGGGCCTAAGGGAAGATACCTTGGACCTGAAGTCCCGGATGAGGAATTGATTTGGCAAGACCCTATCCCAGCTGGTAACACTGATTATGATTTAGGCATTGTAAAACAAGCTATATCTGATTCTGAACTTTCCATTCAAGAAATGGTAGAGACTGCATGGGCAAGCGCTTCAACATTTAGAAATTCAGATCTAAGAGGTGGTGCTAACGGAGCAAGAATACGATTAGCACCTCAAAAAGATTGGGAGGCTAATAAACCTGAGCAGCTTTCTAAAGTTCTATCGATTTATGAAAAAATCTCATTAGAAACAGGAGCATCTATTGCAGATGTTATTGTGCTAGCTGGCAACATTGCTGTCGAAAAAGCCTCAGGGCTTGAAGTACCTTTTACTAAAGGCCGTGGTGATGCAACTCAAGAGCAGACCGATGTTGAATCATTTGATGTTTTGGAACCTGTTGCAGATGGTTTCAGAAATTATTTGGGCTCTCAGTCCGATATTCCATCCGAGGAAATGATGCTTGATAAATCACAGTTATTAGGCTTAACTGCTCCTGAAATGACTGTTTTACTTGGTGGAATGAGATCTTTGGGAGTTAGCAATAATGATTATGGCATTTTTACCGATAATCCTAATCAACTCACAAATGACTATTTTACTACTTTGCTAGATATGTCAGTTTCATGGAAACCAAATGGAACAGGTA
This sequence comes from Gammaproteobacteria bacterium, assembly GCA_045564015.1. Lineage (GTDB taxonomy): Bacteria > Pseudomonadota > Gammaproteobacteria > Magnimaribacterales > D2472 > D2472. The sequence continues at coordinate 24,933 of JBJLIB010000015.1, forward strand.
ATACCTATGAGGGTGCTAACAGAGTATCTGGCGAGAAAGTTAGGACTGCTACAAGAGTTGACTTAGCTTTTGGGTCTAATTCGCAACTTCGCTCTTTAGCTGAGGTTTATGCAAGTGACGATGCTAAAGAAAAATTTGCACATGATTTTGTTTCAGCATGGAACAAAGTTATGACAAATGATCTTCTTTAAACAAGAGTAAACTAAATTATGAAAAAACCGAATATTTTTAGACGGTTCATAATATTCATTGTTGACTCTTGGAGAGGGGTCATGGATGTGAGGTTTAATCCCCTGAAACATATAGATCCAAGCCTACAAACATACTTCATGCTAGTCCTGTTTACTATTTGGAGTATATCTTTTGGATTGATAGCAATATTTTGGCTTGGATTTATTGGCTATAGCATTCCCATAAGTATATTGGTCCATGTAGCAATAATCATTCCTATAGCATTTACAAATGCAGTATTTGTTGATGCTGAAAGAGATGGTGAAAACTGGTTAAAAGAATGGCGTGAAGAGCAATCGAGATACAAGCTAGTTATCAATAGGCTAAAAACCAAGAACCTAGTGATATGGGATCCAAACAAAGAGGCATAATAGAAATTATTTCTAATTAAAGAAAATTTCAATAATGCGGTGGTTTCTCATAGTCTATTTCTGGAAAGCTGTACTTTTTGTCTTTTTTTCTCGTAGTTTTCTTTGTGTGTTTTGACATTACATCAGCCGCATCATCAACAGCACTTGGCATATCTTTTTTTCCCGACCTGAACCGATTAATATGCTCAGCTTTGACTTTTTTCATATGCTTTATTTTACACAATCATTACAGGATTTTGCTGAATTAAGAATGTTTAGTATCATTCGATTATGAAAACAGCTATTTATCCAGGTTCTTTTGATCCAATTACTTTTGGTCATATTGATATTGTAGAAAGAGCAGCAGCTTTATTTGATAAGGTTATTATTGGAGTTGCTGAAAGTCAGTCTAAAAATCCCTTGTTCAGTGTTGACGAAAGAATTGCACTCATTTCGGAAATATTTAAAGATAATCCCAAGATTGAGGTTTTAGGTTATTCTCGTAAATTAACGGTAGATTTAGCTCGAGATAATCATGCTATTGCAATTATTAGAGGTCTTAGAGCTGTAGCTGATTTCGAATATGAATTCCAATTAGCAACCATGAATCGAAGTCTTGCCCCCGATATTGAGAGTATTTTTTTCACACCAAAAGATACTTTGATATATGTTTCATCGAGTCTTGTGAAAGAAATAGCAACGCTGGGTGGAGATGTATCAAGATTTGTGTCTCCAAATGTTAAAGCTGCGTTACTTAAAAAGATTTCTGACTAAGTTTGGCATTTGCAACAGTAAAATGTTGCTCTCTGAGATTGGACAATTCTCTTAATGAACTCTTTTTTGCATGATAAGCAAGTTTCATTTGCTCGGTCATATACAGCTAAATCAATTTTAAAATACCCTTTATTACCATCAGGCTTATAGAAGTCATTCAAAGTGGTTCCGCCAGCTTCAATGGCTCGCTCTAAAATTTTTTTAGTGAATAGAGAGATTTTGCTCGCCTCTTTTTTTGTTATTGTTTTGCTTTTTCTTGTAGGGCAAATTTTTGCTGCAAATAATATCTCATTTGCGTAAATATTTCCTATACCCACTACATTAGCCTGATTCATAAGTGCAGTTTTGATTGGCGAAGAAGATTTTTTTATTTTATGAAAAAAATATTCTCCATTGAATTCTTCAGAAAGAGGTTCGGGCCCTAAACTATTCAATAAAAAATGTTCATTTGATTTTTGAATAAAATGCATAGATCCAAATCTTCTAGGATCATTGAAAATTAATTTCCCCTTTTGGAATATAAACTCAATGTGATCATGTTTTTTGTAGAAGTTGGAATTTTTTTTGGCAATTCTCAGCGTTCCAGTCATTCCCAGATGAATGAGTATTTGAGATTTTTCTATAGCTATTAATATATATTTTGCTCTTCTGCTGATTCCTTTAACCTTCATTCCATTTAAGGCATAAAAAGCTGAGCTGTCTACTTTCCATCGAAGATTAGGATTATATATTTTTATAGATTCTAAATTTTGACTAGTAAACTCTTGAATGGCTTGGACTGAGGTTTCTACTTCTGGTAATTCAGGCATTTTTGATGATCACAAAGTACGAAGTTCATGCGTTTTAATTAGGTTGGAATTATTCTGATGGAATTTCTATCATTCATCTTTCCAGTCCGGCGATCTTTTATTGATAAAGGCATCAATACCTTCTTTTGCATCATTTTTAAGAAGGTTTTCAGCCATAACCTTTGATGTATATTCGTATGCCTTAGATAGATCCATCTCAGCTTGGGCGTAGAAAGCTTTTTTCCCAGTTTTGATGGTCATAAAGGACTTACTAGCTATTTTAGTTGTTAATTCTTTTATTGCAGTATCAAGTTCATTTTTGCCAATCACATCATTAATTAATCCTATTTCTTTTGCTTTTTTGGCTGAAATTAGATCGCCAGTAAGAAGCATTTGCATTGCATCTTTCCTGCCAACACTTCTTGAAAGAGCAACCATTGGTGTTGAGCAAAAAAGCCCAATATTTACTCCTGGAGTCGCGAATTTAGATTCCTGCGTTGCGATTGCAAGGTCGCAACTTGCAACTAATTGACACCCTGCGGCTGTGGCAATGCCATCAACTTCAGCAATCACTGGTTGCGGCACATCAATAATAAGTTGCATCAATGTAGAGCATAAATTAAAAACTTCTTTGAAATATTTCTCTCCCTCATCTTCATTCTCTCTAGCTGTCGTAATTTCCTTTAAGTTATGACCTGCACTAAAAACATTTCCATTTCCAGCCAAAATTATCACTTTAATAGAGCTATCCTTTGACGCATTTTTGAATTCATTTATTAAGGAGCACATCATTTCTTCTGATAATGAATTTTTCGATACCAAATCGTTCATTGTGAGACGAAGGATTCCTTGATCAGACCTTTCCTTGATTAAGAGTTGTACGTTTTTATTCATTACAGATTTATTAAAAGCTATTTTATTTTTGAAGTCTAATGTGCATTATCTAATTCTATTTTTGGGCATCTATCCATGACAACTTTCAAGCCAGATTTTTCTGCTAATTCTGCAGCTTCTGTATTAATTATGCCTAATTGAGTCCAAATAACTTTCGCTTTAATTTCAATTGATTGCTTGGTGATCCCCATGATTGCATCTGTAGCTCTAAAAATATCAACCATATCAATTTTTTCGCTAATTGAGCTTAGATCTTTATAACAACGCTGCCCTAAAATTAAATTGCCTTCTTCATTAGGATTGACTGGAAAGACCCTATAATTATTTTCTATAAGCGATTGCATAACCTTAAAACTATCTCTTTCTTTCTTAGCGCTAGCACCAACAACTGCAATTGTTTTAACTTCATTAAGTATTTCTCTTATGTACGATTTAGAGTAATTCATGACCGCCTAGTTAATATGAGAGTTAATCTCAGACTAAGAAAGAGCATTAGCCGAGTAAATTATTTATTTCAATAAGATTTTCAGGACTTAGTGTACCTGCGGCCAAATGAAGACGAAGCGTCGTAATCAAATAGTCATATTTTGCATTAGAGAGATTTCTTTCCGCACTATAAAGATTTTTTTCGGCTTGCAATAGATCGACAATATTTCTCGTGCCTACTTCATATCCAACCTTTGTTGCTTCGAGTGCACTCGATGCAGAAACAACAGCTTGCTTCTGAGCGCGAAGATTTGCAACCAATGTCACTACATTTGAATACTGGCTTCTTACATCTTGAATAACACTTCTCTCAGCAAATAATGCATCTTCTGATGATTTATTAGATTCTGCATAGGCTTGCTTAGTTCTTGAAATTACAGCACCTCCCTGAAATATCGGCATAGATAGCTGAAGGCTATAGGTATCCCGCTTTGTTTCATCTGGAACGGTAATATTAAAGGCGCCCCCAGTATTTAATCCATCATAAGCGTATTGATTAGTTTCTGATTCAGTTTGTGCCCCGACAATATCAACCTTTGGTAAATGATTTGAAGCAACACTCCTTGCATTATTTTTTGATGCAAGCTTTCTAAGGTTTGCAGCCTGCAATCTAAAATTATTTTCAACAGCTTTCCTTGCCCATTCTTCTTTAGAAGCAGGAATAGGATTTGATACATTTAAATCGTTTACAAGCCCATCAAGCGAAATAATTTCTCTGCCAACTAATGCATTCAAAGATTCTTTTGCGGTATAGACCTCTCCTTCAATTCTTGTTCTTGAAGCAATACTTAGATCAAAAGCTAATTGGGCTTCTTGCACTTCGGTAACAGCAGAAAGACCAACTTCATATCTTTGACGAATTTGATCGAGTTGTTTCTTAATTGCTTTTTCCTCTGATCGAGCTGCACTTAAGTTATCAATAGCTCGTAAAACATTAAAATAAAGCTCAGCAGTTCTTACGATTAAACCTTGTTGAGAATATGCAAAATCAGCCTCTGCTGCATCTGTTAGAAATTTAGATTGTCTATATTTAAACCAAGTATCTAATCGAAGTAAGGGCTGAGTAAGACGCGCTGAAGTGCTGAAATTATTGTACTGATTTTGGAGATTTCCATTTTGATAATATTCATTCCAATTTGTTTGAGCGCTAATTGTTACGCTTGGAAGAAGGGCTGCTCGTCCTTGAACTTTAATTTCTTTGCCTGATAAATATGAAAATTCTGCTGATCTATATTGCGGGTCATTTTCCAATGCATCATTGTAAATATCTAGCAAGCTATCTCCTGCAGAATTAATACTAAGGGCAAGCAGCGATATAACTAGAATGTTTTTATTCATATTTAGATTTTTAATGTTTACAGTGCATACATTAGAACTCTTTTAGGGTCAGTATGTCAAGTTCACTTTACACTTAAATATTATCCTCTTATTTTAGTCTATTGTGAAAAAATCTCCTAAAATCTCTCAAATTAATAGCTTTCTTTCAATTTAGTTAGAGTAGAATACTAATTAAAAGTTTATTAGCATCAGGAAATATTAATTGGCTAAAAATTATGATTCAGAGTCGATAGAAGTTCTATCAGGCTTAGATCCGGTCCGCAAAAGACCTGGCATGTATACAGATACCTCTTGCCCAAACCATCTTATTCAAGAAGTTCTAGATAACTCAATTGATGAGGCTTTAGCTGGTCACTGCTCTAAGATCAAAGTAACTCTTCATAAAGGCGGAACTGTTTCTGTTATTGATGATGGTCGCGGTATGCCAGTGGATATTCACCCTGAGCATCAGGTATCTGGTGTTGAACTTATCATGTGTAAGCTACATGCTGGAGCAAAATTTTCTGGTGAAGATTATAATTTCTCAGGCGGTTTACATGGCGTAGGCGTTTCTGTGGTTAACGCACTATCAAAAAAACTTTCTGTAGAAATCAAGCGTGACAGCCATAGGTTTGAAATGAACTTTGAAGGGGGCGAAAAAACCTCAGATCTCAAGAAGATAGGAGATATAGGTCCTCGAAATACAGGAACTTCAATTAATTTTGTACCCGATCCTCAGTACTTTGAAACAATAAAGATTGATAAAAGTAATTTGAAACATCTGCTCAAAGCTAAAGCAGTCTTATGTCCAGGCTTAACCATTGAATATCATGATGAGGGAAAGAATGAGAAGGTTTCGTGGAATTATGAAAATGGACTAATTTCATATTTATCTGAATCTTCTGATGACATTGAATTACTGCTGGAGGAATCAATTTCTTGTAGCAAACTGGGAAATGATAATGCACTTGATTTTGTTTTAAATTGGTCCACTAAACCAGCAAAAAACCTCATGAACGAATCTTATGTGAATCTCATTCCAACTGCTCAAGGTGGATCGCATATGAATGGCTTTAAAGCAGGTTTATTAGAGTCAGTTAAAGAGTTTTGTGAGTTCAGAAATCTCATTCCAAAAGGTTTAAAGATAACAGCTGATGATGTTGTTCAGCACAGTACTTTTATTATTTCCTCAAAACTATCTAATCCTCAGTTTGCTGGACAAACTAAAGAGAGATTAGATTCAAAAGATCATCAAGCATTTGTTAATACAACTACAAAAGATATTCTGAGTATCTGGTTTAATCAACATACTGAAGAAGGTGAAAAACTTGCAGAATTAGCCATTGCCTCTGCACAAGCAAGAACGAAAGAAACTAAAGTTGTCGATCGAAAAAAAACTTTTCAAGGGCCTGCACTTCCAGGCAAATTATCTGATTGCAATAGTACCGATTTAGCAGAAACAGAATTATTTTTTGTTGAGGGAGATTCTGCTGGAGGCTCTGCAAAGCAATCAAGGGAAAGAAAATTTCAAGCAATCATGCCCCTGCGAGGTAAGATTTTAAATACTTGGGATCTTGAAAGTGCAGAGATTATAAAATCGGTAGAAATTAAGGATATTGCTACTGCAATTGGAGTGAATCCTGGAAGTGCAGATATAGATTCATTACGATATGGAAAAATATGTATCTTAGCTGACGCTGATTCTGATGGATTGCATATTGCTACATTACTTTGCGCTCTTTTTCTTCGACACTACAAACCATTAATCCTTGCAGGGCACATTTATGTAGCGATGCCTCCACTCTTTAGAATAGATTGTGCGAAAGAGGTTTTTTACGCACTAGATGAGAATGAAAAGGAATTAATAGTTCAAAAGTTAAAAACAAAGGCTGGAAAACCAAAAATTGATATTCAAAGATTTAAAGGACTAGGTGAGATGAATCCTTCCCAGTTACGCGAAACTGTCATGGATCCAAAAACTAGAAGACTAGTGCAACTAACAATCACTGCTTCAGATAATGTTAATAATATGATGGATTTACTGCTTTCGAAAAAGAATGCTGGTGCAAGAAAAGAGTGGCTTGAAAAACGAGGCAAAATAGTTAGAGTTTAATTATGAATATGGATAAAAATTTAACTTCCATCAGTCTGAAGGAATATGCTGAGGAATCATATTTAAATTACTCAATGTATGTAATTTTAGATCGAGCATTGCCTCATATAGGCGATGGAATGAAGCCAGTTCAGAGACGAATCCTTTATGCAATGAGCGAACTGGGTTTGAATGCAGGTTCAAAATACAAGAAATCGGCAAGGACTGTTGGTGACGTGATTGGTAAATTCCATCCTCATGGTGATAGTGCTGCATATGAAGCAATGGTGCTAATGGCACAGAATTTTTCCTTTCGGTATCCACTTGTAGATGGGCAAGGTAATTGGGGAACACAAGATGATCCTAAATCTTTTGCAGCTATGCGCTACACCGAATCAAAACTCACAGGATTCGCTGATTTACTTCTTGCTGAGTTAAAGCTTGGAACAGTTGATTGGCAGCCTAATTTTGATGGCTCTTTGCTTGAGCCAACAATCCTACCTGCAAAAATACCTAGCATTCTCCTTAATGGAACAACTGGTATAGCTGTTGGCATGGCAACAGATATCCCATCTCATAATATAAAAGAGGTATTAGATGCTTGTATGCATGTTTTAGAAAACCCCAAAGCAAGCACAAAGGAATTACTAAAATTTATTAAAGGACCAGACTTTAGTAATCATGCTCCAATTATTGCTTCATCTGAAGAGTTACAGGAGATGTATGAAACTGGTAGGGGAGGTTTTAAAATAAGAGCACATTGGGATGTAGAGGGCAATGATATTATTGTAAGAGCCTTGCCTCATCAGGCCTCTGGATCAAAAATACTTGAACAAATTGCAGATCAAATGCAAAAGAAAAAACTTCCAATGGTTATTGATTTAAGAGATGAGGGTGACCATAAAGAGCCAGTTAGGTTAGTAATATCTCTGAAGTCTAATCGAATTGATGCCACTGAAGTGATGAATCATCTCTATGCAACCAGTGATTTGCAAAAGAATTATCGCGCAAACATGAATTTGATTAGTCTTAAAGGCTCTCCAAGAGTATTTGCTCTCAAAGATTTAATTTCTGAGTGGTTAAAGTTTAGACAGCAAACTGTCATGCGAAAACTTGAGCATAGATTAGATCAAGTTGACGATAGGATACACATACTAGAGGGCTTATTAATTGTTTATCTTGATTTAGATAAAGTGATTCATATTATCCGTAATAGTGATGACCCCAAAAAAGAGTTGATGAAAGCATTTAAAATTTCTGAGATTCAAACAAATGCCATTTTAGAAATTCGTCTAAGACAATTAGCGAAAATGGAGCAAATCAAGCTTGAAGAAGAAAAGGGTTTGCTCGAAATAGAAAGAGCTGAGCTAGAAAAAATAATAAAATCAAAAACTAGACTGAAGACTTATATCAAAAATGAGCTCAAGGAGATAAAAGAAAAATTTGGTGATGATCGAAATTCTCCTATTGAGTCCTCCTCAGCTGCTAAGGCATTTTCTGAGGAAGAAATGGTTACATCAGAGGCTGTAACTGTGATTTTATCTAAAGCCGGTTGGATTAGATCTGCCAAAGGCCATGATATTGATCCGACCAGCCTCACGTATCGGGGAGATGATAAGTTACAACATTTTGCAAAAGGAAGGAATAATCAGACTTCAGTTTTTTTTGATTCTGGAGGAAAAGCATTTTCACTTTCCGCTCACTCTCTTCCATCTGCTAGAGGAATGGGAGAGCCATTGACTGGAAGAGTTGTTTCTGAATCTGGTGTAACATTCGAAGGTGTTGCAGTTGGATCAGAGGAATCTGAAATTCTAATTTCTAATACTGCAGGATTTGGTTTTATAGGCAATTTATCTAATGCAATTTCTAACCAGAAAAAAGGTAAACAATTCATGAAAGTTCCTGAAGGCGCAAATGTTATCTCTCCAATTACCATTAATGAAACTCATAAATTTGTTGCAGCAACATTTTCGTCTCAGGATAACAAAGGCAAAGTTAGCAATAAAATGTTAATTTTTCCAATAGAGGAATTACCTGTACTTCCAAAAGGGAAGGGTAATAAATTGATTAGTATTTCAACCAAAGCCTTTAAAGAAAAAGCTGAATATATGATGGATGTATGCTGTTTGGCTGAAGACAGTAAATTGCATATTCATCATGAAGGCAAAACGGGCGGGAAAACTTGGACTCTAAAAGAACTAGAGGAGTATATCTCGTCAAGAGCGAAAAGAGGAAGAGTGCTCCCTACTGGATACAATGGAATGATAAAGCTTGAAGAAATAGAAAGATCTACTGAACCTGCTCCTGAATAGTCTGTTTTAAGATTTTTAAGCCCTTCATAATTACTTCATCTTCAATAATCAAGCTAGGCGCTATGCGAATAGTATTATTGTTCGCTTTTAAAATCATCAGACCTTTTGCATAGCAACCTTTCATAACAGTATCTAGATTAAATTTTTCAGTAGCATTTAACTTGCAACCAATCCAAAGACCTGAGCTTCTGATTGCACTAAAGCATTTAAACTCTTTATTAATGTTCTTTAATTCAGTTAAAAATATTTTTTCTTTTTTCTTTACCCCATTAAGTAATGATTTCTTAGTCAGCATGATCATGACTTGCTCAGCTACAGCACAGGCAAGTGGATTTCCACCAAATGTAGATCCATGCGAGCCTAGTTGCATGCATTCAGAAATTTTTGTAGATGTCAGAATAGCTCCGATGGGTATTCCGCCACCAATACCTTTAGCACAACACATAATATCTGGCTTGATACCAAATTGCTCATAGGCAAACAAGGTTCCAGTTCTTCCAGCTCCTGATTGAACTTCATCAACAATAATGAGGACCTTATTTTGCTTACATAACCTTTTTATCTTTTGAACAAAGTCCTTTTTTGCTTTTATAATCCCAGCTTCTCCTTGAACAAGCTCGATAATTACAGCTGCAGTATTTTTTGTAATAACTTTTTCTAAGTCTTTTATTTCATTGTATGGATGATGTTTGATTCCCTTAGGCATAGGTCCGAATCCTTCAACAAATCTATCAGATCCATTTAAAGCTATTGTCATCATAGTTCGACCATGAAATGCATCAGAGAATGAAACTATTTCATTCTTTTTTTTGTTTATATTAGTGTATGCATATTTTCTTGCAGTCTTTATTGCACCTTCAACAGCTTCGGCTCCTGAGTTAGAAAAAAATACTTTTTCAGCAAAAGTATGTTTGCAAAAAATTTTTGCTAATCTGAGAGCTGGCTCATTAGTTAGCAAATTTGATAAGTGCCAAATTTTTTTAGATTGATCTACCAGAGCTTTGTTAAGGATTGGATGACAATGCCCCAAGCTAGAAACTGCAATTCCAGATGCAAAATCTATATACTTTTTATTTTTTTTGTCCCAAACCCAAGATCCCCTTGCTTTAGAGGGAACAAACTCTGCCGGTTTGTATGTCGGCATCATATATCGGTTAAAATCTGTTCTAGTGACCATAAAGACAATTGTAATATGATTAGGATTGAAGAAACTACAGAAAATAATTTTTTAATAGAAATTTCTCCTAATTATTCGCTAAGAGGATGGAGTCGAGTAATTTTTTTGGGTAGCTTGGCTTTTATCTGTTTAGGTATTGGAGTTTTTTTTCTTATTATGGGCGCTGGATTAATTTTGCCATTTGCAGGTTTAGAGGTGATTATTGTTTTCATTTGTTTTGGGTTGAGTTTTCGGTGGAGTCAGCAAAAAGAAATTATTTATATTTCAAATGATAAAATTAAATTAGAGCAAGGAAGGTTAATAAAGGAAAAGAGCTGGGAAGAGTTTAGAAGTTTTGTTGTCCTTGAGGTGGAAACTGATCAGTACAACTCAAATCAATTTTGCTTTCAATCTAAAGGTAAAAGGTTTTATTTTGGATCGTTTTTGAATGATGAAGATAAGCTTATTCTTAAAAATGAATTAAAAAGAATTATTGGTCACCTAAATGCATTATCTCCAGGCCTTTAATTTTTTTGGGACCATTTGCATTTTGCCAGCTTGATAATTGATATTTTTGCTGTCTTCAATCTTACCTTCAATCAGAGGTTGAAAATAGCTTCGCGCTTTCTTTGTCATTCCCAATCCATCTTTTGAAATAAATGCAGCGGGCAGTTTTTTTTCAACATTTGCGATTTTTGTTAATGGGGCAGAAACAACCTCCCACTTATAAGGTGTTGAGCTTCTACGCTTGATCACAGGCATGACTCCATTTAAGCCTTGTGTAGCATATAGGACTGCCTTTCTACCAACTTCGTATGCATGAGCTCTATCTACACCTGATGATAAGTGGCTTGCGCTTCTTTGAAGGTAGTCAGCGACAGCCCAATGATTTTTTAATTTCAATTTTTGATTAATTAGATCTGCTAACCTAGGAGCTACACCTCCAAGTTGGCTGTGGCCAAACGCATCTTTTGAGTCTGATTCAGCTAAGAATTTTCCTTGAGAATTTTTGATTCCTTCTGATGCAACAATCACACAAAAACCATTTTTTTTAACTGTCTCTTTGACCTTTGCCAAGAACTTCTTTTGATTAAAGCTTATCTCAGGTAGCAAGATTATGTGAGGCGCCCCCGGGTGACTATCTTGAGCTAGGCAGCTTGAACCAGCTATCCAGCCTGCATGTCTCCCCATTACTTCAAGGATAAAGACCTTTGTAGAAGTCTCATGCATTGATTCAACATCTAGAGCTGCTTCAATAGTTGAGGTGACTACATATTTAGCTACTGAGCCAAATCCTGGACAGCAGTCTGTAACAGCAAGATCATTATCTACTGTCTTTGGAATAGCAACACACTGCAAAGGATAGCCTAGCTTTTTGCTTATCTGAGAAATTTTCAAAGCAGTATCTGCAGAATCATTTCCACCGTTATAAAAAAAATATCCAATGTTATGAGCCTTAAAAACTTCAATTAACCTTTCATATTCTTTTAAATTTTCATCTATGCTTTTAAGTTTATATCGACATGAACCAAAGACTCCTCCTGGTCTATACTTTAAGCCTTCAATAAATTTTTTTGATTCTTTAGAGGTATCTATTAACTCTTCTCTTAAAGCTCCCAATATTCCATTTTTACCTGCATAAACTTTTCCAATCTTTACTGATTTCCTTGCTTCTAATATTACTGCGCTTGCAGAGGCATTTATTACAGATGTCACACCACCAGATTGAGCATAAAAAGCATTTTTTTTCATTAGTTTAAAAATTAATTAATTTGGTCTATGGTATCAAATGTTACCGATAAATATTTAAAAATGAAAATTCATATACTAGGCATTTGTGGCACCTTTATGGGAGGCCTCGCCCAAATACTTATTGAAAAAGGCCATACGGTTTCAGGAAGTGATAAACAGTTTTATCCTCCGATGTCCGATCAACTTAATTCTCTTGGCATAGAAATGATAGAAGGTTATGAAGAATTAAATTTACCATCTGCTGATCTTTATGTCATAGGTAACTCCCTAAGCAGAGGCAACTCATCTGTTGAATATATTTTAAATCAGAAGCTTGAGTATACATCTGGGCCTCAAATGCTAGGTGACATGATCCGTGATCGAACTGTAATTGCTGTATCAGGAACACACGGAAAAACCTCAACATCATTTTTACTTTGCGAAATCTTTCAAGCTCAAGGTATTGATATTGGATTTTTGGTTGGTGGCGTAAGTGATTCGTTTGAGAATTCTGCGCGCCTGGGATCCTCTCCATATTTTGTGATTGAAGCAGATGAATATGATTCAGCTTTTTTTGATAAGCGCTCAAAATTTGTTCATTATCATCCACATACTTTTATCGTAAATAATATTGAATTTGATCATGCGGATATATTTAATGATGTATCAGATATCTTGAAGCAATTTCATCACGCTATCAGAACAGTGCCAGCAAATGGACATGTTCTTTTTCATGATGATGACAAAAATATTTTAGATTTAATCGAGTTGGGTTGCTGGTCTAATAAACATCAACTAGGAAGCCAAGAAACCATTCAGCTTTCAATTGACGAAGGCGCAATAAGTTTTCAAAATCAAAAATTTGCTATTAGGGATCTTCCCCTGCATGGAGAGCACAACTTACGTAATGCAGTCATGGCTATGTATGCAGCTTTTCTTCATGGCATTCATCCCAAGGAATCATTCTCAGCTCTGAAGCATTCAAAAGGAGTAAAAAGGAGATTTGAGACAGTGTTTCAAAATGAAGATAAGTTGGTCATTGATGATTTTGCCCATCATCCCACAGCAATAGCACATACAGTTAAAGCAGCTATCAATCATTTTCCTTCTCAAAAGATATTAGGCATTATTGAACTTGCTTCTAACACTATGTCTCAAGGTCATCACGGAGCTGAGTTGTATGAGAGCTCTTCGGGCTTGGAAAAAGTCTTCTGGCTGAATTTATCCGGAAAAAGAAATCAGGAATTTGAGTATGATTCCATAAAGTTGCTATTAACAGATTTAAAAAAAGACATAGTTAATTTTGATGTTATTCTTATCATGAGCAATAAAGATAGTAAAAAAATATCGGAGCCAGTAATTGACCTCATCAAAAGCAAATAAACTTCCAGTATTTCCATTGGGATTAGTCGTTTTGCCTGGCACCATACAAACACTACAGATTTTTGAGCCCAGATACCTCTCCATGGTTAAAAACTGTATGAGCAGCGATACCGGCTTTGTTATTACTCTTAGTAAAAGCAATCAATCTGGCGAGAGCTTTATGTCCCAGGGAACTTTTGTAGAAATTATTGATTTCAATCAACTGCCTAATGGATTATTAGGCATTACGGTAAGAGGATCACAAAAAGTATCGATTAAATCTGTTGAGCAACTTGAGTCAAGGCTTTATTACGCATCCATCTCTCCAATTGCAGAACCCGTTGTTGATGATCAAGCAGTGCTTGCTCAATTCCCGGAGTTAATAAATGTCCTTAGTCAGCTAAAAGAGCATCCGCAAGTAAAATCTCTACCTTTAGAAATTGATCTTTTATCTGCTGAATCTGTAAGTTATCAATTGGCAGGTTTAATTCCAATTACCCCTTCGCAGAAGCAGTCCTTGCTTGAAGCGTTTGATTCAAAACAGCGAATGAATCTTCTTGAAAAATTAGTCAATCAAATTTCAGAAAACTCAGCTTAAATTTTTAGTAACTGTTTACCCTTGTTTTCTCCGGTAAAAAGCCTATTAAGAGTTTGCGGGCAGTTTTCAATTCCCTCCTGAATATCTTCTCTATGTTGAAGTTTTCCCTCCATGACCCAAGTAGCTATTTCTTCTAAGGCTTGTTGGGAGCGAGGCAAATAATCTAGAACTAGAAATCCCTGCATTGTTGCTCGTTTAATAATTAAAGAAAATAAGTTATTTGGCCCATCTGGTGGTCTGGTTGCATCATATCCTGAAGAAATCCCACCACATAAAAGAACTCGAGCATTTATATTTATTAGATAAAGAACAGTTTCAAGTATCTCTCCGCCGACATTATCGAAATATATATCAATTCCATCTTTTGCAATTTTAGGAAGCTCTTCATGAACATCTGAATTCTTATAGTCAATTACATCATCAACACCAGCTTCTTTGAGCCAATCGCATTTTTCCTTACCTCCAGCTATTCCTATGACATGACATCCCTTAAGTTTAGCTATTTGAACTACTACCGAACCAGTAGCACCAGCGGCTCCAGATACTAAAACCGTTTCACCAGGCTGAGGATCACCAAGTTCTATTAATCCATAGTAGGCCGTGATGCCAGTTGTACCCATTACATTTAACATTGTGGGTATTGGCAGCAGATCAGGAATTACCCTAAATCTGTCATCAGCTTCAGGCTTAGTTACGCAATGAGATTGCCAACCTACAAAACCAAAGGTTAAATCACCAACCTTATATTCAGGATTCCTGGATTCCAGCACACGACCCACGCCACCTGATCGAATAACTTCACCTATTTGGACAGGAGGAAGATAGCCAGGGACATCATTCAACCATCCTCTTTGAGTAGGATCAAAAGAAAGATAGATATTTTCAAGGAGAATCTCACCTTCATCTATTTCTGGAAGAACTTCAGTAATTAATTCAAAATCTGAATCTTTTACCAGACCTTGTGGCCTGTTTTTCAAAACCCATTTTTTATTTGAAATTCCCATCATCTCTCCTCTAGTTTAAATTTTTTATTAGATTATTAGTTTTATTTTACTTTATTACTAGTTGGCATTTCTCTTAAGTGGAGGTTTATTTGCTTTAACTCTAATCCAATTTAAAGCTCTAAAAATAGAAGGTATTGCAACTAGTTTTTTTTCTAATTTATATTTACCTGGATAGTTTGCTAATAATAATCCCGTCACTATTGTTAGCAATCCTTGGCCAGGCAAAACTAACATTAATAGACCTCCAATAATCAGGGAGAATCCAATTATATTTTTTCCAAATATAACTGCCAATCTTAAAATCGGTTTTTGCTCTTGCCACTTAGAGGGTTTTCTCTTTGTTGATAGAAAATAATCTTCAGGTATTTGAGCAATAAACCAACTAATACCCAAAATACTGAGTATAAAAATAAGAATAGAAGATATTCCTAGGCCTATTAAAACTCCTGGATGATTTGAAAACCAAGAGATGAAAGCATTTACATAATTCATTTATCTATCTTAATCAAAAGATTTGTTGAAAGAATATATAAATTAGAAATATTTAATAGATTTATTCATTTAAGTTAGATATTCTGCTTGTTTAGCTGGAATGGAATATTAAAATTAATTCATACAATTTAAACAAGCATCATAAGGTCAAAAACTGCTATGGAAACCCCTGATTTACAAACAATCTGTTGTGAAGCGCTGGATGATTTAAAGGCTCAGAATATTCTTGTTCTAGATATTCGGGAGATCTCAGATTTTGCTCATTGGTTTATAATAGCCACCGCTTCTTCCTCAAGAAATGCAAAAGCAATTTCTAATAAATTGATTGAATCACTCAAGCTGCAAAAGCAGAATTTAGTTGGTGTTGAGGGTCAGGATGATTCAGAGTGGATCTTGGTTGATTGTGGAGATGTTGTTGTAAATATAATGCAACAAGAAACCCGTGAGTTTTATGACTTAGAGAGTTTATGGGGTGAAAAAACTCTTGTTTCTGCCTGATGAAATGCAAAATTATCAGCATTAGTCATAAGGCATCTGACTGGGAGCAAAAAGCTTTACAATTTTATACCAAACAATTGCCTAATCACTTTCAAGTTTCGAATGTTGAGGTGAAGCCTTTTGTCTCAAAATCTATAAATAGAGATTCTATATTAGAGGCCGAAGGTTTGGAAATCTTAAAAAATGTTGACCAAGATGCCACCGTAATTTTATGGGATAGGCAAGGGCAAAAGATTGATAGTCTTAATTTTGCTAGCCTTTTGCAGGAACAAATTGATCATGGGAAAAATATTAACTTTGTTATTGGCGGTTCTCATGGTGTGTCAAAGAGTATATTTGAAAACTCAAAATTAACTTTATCGGCTTCAGAATTAACTTTTCCTCATAGGCTTTTTAAAATATTTTTAATGGAACAAATTTTTAGAGCGAGCACAATTCATCGAAATCATCCGTATCATAAATAATGATTTTTGAAGAGAGACAGATTGAAAAAAATAACTTTTCTTCAAGAGCAATTTTACTTTTTAGTGTAATCATCCTCGTGCTAATTCTCGTGCTCATACAGGTTTTTACCTTGCAAATTTCCGGCTACACAGATTATCAGCTTGCCGCATTAAAAAACAAAAATTATGAAGTCCCTGTTCAGGCTCTCAGGGGTGAAATTTTTGACAGAAACGGAAGAGCACTTGTTAAAAATGAACCAACTTTTGATTTAATTACTCAACCCAGTCTTATCTTAGATATAGATTCTTTTTTAGAAAAGATTCAACCAGTTATCTATCTATCTGAAACTGAAAAAACAAGATATCAAAATCTCCAAAAAGAAAAAGCATTTGTAAATAAAGAACTGGTTTTAAAAAAAGATCTTTCTGACGAGGAAATTGCTAGATTCAATGTAAGAAGTTTTAATTTTCAGAATGCATTCATTGCAAAACGCTATAGAAGAATTAGTGATTATCCAGATATTTTTTCTCATGTTTTAGGTTATACCTCAAGAACAGAGGATTATTTTAATTCAGTCCCTGAAATTCCCCGAAGTCATTGGAAGGATGCAGAATTAGAATACGCTCATGGTCTTATTAGAGGTAAGACAGGATTAGAGGAAATATATGATGATCTTTTGAGAGGTCAGCATGGGCAAAGGGTGTATGAGATGAATGCAAGAGGACAATTTTTGCAACCATTATCTTTTATTAAGCCTAAAAAAGGATCTGATTTATATACTAATTTAGATATTGATGCTCAAAAAAGTGCAGCACAATTTCTTGGAAACAGAAAAGGTGCGGTTGTCGCGATAGACCTAGATTCTGGAGGTATTAATGTTTTATACAGCTCACCTGCATACTCAATAAATAAGTTATCAAATGGTATGACTGAAAATGAATTTCAAACTTTAATTAATGATCAGAATAAACCTTTTTTTAATAGAGCATTACAAGGAAGGTATCCGCCAGCATCAACAATAAAGCCTGCGATTGGTATGTATGGATTGTTAAATAATATTGTGAGTTGGGACTTTGAGATGAAGGATCCTGGATTTTTTACGTTACCTGAGACTGGCAGAATCTTTAGAGGGTGGCGTAAGGGAGGTCACGGCAAAGTAAATATGCATAAAGCATTCTTGGTGAGCTCCAATGCTTACTTCTTCTCACTTGCATATCAAGCTGACATTGCAGAATTATCTGATCATTTATCTAGTTTGGGATTTGGGCAAAAAGTCTGCTTAGATTGCTTTGATGAAGATCAAGCATTTGTACCAACTCCTGAGTGGAAATACAGCCTGATGAATGCAGGTTGGGTAAAGGGCGATACGGTTAATTTAGGTATTGGACAAGGCTATTTAGTGGCAACTCCTATGCAGTTAGCAAACTATGCATCTCTTCTTGCTACCAAAGGACAATTTACTGAGCCCTCAATAGTGACTCTAGGTAATCAAAAAAAATCTTTAAAAGTTTGGCAAGATAGTAGATTTGATGACTCGGATTGGATAAAAATGCATCAAGCTTTACTTGGAGTCATTGAAAGTGATTATGGAACTGCCAGGAGCATACGAGATCTTGCAAAATTTCAAGTAGCTGGAAAATCAGGCACTGCAGAGCTTGTTAGTTTAGATAGCAAAGAAGCCTATCAAGATTTAAGAACGACAGAGTCACTTAGAGATCACTCGATTATTGTTGCTTTTGGACCAATGCCCAATCCAAGGTATGCAGTTTCTGTGGTGATCGAGAATGGTGAGAGTGGAGGCGCAGTTGCTGGGCCCGTAGCAATAGAGGTTTTAAAGAGTTTAATTAATGAATAAATCGTTTCAAAAAATATATTTCGATCCTTATATATTTTTTAGCCTATTCTTATTGTCCACTCTTGGTTTATTTTTTTTATTTTCCGCCTCAAATGCTGATGTAACTATTGTTTCAAAACAATTTGTTTATGTTATAGCTGGATTCATTATTATGATTTTGGTTAGCCAGCTAGATCCTGATATTTTTAGAAGGATGTCTGGATTATTTCTTTTTTTTGCATTAATACTTTTAGGCATTACATATTTATTTGGTCCTGAAATTAATGGTGCACAAAGATGGGTAAGGGTAGGCCCTTTTTCTTTTCAATCTTCAGAATTACTAAAATTGGCAGTGCCAATTTTTTTAGCTAATTTTTTATTTGATAAAAAGTTACCAATACAGAAAAAAGAGATAACTATCAGTTTATTAATAATTTTCTCGTGTTTTGGCTTTGTTTTCCTACAGCCTGATTTAGGAACTGGATTAATTATTGCTTGTTCCGGATTATTTGTATTGTTTCTTTCAGGTTTGAGTTGGAGCTTTATAGGCGGATCTTTTATTTTATTAATTATCAGCTCTCCTTTTATTTGGAATATTTTGTTGCAGCCTTTTCAGCGTCAGAGGATTGCAACATTTTTTAATCCTGAGTCGGATCCATTTGGAGCAAGTTGGAATATCATTCAATCAAAAGTTGCCATTGGATCTGGAGGTTTGTTAGGTAAAGGTTTTGGTGAAGGCTCACAAACACAGCTCAATTTCCTTCCAGAAACAGAGACAGATTTTATCTTTTCTGTAATTGGAGAGGAATTTGGATTTCTAGGCGTGCTGTTATTGCTAAGTATTTATTTATTTATATTATTGAGATGTTTTTATCTAGCATTAAGTGCCAGAGATAGATTCTGCAGATTGGTTATAGGAGGCTTATGCTTAACTTTTGCTACAAATTTAATTATAAATTTATGTATGGTGGTAGGTTTACTGCCAGTTGTGGGCATGCCTTTACCATTTATTAGCAAAGGTGGTTCTTCTTTAATATCATTATTTCTTGCTTTTGGCATAATTATATCTATGGGCACGCATAAAAAATTCTTACCTCAATGAAATATCTTTTTTTACTTTGCTTTTTGCTTTCAAATAATATTATTGCAAATTATTCCCAGCATCCTGAAGCGAAGGACGTTATTGAAACCTTGGTCATGGATCATGGGTTTGATGAAAATTATATTATTGAGATTCTTGAAACTGCAAAGAAACAAGATCGAATTTTAGAATCGATGTCATCACCTGCTGAGTTTACTTGGACCTGGGATAGATATAAAAAACTTTTCTTAGAAGATAAGCGAATTGCGAATGGCAAAAAATTTATCAAGGAAAACTCTACTTTATTTGATCAAGTTGAAAATGAGTTTGGAGTACCTAAGGAAATTATTACTTCTATTTTAGGAGTGGAAACTAGGTATGGAAAAATCAAAGGCAGCTACAGGGTACTAGATAGTTTAACAACACTTGGCTTTGATTTTCCTAGAAGATCAAAGTTTTTCAAAAGTGAACTCATACAATTTTTTATTCTAACAAGAGAAAACAATTTAGATATAAATTCAGTCCAAGGATCTTATGCCGGTGCTATGGGATACGGCCAGTTTATTTCATCTAGCTATCGAGCTTATGCAATAGATTATGACGATGATGGATATGCAGACTTGTTTAATTCAATCCCAGATGCTGTAGCTAGTATTGCTAATTATCTTAAAAAACATGGCTGGAAAAGAGATGGGGTTATAGTTACACAAGTTGAACTCAATAAAGTAAACAAGACCTATAAGCATCCAAGTAATTTAAATAAATTCATCCCTCTACAATTTACAGAAGGCCTTGAAGGTACATATCTTATTCAAGAGGGAGATAGCTTATTATCAATAGCAATCAATAATAATATTAAATTAGAGCAACTTATGAGTATGAATAATATTAAAGATCCAAATCTTATTAAAAGTGGGCAAACCCTTTTATTAATTAAACCGAAGGATTTATATTTTATAGGTGATGATAATTTTATTGCGATTACTAAATATAATCGTAGTCATTTTTATGCTAAAGCCGTGTATGATTTATCCTTAGAATTTTAGTTATATTGTTATGAAAAAAATATTTTGTTTTATCCTTCTTGCTCCTTTTTGTATAGACGGACTTGCTCAGTCCATGGTCCCAAAGGCGCCCAAATTAAATTTAGATAGCTATATATTGCTTGAAGCTAGCACTAACACTGTAATAGCTGAGTTTAATTCGGATAATCAAATTTCTCCTGCAAGCATGACCAAGGTTATGAGTGGATATGTTATTGCAGATCAGATTGCCAGCGGAGCTATTAGTCTAGATGATGAAGTCTTAGTTAGCGAAAAAGCTTGGAAAACTGGTGGTTCTAAAATGTTTATTGAAGCAGGAAAAAGAATTTCTGTTCGCGATTTATTATCAGGCATAGTAATTCAATCTGGAAATGATGCGACTGTTGCAATGGCAGAGTATGTTGCAGGCTCTGAAGAAGGGTTTGTTGATTTTATGAATGCCTATGCATCTGAGTTAGGCCTAAACAATACCTTATTTCAAAATGCAGTGGGATGGACGGACCCCAATCATTTTTCATCAGCTAAAGATCTAGCTTATTTATCGAAAGCGCTCATTAATAATTTTCCTGATCATTATGCAACCTATAAAGAAAAAGAATTCACCTTTAGTGATATTCGACAGCTTAATCGCAATAAGCTTTTGTGGAGAGATGATTCAGTTGATGGAGTAAAAACTGGTCATACTGAATCTGCTGGCTATTGTTTGATTTCTTCCGCTATACGTAATGATATGAGACTAATAGCAGTGGTCGCAGGCAGCCCCTCAGAAAATGAAAGGCTTACTTCGTCACAAAGACTCCTGGAGTATGGGTTTCGATTTTTTGCAACGCAGAAACTAATTTCAAAAGATTCAGAGATCACCGTTGCGAAGGTGTGGGGCGGCAAAATGGATGAGGTTGCATTAGGGACTAATGAGGATATCTTATTAACTTTGCCTCGATCAGATTTTAAAAATATAAAAGCAAATTATAAGTTTAAAAATAATATACAAGCGCCAATATCTGAGGGCGATGTAATAGGTGATATTGAATTCATCTCTAAGGATAGGGTGGTACTATCGACTCCACTTATAGCCAT
Organism: Gammaproteobacteria bacterium; assembly: GCA_045564015.1. Taxonomy (GTDB): domain Bacteria; phylum Pseudomonadota; class Gammaproteobacteria; order Magnimaribacterales; family D2472; genus D2472. The sequence goes on from JBJLIB010000015.1 coordinate 46,497, forward strand.
TGAGTCAGTTGAGGCAAAAGGTTTCTTTGGAAGAATTTGGGCTCGCATAGTTTTTTGGATCATGAGTCTATTCTCCATGGGTCAAAATGCCTGATATCGCTGCTATATATCAGGGTAAATTAAATACGCTTGATCAAATTAGAGTATCGCCATTATCACGGGCTTATACGTTTTCAGATAGCATCTATGAAGTTATTCCATATTTTTCAGGAAAATCTTTATGCTTTAAAGAGCATGTTGATCGAATGACCCAAAGCGCTCTTCTAATGGAGTTAAAGGTTAATTTTGAGAGCGTAATTGATGATATTCATAAACTTGCTAATACTTTAAATAACCAAGACGGTTATGTGTATTATCAAATTTCAAGAGGTGTTGATATGGTTAGATCACACCTTTATCAAGATGATCTTGAGATAGAGAGATTTGGTTATGCAATGCCTATAAGTTTTCCCTCTTCTTCTATTAGTGCGATGTTGTGTGACGATGACCGCTGGGGAAAATGTAATATTAAATCGACTTCTTTGTTAGGCAATGTTTTGGCCATGAATAAGGCAAAATCATTGGGTTGCCAAGAAGTTGTCATGCATAGAGGAGGCTTTATGACTGAGGCAGGAGCAAGCAATGTGTTTTATTTTGATTCTACTGGAAAAGTTAGAACTTCATCTTTGTCTGAAAATATCCTTCCTGGTATTACTAGGGCAATTTTAATCAATGCACTTAAAGATACTCCTTACTCTGTTGAAGAAGGTTGTTGCGCTATTTCAGATTTTAATGATTCACCTTGTATATGGTTAACCAGTTCAACAAAAGGTTTATTGCCTCTTACAAACTTGATTGGAACAGAGTATCAATTTGAAGAAAATTTTAATGGTTATAAGGATGTTGCTAAATTATTTAATTCTGCAATGCAGTCGCATCTTGCAGCTTCAGAATAACTCTTTCAATTTGCTCCCAGGTCTCAGCCCTCATTAGACCTTTGTTAATGAGATCAATTTTTAGGATCTCTTCATTTAAACTTAGAAATTCTTTTACCTTTGCTTGTTTTATTAAGTTTAAGTAAAGACTAATTTTAGATGACCATACCCCACTGTTCATTAATGCGGATTTTTGATTTCTAGCCTTAAGTGACTCTAAACAAGAATTAATAACTTTAGCGATTATCCAGATAATTGGAGCAGAGTTTTGACGATCATGCTCCCGCATGAAATTAATTGTCATAAGCGCTTTTCTAAAATCTCTATTGATTAGAAGATCTTCAAGCTCAAAAGCACTGATTCCAGACCCAAAGATTATATGATCTGTTTTGGTTTCTATGACTTCATCTTGATTTAAAAATAAAAGCCTTAGCAAGGCAACTTCATTTCTTTGACCCAAAAGATTGGCTTCATTATTTTGAAAAATTGATCCTCCAAAGATTGGCAGTAAATCTTTTGGTAAAAAGTTTAACTGTCTTTTAAGCCATAATTTTTCTTCCATTATCTTTAATTTACCGCAATTCACGATCAAACCATGAGCATCAAAATTTTTAATCCATGCCCCACTTGCTGGAACTTTTTCAATACTAGATTCAATAATCAATGCAATGTTTGCAGATTTAAAAATATTTTCGTCCTCAAGAAGAGATTTGATTTTTTCAGGAAATTTTCCTGAAGTATGTTTGATGTGAACAATTAGATTTTCTTGGAACAAAGAACCTCCCATATTTCTTGAGACTATTTCTTGGGTTTTATCTAGTTCATCTTGAGATATTGATACCTTTTCATTGAATCCACTTTGCTTTAAATTATCTAAGATCGTTTCAACTGCATCTTGCTTTAAAATAAATTCTCCCCCGGTGATTAAAAAGTATTTATGATCCTTGGGATCAAGAAAATTTAAAAAATTAACTTTCAATTAACCAATACTCCTTTGAAAGGCCTTCTAGTAATGAGAATTCTAACTCTTCAATAATCTTTTTCTGCGCCATCACTTCTGATTGTGGGTTAGTCTCATTAACTGAAATCCAGTCTGAGACTTGAAGCTTGCCACTTTTATTGGAGTTAATTTGCGTGAAGGTATATTCAACTTCGCCAATAATTTTTATCTGTTGCGCTCTTGCAGCAGAGCCCCCATAAAAGTTTTTCTTTTTAAACTGAAGATTTGATATTTTGAGGCTGTAATTATTATTAGATGGATCTTGCGAAAAATATTTTATTGATTTTTGTTTGAATGAATCCTTGATATTTAATCCAAACTCAATTTTATTTAAATTTATATGTCGCTCTTCAATCAAGCTAAGCTGACAACTAGAAATTATAAAAAAAGATATGAGTATTAAGAAATACTTATAAAAATTATTTTGCTCCATCAAAAAAATCTTCAAAGCCAGATGGATCATGTCTACCAACCACTAGGTTCTCTAACATTCCAATACCCTGATCTGAGCCTAATGTTGCCTTAGCAATTTGATGCGTATGAAAAAACGTATAATCCCCTGGATCGATTTCGGATAAGTCCCAAACTTCGTAGCCGGTTTCACTTTCACCTTTCCAGATGCCATGTTTCCATTCATCATGCTGATAGCCAATCCCTTTACAAAAGAATATTGGCCCTGTAGTTTCTAATTCTAGATCAAACTTCTCTTTATTTTTTAGCATGCCTGATATATTTGCGCCAGTGGCCCATCGTGATCCTTTTTGCCAGTTCACAGAGTGGTGTAGAGAATGAATAGTTTCAACTTCAATATGAGATGGAGCAGAAGACATCTTGTTATATAACGGCAATTTATGACCAGAAATTTGTGTGGTATTGCCATCTCTATCTTCGAATGTTCCAAATTGTGTACAGAATCCGTCAAAATGAACAGGAGCCCAACACCAATAAACGCCAGGTTCTTGATTAAGCATCCCAGGAGCCCCACCTTCTGGTTCTCCTACGGGCCTGACACCCCATGATCTATCTCTGATTGCATATATTTCTTTCGGATTGAGTTTTCCAGCTTCTGTCGATATTTCACCTGTCCATTTGCCGAGTTGGGTAAATCTAATTGTATTCATGATCGTTCTAGTGCCTTCCATTAATAATGACCGAGGCTCTTGGTGCGCAATAGAGTTAGCCGTGAATTTAAGATTACAATTTAGTTTATTATCAGGATCTTTTAAGGAAAATGTAAGTTCGTTCATTGGCTCATCAATTGTTAAGCACATAGGACCAATTTTGATTGGGGTTCTATTTTGATTTAGGCGTTGACTAGCATGATATGAATATTGTTTACCTTTATAGGAGATACTGAAGTGAGCATCAATTACATGTCTATTTGGATAGAGCCCAATGCCTATTTCAAAAATGTATTCATTTTCAGGATCCATGCCATTGAAAAAGTATCTATCATAAAAGTTTCTATCAGTGGAACCAGGGATAGTAATTGGCTCTATTGCTTGATGAATTGGGTAGTCGTCGTATGGAGTTATGTAGTTCATTTAAATTACGAAATTAATTAATTTTTCTTTTATATAGATTACCTTTTTTATAGGCTGGTTAGCTAGAATTTTTTTAACATTTTTATTTTCCTTAGCTATTATCTCTATTTCAGCTTCTTCACTTTCAACTGAAATATTTTCTTTTCCTCTTACTTTTCCATTCACTTGAATGATTAGTTGAAACTCTTCTAATTGAAGAAATTCTTCATTAAATATTGGCCAAGAATTTTCAAAATCATCTCCGTCAGACTCTGTGTATTGCCTCCACAAATAAAGACTTATATGAGGAGTGATTGGAGATAACATTTTCAACGTAAAGTGAATTACCTCATCTAAACAAAATTTTTGTCCTTTAGATGCATCATCAGCCTTAAATGACTCAGGCACAGCATTCAATAACTCCATTATTGATGCTATAGCTGTATTAAATGAATTACGTTCTGCGTAATCATGAGAAACCTTTTTAAGGGTTTTATGACTTTTCTGACGAAGCCCAAGCTCAAGTTTTGTAAATTCATTTGGCTGTTTTTCGTCAAATTTCTTTCTTTGCGATGCAAGACTCCAGACTCGTTTGAGAAATCTGTATGAACCCTCGATTGCTGTATCTGACCATTCAAGAGACTGCTCAGGCGGTGATGTAAACATCATGTAAAGCCTAATTGTGTCTGCTCCATATTGATCGATAAATTTTTGTGGATCCACAGTATTGCCTTTTGACTTTGACATTTTGTAACCATCTTTTAATACCATGCCTTGTGTAAGCAGCTTTTTGAAAGGCTCATCACCATCCACCAGACCGATATCCCTCATTGCTTTATGAAAGAATCTTGAATAAAGAAGATGTAATATTGCGTGCTCAATCCCACCAACATATAAGTCTACGGGGAGCCAATGCTTTGAATTTTCGTCTAACGCTTGTTCATTATTTTCTGCAGATGTAAATCTTGCGTAGTACCATGATGAATCTACAAAAGTATCAAAAGTATCGACTTCACGATATTTGCCATCGCCTAGATCAAAAAAATCACTATTTTGGCTCAATGGTTTTGGAGATTCTCCATCTTTTATCTTTGGCAGCTTAACCGGCAGATCGTTATTCTCTAGAAAAGTATGGGTTGCCATTCTCATAGACAACAGGTATTGGACAACCCCAAAATCTCTGTCTGCTAACTCCCCAGTCTCTTAGTCTAAAATTCTCAATACTTTTACCAATCTTGTTCTTTTCCAAGTGACTATTAATATTGAGAATTGCTTCATCTGATTTTTGACCAGTAAAATCATTAGAGTTAAGCAGTATTCCTTTCTTCGAAGATGGCAATTCATCCGCTTCAATTACTTTCTTAATCTCTATATTATATTTTTGGGCAAACTCATAATCCCTATCATCGTGAGCGGGAACACCCATCACAACTCCTGTTCCGTAGTCCATCAAAACATAATTTGCAATCCACACATCAAGATTCATATCTATGAATGGATGCTTAACCTTTAAATTTGTTTTGAACCCTAATTTTTCTGCCTTAGCCATATCAGCTTCAGCCATTTTCGTTGCATTACATTTTTTAATAAATTCATTAATTTCCGAGTTATCAGTTGCAAGATTTTGAGCTAGTGGATGATTTGGAGAAATAGCTATATAAGTTACGCCATAAATAGTATCTATTCTTGTGGTAAAAGCAGTTAATTCCTCCTCATTGAGCAAGGAAAACTTTATTTCTGAGCCAAATGACTTACCAATCCAGTTTTTTTGCATAGATTTTACATTTTCTGGCCAGTCCAAACTTTCAGCTGATGTCAGCAATTCATCGGCATAATCAGTTATCTTTAAAAACCATTGATCAATTTCTTTTAATTCAACAGTTGCTCCAGATCTCCATCCTTTTCCATCGATAACTTGTTCATTTGCTAAAACTGTTTCATCAACAGGATCCCAATTAACCAGAGATTTCTTTCTATATACAAGACCTTTTTTATGAAGCAATGTAAAAATTTCCTGTTCCCATCTAAAATAATTAGGATCACAGGTTTTCAGTTCTTTTGACCAATCATAACTAAAGCCCAATCTTTTCAACTGTGATTTCATATTTTCAATGTTTTGTTCAGTCCAGCTTTGTGGATCGACTTTATTTTTAATAGCAGCATTCTCAGCTGGCAAGCCAAATGCGTCCCATCCCATTGGTTGAAAAACGTTAAAGCCCTGCATTCTCTTAAATCTAGAAATTACATCTCCAATCGTATAATTGCGAACATGACCCATATGCAATTTTCCAGAAGGATATGGAAACATTGAAAGACAGTAGAACTTTTCTTTTGTTTTTGAGGGCGAAGCCTTATATGAATTGTTTTGCACCCAAGATTCTTGGATTAGATTCTCTACTTCAGCAGGATTATATTCTTTGCCACTCATTTTTCTAAAAAAGATCCTTCAAGATAGTTGATATTATGTCTATTCTCACAGAATGTTTGATCTTTTAAGAGTTTTTGATGCAAAGAGTGATTTGTATTTATGCCATCAACAAAAAATTCATCCAAAGCGCTTAACATTCTTTTTATACATGATTTTCGGGTATTTGCAGTTGTAATAATTTTTGCAAGCAGGGAATCGTAGTGGGGAGGCACTACATATCCTGAATAGATATGGGAGTCAAATCTTACTCCAAATCCACCAGGCGGATGCATCTTATTGATAATCCCTGGAGCGGGAACAAAAGTTTCAGGATCTTCAGCATTTATTCTGCACTCTATTGCATGCCCTCGGAATATAATTTCATCTTGATCAAGGGTTAGCTCCATCCCCAGAGCAATTTTTAATTGAGCTTTAACAATATCGAAGCCAGTAATCATTTCAGAAACAGGATGTTCAACTTGAATTCTGGTATTCATTTCAATGAAATAAAATTTACCATCTTCATAAAGAAACTCGAGTGTTCCTACTCCAGAATAATTAATTTTTTTACAAAGAGTTAAGCATGCTTTTAACATTTTTTCTAAGGACTTTTGATTTATGTTAAGAGCAGGAGCCTCTTCAATAATTTTTTGGTGTCTTCTCTGCATGCTGCAATCTCTTGTACCAAGATGAATAGCATTTCCTTTGCCGTCAGCAACAATCTGGACTTCTACATGACGGGGATTTTGAATAAATTTTTCAAAATATATGGTGTCATTTCCAAAAGCATTTTTTGCCTCTTGTTTGGTGAGTTGCAATGATGAGATTAACTCAGACTCTTCTTGGACAACTCTCATTCCTCTTCCACCACCTCCTGCAGATGCCTTAATTATTAAAGGATAGCCGACAGCTGAAGCTATTTTTTTAATTTCATCATCACTTTCAGGAATTTCTCCTTTATAACCCGGCACTATAGGAATATTTGAATCTTCAGCAAGACCCTTTGCAGTAATTTTATCTCCCATTTGCCGGATAACATTTGAAGAGGGACCGATGAATTTAAACCCACTAGCTTCACATCTTTCAGCAAAATCTGCATCTTCTGCAAGAAAGCCGTACCCAGGATATATTGCATCTGTATTCGTAAGCTCGGCAGCTGAAAGAATAGCTGGGATATTAAGATAGCTTTCCAAGGGACTTTCCGGTCCAATGCATACAGTTTCATCTGCTAGCCTTAGATGCTTTAGGTCTTTGTCTCCAGACGAATAAATTGCAACTGTTTCTATGTCAAGCTCTTTGCAGGCTCTCAGAGCTCGCAGAGCAATCTCTCCTCGATTGGCAATAAGGATTTTTTTAGACATTAATCTATAACAATTAAAGATTGATCAAATTCAACAGGTTGACCGTCTTCAATATTAATAGCCGAAACCTTGCCAGTAAATTCTGATTTGATCTCATTCATCATTTTCATTGCTTCAACTATGCACACAACGTCCCCAGCATTTACCTGACTGCCAATTTCAACAAAAGGAGGCTGATCAGGACCTGGCTTTCTATAAAAAGTTCCAACAATGGGAGATTTGATTGAGGAGCCTGATGCATTGTCTAATACTTCGTTATTTTCTGATTGAGCATTAAGTGAATCAGCCGTGATGAAAGAAGATTTAACTTCTAGCGGTTGAGCATTCCCTCGGACAATTCTTACTGACTCTTCGCCTTCTTTAACTTCAATTTCGTTGAGATCAGAGTCTTGCAGCATTTCTATTAATTTTTTAATTTTTCTAATATCCATTATTTCTTATCCTTATATTCATCAAGGATATGCCTAAGAGCTAAGTCATATCCTTGTGTCCCAAGCCCGCAAATAACTCCATTCGCAATATCAGAAAAATAGGATTTATGTCTAAACTCTTCCCTAGAAAAGATATTGGATATATGAACTTCATAAAACGGAATCCCAATGCCAAGAAGGGAATCTCTAATTGCAATGCTAGTATGGGTCAGTGCTCCAGGATTTATTATTATGAAATCTATTTGATTCATTGAATCTTGAAGTTTGGTAACAATTTCATGCTCGGCATTACTTTGAAAGGCTTCTATTTGAATATTGTTAGAGCTTGCCCTTTTTTCCAAACCTTCGTTAATTTCTTCCATTGTTACTGAGCCATAAACCTCAGGCTCTCTAATACCAAGTAGATTTAAATTAGGACCATGTATTACTAATATTTTCATTTTTATTGATTTTATAATGTTTTTTACAGAAATTAAACGATTTTAAAGACTTTTAAGGATTTTTGGATAACAGTACTTACCTTCAGCACACCCTTGATAAATAACCTCAATGCTCTGAGGTTTGCCTAGATTAACATGTAAAAGCTCAGCTTCAACCTTTAGAACATCCTTAAAAATAATTGAGTCTCCAAAAAATTCATCAGAAATTTTAGATTCATTCTTGATAATGTGATTGTGTTCAAGAATATCATCACCAGCCTTAACTACAATTGACTTTTTATACAGGTAATATCCAGGTTTAATATCCCATGATACAAATATTTTATTTTCTAAAATCAGTGAACTTAAAACGAAGGCTTCATCAGCATTTAAAATATCCTTTTGTGAAAATTGGACATTGCTAAATATAAATCCGGATAGAAAAACAAACGAGTATAATAAATATCTAGAATTCATTAACGCATTATAAAAGAAACCATGGCCATTAAATTATTTTTAAAAATTTTCTTTTCAATCCCAGTTTGGTTGTTAAAATGCCTTACTTTTCAGAAAAGTATTGTCATTAATAATCAAATTCTAGATTTTCAAACCCAAGTCTTTTTATGGCTGCAATCTTCGCAACCGAATCCTTTTGATGATTTAGATTCACTTAATTCTGCTAAAGATTTGAGAAACAAAATAGAAGGTAGCAGAGAAGATCTTTATCAGCTTTTAAATTCAAAGCCGCAGGAAGCTATTAAAGTTACAGATCATTTGTTACCAAGTGATTTTGGGAAGCTGAAATTAAGGGAGTATTGCCCTGATAAAGTTTTAATAAGTTCCCCAATTCTATATTTTCATGGCGGTGGTTATGTCATAGGCAGCATCAATACTCATGATGCATGGTTGAAGTTCTTTTCAGCATATATGGGAGTAAAGATTTTTTCACTTGAATACAGATTGGCACCAGAGAATAAATTTCCTTCCTCGCTTGTTGATTCAAACATAGCCCTCGAATGGCTAAGTGATAAATTGAATTTACGCATAGGAGATATCAGCGTTTGTGGTGACAGCGCTGGGGCACACTTGGCAGCTTCTCTTTCAACGTATAGAGCTATCAATAATTTAGAATTACCTTTGTCACAATGTCTTATTTACCCAATGACAGATCCATTGTGCAATTCTAAATCACATGATGATTTTGCAGATGGATTTATGTTAAGCCAAAAAGCGATGATTTGGTTTTGGGAACAATTAATGAGTTCAAGAGATAATCTTAATAACCCAGTATTTAACTTAACTATTGATCCAAACAAAACTCTTCCAAAAACCTTAATAATTACAGCAGGTTTTGATCCCCTTGGTGATGAAGGAGAAGCATATGCCAGGCTTCTTGATAATACTGGAAATGAAGTACAGCAAATTCATTATCCCCATCTAATTCATGGTTTTGTAAATATGACTGCTTTGAACGCTGCAAAAGATGCAACTAAAGATTTACTTAAAACATACAAAAAATTTTTAAAATAATGAAATCATTACTTCAAATTTCTAATTTATCTATTAATTTTCAAGTAAGAAAAGCTGAGTTTTGTGCTGTGAAGAATTTAGACCTAGAAATTAAAGAGAATCAGATCGCTGGCCTTGTTGGAGAATCTGGGTCAGGTAAATCTGTCACGGCAATGTCTATCATGCGATTGCTTCCTGAGCCAAAGGCATCATTCGGCGATCAGTCCTCAATCAAATTTGATGGAGAGGAAATCCTCAGCGCTGATAAGAACACCTTAAGAAAGATTAGAGGAAATAAAATTTCAATGATTTTCCAAGAACCTATGACCTCATTGAATCCATATCATAGAGTTGGCGATCAAATAGTTGAATCGATCCTATTGCATGAGAAACAAGTTAAATCTGCAGCTATATTAGAGGCAAAAAATCTGATGAATCTCGTTGAAATTCCTGAGGTTGAAAGAAGATTTTCTTCATATCCCCATGAGCTTTCAGGTGGTCAGCGACAAAGAATTATGATTGCAATGGCGTTGGCTAATAAACCTAAATTACTCATTGCAGATGAGCCAACAACTGCACTTGATGTAACTATACAGGCTCAAATTCTTGATCTAATGACAAAGTTAAAGGATGAAGTAGGAATGTCTATATTATTCATTACCCATGATTTAGGATTGATTGAGAAATTTTCAGACACTATCACAGTTATGCAGGAGGGAGTTGTTGTAGAACAAGGAGATACAAAAGCAGTATTTTCAAATCCACAGCATGCATATACAAAAAAACTCATCAATTCAGAGCCATCAATTAAGCAAGAGCTTTTAAATGAAGAGCCTCCTTTGATTGCAGTCAAGGATCTAAATATTTTTTATCCTTTACCAAATAAAACATTTTTTAAAAAAGAATTTTTTCATGCAGTGAAAGATGTAAACTTTTCGATCCCCAGAAAATCAACAATAGGATTAGTTGGAGAATCCGGATCCGGCAAATCAACTTTGGGTAAAGCCCTTGCTGGACTAATTAATTATGAAGGCTCAGTTCTTTATGGTGGTTTAGATATTGCTCAATTAAGTTCAAAGGAATCTAAGTCAATTAAAAAAGATATTCAGATCGTGTTTCAAGATCCTTATGGCTCTCTTTCGCCTCGAATGACTGTAGGTGAAATAGTTGGTGAAGGCTTAGATGTGCATTTTGATCTTAATACAAAACAAAAAGACGAACGCATTGCAGATTGTCTTAAGGCAGTCGAGATCAATCCAGATAATAGATTTAAATATCCACACGAGTTTTCTGGTGGACAGAGGCAGCGAGTTGCGATTGCAAGGTCGCTAATTTTAAACCCCTCATTTATGATTTTAGATGAACCTACTTCCGCCCTAGATAGATCGATTCAAATTCAGGTTATTGAGCTCTTAAAAAATATTCAGACAGAGTATGAATTAACATATTTATTTATTAGCCATGATCTCAAGGTAGTTAGATCAATGTCAGACTATATATTTGTGATGCAAAATGGACTCATCGTCGAATCAGGCCCTGCTAAACAAGTTTTCTCAAGCCCAGAAGAAGACTATACTGATAAACTTCTTAATGCCGCATTACGTTATTCCACCGTTTAATTATGTCAAATAGAAAATTTTCAAAGAATCTTGTGGATGGGCCTCTTCAGGCCGCTTCTCGATCTATGCTTAGAGGGGTTGGTTTTGAAACGGCTGATTTCTCAAAGCCATTAGTTGGCATAGCTTCAACTTGGTCAAAAGTAACTCCTTGTAATATGCATATAAATGAATTGGCAGAACTGGTAGAAGGGTCTATCGATGCTTCCGATTGCAAGGGAGTTCTTTTTAACACTATTACAGTTTCAGATGGTATATCCATGGGAACCCAAGGAATGAAATATTCATTGGTTTCAAGAGAGGTAATAGCAGACTCTATTGAGACTGTTGTAGGGTGTTTAGGCTACGATGGAGTGGTGGCGATTGGCGGGTGTGATAAGAATATGCCAGGAGCTTTAATAGGCTTGGCAAGATTAAATAGACCTTCAATATTTATTTATGGTGGCTCTATTCAACCAAGTTCTATAAATACTGATTATGTTACTGTTTGTGAAAAAGTTGGTGAATATGCAAAAGGCAGTATTAGTGAGGAAGATTTGATAGCAGTTGAGAAAGTTTCAGTCAAAGGTCCTGGATCCTGTGGGGGCATGTATACCGCTAATACTATGGCATCAAGCATCGAAGCTCTTGGGATGAGTTTGCCAGGAAGCAGCAGTCAAGATGCAGTGTCCAATGACAAAAAACAAGATTGTCAGGATGCTGGAGCTGCCATTAAAAACTTGTTAGACCTTGATATCAAGCCAAGCGATATCATGACAAAAAAGGCCTTTGAGAATTCAATAGCAGTTGTTATTGCCTTAGGGGGCTCAACAAATGCTGTGTTGCATCTGCTTGCTATGGCTCACTCTATCGGTGTTGATCTTGATCTAGATGATTTTACGCGCATTGGAAAAGTCACTCCTGTGTTGGCAGACATCAAACCTTTCGGAGTCCACTTTATGTCTGAGCTTAACGCAATTGGTGGAATTGCCCCTATGATGAAGTTGATGCTTGAAAATGGACTGCTGCATGGAGATTGCCTTACTGTTACCGGAAAAACCTTAGAAGAAAACCTTCAAGAAGTGTTGCCATATCCTGACGGTCAAAAGATTATCCTACCCTTTTCTAAACCGGTTAAAGATTCCAGCCATTTAAGAGTACTTTATGGAAACTTAGCTCCAGAAGGAGCAGTAGCAAAAATTACTGGCAAAGAGGGAACTTTATTTACAGGTAACGCAAAGGTTTTTAATTCTGAGGAAGATGGCATGGCAGCGATTCTTGAGAAAAAAATTACAGAGGGTGACGTTGTTGTGATTAGATTCGAGGGTCCTCAAGGCGGTCCAGGAATGAGAGAAATGCTTAAGCCTACTTCTGCAATTATGGGGCAAGGCTTAGGAGACAAAGTTGCTTTCATCACTGATGGTAGATTCTCTGGTGGGACCCATGGATTTGTGGTTGGACATATCAGTCCTGAGGCAGAGATGGGTGGTCCTATTGCACTGATTCAAGATGGGGATGAAATTACAATTGATGCTAATGCAGATATTTTATCTCTTAATATTAGTGACGAAGAAATGAAAAAAAGATCAGAAAGCTGGAAAAACCCAAATTCGTCCCCAAAAAGTGGTGTGTTGGCTAAATACAAAAAAACGGTCCAGTCAGCATCAAAAGGCGCTATCACTGATTAATTTTTATGATTAAAAGAACATACCCCCAATCAAGACTTCGAAGAACACGCTCAAAAGGCTTCCTAAGAGATCTTGTTGCTGAAAATCATTTAAGTACCAATGACTTGATTCAGCCAATTTTCATTGCAGATCAATCAGAGCTGAAAGTTGAAATACCTTCTATGCCTGGAATATTTAGGCACAACCTAGAATCACTTTATGTTGAAACCGAGGAACTAGTCAAAAAAGGTATAAAATCTGTTGCTATCTTCCCAGCGATTGACTCAAATAAAAAAGATCAAAAAGGCTCACATGCTTTTGATGAAAACAATATAGTATGCATGGCATTAAGAGGTTTAGCAGACAAATTTCCAGATGTTATTAAAATTGCTGATGTCGCGCTAGATCCCTTCACAGATCATGGGCATGATGGAGTTTTACTTGATGGCAAAGTAGATAATGATCAAACTCTAGAGTTGCTTAAAGATCAAGCTCTACTTTTAGCTCAATCTGGAGCAGATGTGCTTGCTCCCTCAGACATGATGGATGGAAGAGTGAGGCTGATTAGAGATACTTTAGAATCAAACCGATTCGTGGATACTGTCATATTATCTTACGCTGCTAAATATGCTTCTAGTTTTTATGGACCATTTAGAGAAGCCGTAGGATCCTCTGCCAATCTTGGCAATGCTTCAAAGAAAACATATCAGATGAATTTTGCAAACCTTGATGAGGCTCTCCATGAAACAGCCATGGATATAGAAGAGGGTGCAGATATTGTTATGGTTAAACCAGGTACAGCATACCTTGATGTTGTGCATGCAATTAAATCTGAGTTTCAAATACCAACATTTGTTTATCAAGTGAGTGGCGAATATTCAATGCTTAAGTTAAGTATTGAGAAGGGGTGGCTTGATAAAGATGTTATGTTAGAATCTTTATTGTGTTGCAAAAGAGCTGGCGCTGATGCCATCTTAACCTACGCAGCAAAGCAAATAGCATCGGAGTTAAATTCATGAGTGACAACGTCAAAGAAATTACATCTGCAAATTTTAATCAGGAAGTTTTAGAATCAGATATACCAGTTCTAATTGATTTTTGGGCAGAATGGTGTGGTCCATGCAAACAACTTGCGCCTACAGTCGAAGAAGTTGCAGATGCGATGGTTGGTTCAGTAAAGGTTTGCAAAATGGATGTAGATTCCAATCAGGATTTAGCAGTTCAATATGGGGTCAGATCAATCCCAACTCTTTTAATCTTTAAAAATGGTGAAGTAGCCTCAACTCAAATAGGCGCTATCAGTAAGCAACAATTGGAGGATTTTATAGCAGCAGAAGTATAAAAACTTTGCATCTTACGGGAAAAGGAATTATCATTTTCCCATCTTAGCTTTATAGCTACCTATCAAATCACAATCTTTTACTCCTAAACAACCAGAGAACAATTTATGAATTTAACCGAAATGAAAGCCAAACCAATTAATGAATTGGTAGATATAGCCGAAAGTCTAGGAATTGAAGATGTTGGAAGGCTTAAAAAACAAGAAATTATTTTCCGCATATTTAAACAACAAGCCAAAGAAGGCGTAGATATTTATGGTGGAGGTGTCTTAGAAATTTTAAATGATGGATTCGGCTTCTTAAGATCTCCTGAAGGATCTTATTGTTCGGGTCCAGATGATATTTATGTATCTCCTAGCCAAGTTAGAAAATTTAGCCTCAGAAAAGGAGATGAAATTCATGGAAAAATTAGACCTCCAAAAGATAGCGAAAGATATTTTGCTTTGGTCTACGTTGACACAATCAATAAAGAAGCTCCCGAAAAAACAAAAAAGAAAATTCTTTTTGAGAATTTAACACCTCTTTTTCCAACATCTCGCCTCACGCTTGAGCAGGGCAGTGGATCTGCTGAGGATCTTTCCTCAAGAATTATTGATCTTGCTTCGCCAATTGGAAAAGGACAACGTGGATTAATTGTATCCCCACCAAAAGCAGGTAAAACACTCATGCTTCAAAGCATCGCTCACTCAATTACTAAAAATAATCCTGAAGTTGAATTAATAGTATTGCTTATTGACGAACGACCGGAAGAAGTTACAGACATGTCTAGAACAGTCAGAGGTGAAGTTGTAGCAAGCACATTTGATGAGCCTCCTACAAGACATGTGCAAGTAGCTGACATGGTTATTGAAAAAGCTAAAAGACTAGTTGAGCACAAAAAAGATGTTGTGATTTTATTAGACTCTATTACTAGACTGGGTAGGGCATATAATTCGGTTCAGCCTGCCTCAGGCAAAATCCTTTCAGGTGGTGTTGATTCAAATGCTCTTGAGAGACCAAAAAGATTCTTTGGAGCAGCAAGAAATTTAGAGGAGGGCGGAAGTCTTACCATTATTGCAACCGCTCTAGTAGAGACTGGCTCAAAAATGGATGAAGTGATTTATGAAGAGTTTAAGGGAACTGGGAACATGGAAATTCACTTAGAAAGAAAAATTGCTGAAAAGAGAATATACCCTGCTATCAATATTAGACGCTCAGGAACTAGAAGGGAGGATCTTCTTACCAGTCCTGAAGAATTGCAGAGAATGTTTATTCTTAGAAAGATTCTGGATGACATGGAAGACTCTCAAGCAATTGAATTTTTAATTGAAAGATTGAAATCCTCCAAAACAAATGACGAATTCTTCAGCGCCATGAAAAGTGGCAATGGGAATGGAAAGAAGAAATAGTTTAGTTCAAGCTTCTGCTAAAGCTGCTTCAACCATTTCCTTATCATGAGGAGATTCTGATAAGACGCTATTTTTAAAACCGTACTCCTTCGCAAATCCTTCTATTCTCTCAGATGCAACAACCAAAACCACTTTTTGCTTTTGGTTAACTGGCAATTTTTTTATCAATACCTTTAAACTCTGATGAGTGTAGATCAAGATTACTAATTTATCTTTATCTCTAATTTGTGAAACATCAATATTTGTTTCGTCGTTAGATGCATAACAAGGAAATGTATCTATATCTGCATCGGTCATAGTCATAATGCGAGGATTTTTCTCTCCACAAAAGACCAAACATTTTTTGTAACCCATTTCTTTAATTACATTTGCTATACCAACTGAATTAAATGTTGGTGGAATTGTTGAGCTAAGATTAAATTTTTTAAGTGTTTTTTGAGTTGCCAGCCCAATCGCAAGAATAGGCATATTTTTATTAGCAAGCAAAGCCTCTTGATAAAATTTAGCGCCACAGGTCACCGCTGATTGGCTAGTAAATATAACAACATCATAATCTTTAATATTATCGATATGTTTCAAGGCCTCAGAAGGAGGTTGAGTTTTAACAATCTTGGTGAGTGGTATGTGAATAAAATTTTGCTTGGATTTTTCAAGCAAAGAATTAGTATTTTGACTCAGATCTCCCGGCCTAGTATTTACAATCATTTATTGTTGAATAATTTCTTTTGCACCATTGCGAATTAATGTCTCAATAAAACCTTTCAAAGCATCGGTTTTATTTTCTAGATTGAATCTGACTGCCTCATTATAAACTTCGGTTCCATCTTGATTTGAGACTCTAACTTTAAGCTCGGTATCTTTGCTACTGATTTTACATAGCGCAGAGATTGGTGATAAACAATTACCTTCCAAGGAAGCAACAATTTTTCTTTCAATTTCTGTAGCTTGATAAGTAGGTTGATCATTGATCAATTTCAACAAATTGCGAATATCAGATTCCAACTCCATTGAATTAACTTCTATGCCAATTGCCCCTTGAGCTGCTGCTGGCAACATTTGATTTTCTGAAAATGCATACATGTTCGGATAAACGATTTCTAATCTATTTAATGCCGCTTTAGCCACAATCAAACCATCAAGGTTTTCAGCTTCTATTTTGTTAATTCTGGTTTGAATATTTCCCCTTATCGGCACTATGTTTAATTCAGGGTTGATGGCGAGTAACTGAGATTTTCTTCTGGGTCCAGATGTTGCAATTTTTAGATTTTTTGACAAGTCATTGATAGTTAAGCCTTCTCTTAAAAGAAGAGCATCTCCATAATCCTCTCTTGGCAAAGTTGCCACAATGCTAAATTGAGAATCTATCATTGCAGGCACATCCTTTAAGCTGTGAACAGCTATGTCAGCCACCTTATTTGCTAGAGCAGTCTCTAACTTAGATACAAATAACCCTTTTCCACCAATAGTATGCAAAGGTGCATCTGTAAGATCACCTTCTGATTCCATTTCAATAATCTCACAAATACACTCAGGATTAGATAGTTTAATCCGCTCTACGACTTCATTGGTTTGAAGCATTGCAAGTGGAGAGCGCCTAGTTGCTATTCTAATCTTCATTGTAAAATCATGAGCCTCACATCTCCAATGGTTTTATCTTTAAGAATATCCTGAGTTTTACTCAATTCGAGCTCAGTATGCTTATTGGTTTCAAGAAAGACTTTACCACCTTCATTTAAAACATTACTTTGAAAGATTGTTCTAATTAAAATTTTATAGTCAATCTGATCAAATGGAGGATCTAAAAAAATAATATCGAACTTTTGCTTATTTGTTTTAAGCCACTTGAAAGCATCACTGCACGCAGCTTGAATTTTATTGTCATAACCGAGATGACTAATATTTTTGACGATGTTTTTATACAAACTTTTTTCTTTCTCTACAAATGTGACATGTTGTGCGCCTCTTGATAAGGCCTCCAAACCTAAACCACCTGTGCCAGCAAATAAATCGAGACAAGATTTATTTTCTAATTCAAACTGAAGCCAACTAAATAAAGTTTCTTTTGCTCGATCGGAAGTTGGCCTTAAGGCGGGCGAAGCTTTAAAAACTATTCGATAGCTCTTGTGTCTACCTCCAATTATTCTTATGCTTGACGTGTTCAATTTTTAAAATTTTTAAAGAGTATAAATTATAACGTCTATGTCTAAAGAACAATTTATAATTGCAATGAGATTTTTAGCTTCTTCTGTTAGCGTTATCTCAACAAAAGATCAATCTGGCAATTTATATGCTATGACAGCATCATCTGTAACCTCCTTAACTATTGATCCGCCATCAGTTTTAGTTTGTGTGAACAACGAAGCTAGTATTCATGATGTTCTGATTCCTGGAGCGGACTTATGCATCAATATTCTTCAAAAAAATCAGCAAGAGATCTCTAATTTATGTAGCTCAAAGCAACTTGAGTCTCATAGATTTGAAAATGATTTTTGGAATTCCAGTCACACTCCTTTCATCCAAAATGCTCAATCAAATATTTTTTGCAAAGTTGATGAAACGATTGCTTATCATACTCATAAAATTGTTATTGCAAGTGTTGAAAGCTCCCAAAGTGCAGATACATTTAACACCTTGATGTATGCAGATGGAGGATACCTAGATTAGATGAGATATTTATTTATTTTTTTACTTTCATGTTCATTGCATGCAATAGAATTATCACCAAGCACTGACAATGCTTCTGTGTATTTCATTTCTCCAAATAATGGAGAATCTATCTCAGGAAAAATTAGAGTACGATTTGGTTTAGAAAACTTTGGTATTGCTCCAGCTGGAACTCAGATCATGCATACAGGGCATCATCATTTAATTATCGATACCGATCTACCCCCACTCAACCTTCCAATACCAGCTGATAAAAATCATGTCCATTTTGGGAAGGGGCAAACAGAAGTTGAGATTGAGTTAAGCCCTGGAACTCACACACTTCAATTACTATTGGGTGATTTTCGCCATATTCCCCATAGTCCTCCAATCATTTCAAAGAGAATCACGGTTCAGGTAGATTAGAGTTCTAAGGAGTCAACAAGAAAAGATCTAAAATCTTTTTTCACTATGGACATAGCATCAGCCGCATTTGAGCCTATATCCGGATCTATTTTCATATCTAATAAACCTACCAAGCCATGCATCATTGCCCAGAATTTTATACATTTTTTACCTAGGTCATCTTCAGATATTCCTGGAAATAGCTCTGTTAGAATTTGTACTAGCTCATCAAATGCTCCTTGAGCAGCATTCAATAGCTCAGGAAATTCAACTTTATCAATGATTGGGCTATGCATTAGATCGTAAGTCTTTCTTTTCTCTAATCCAAATTCGAGATAGGCAAGCCCCATTTCAAGAAACCTATCTTTTGCAGATTTACTATTTTCTTTGTTAATTGCCAATCTCATTTTATCTGTTAAGTCTTCAAAACCTCTCCTTGATACTTCTGCAAGAAGACTTTCTTTTGTTTTAAAGTGCCTGTAGGGGGCTGTTTGCGATACATTAGCTTCTTTAGCAATAGATCTTAAGCTCATGTGATCATGACCATTAGCTTCACATATTATGCAAGCGCTAGAGATTAGCTCCTCTTTTAAATTGCCATGATGATATTTCATAATTTTTAATGTTGACAGTGAATACATTAAATATATACTATGTTTACGCTGCTAACATTATTAGCATATCATATTAAATTTTATGAAGAAATTTTTGAACCTGTCACTCTTTTTACTTTTAGCATTTGATTTATCATCGAATGCATCTTTAGAAATTACAACGATTGAAATTCAAGACTCTTACAATACTATCCAGCGTTTTCCTGGAAAGATACTCCCATTAAATTATTCTAAATTAGCTTTTGAAGTTCCAGGCAAAATCTCTGAAGTAAAAATTGATATTGGTGATGCCGTAAAAAGGAATGACATATTGGCAGCTTTGGATCCTGCAGAAATGCAGGCAAACTTAAATCAAGCTCAGGCAAGGTTTGATTTAGCAGAGCAGGCTTTAAATAGGTTTAAAGATTTAAAGTCAAAAGGATTTATTTCTAATCAGGAATTAGACCGAGCTAATTCAGAGTTTTTAATTGCTAAAGCACAAGTAGATTTATATTCAGTAAAATTAGAACAAACCTTTATCCGTGCTCCATTTGATGGATATATTCAAAATAGATTTCTTGATTCTGGAACAGTCATTAGTCCAGGAGCCCCAATCTTAGAAATCATTGATTCAACGGTTGTTGAGGCTCATGTCTCTGTTCCTAGTTACATCATTGAGAGTTTGGAAGAGGGAAGCTCATATAATTTTTCAATTGGTAATAAAATTTTTCCCGCAACACTTAAGCGGTTTACAAAAATGAGCAATCAAGGATCTGACAACAGATTGTGTATATTTGAATTTGATACTTTTATTAGCCCAGGATTCATTTCATACCTTCAGCTTGAACAAGTTAAATCGACAACTGGCGCTTGGGTTCCTTTAAAATCTCTTTCTCAAGGTACTCAGGGTCTTTGGAATTTATATACAGTTTCAAAAAATAACAATAATCAATTGAAGGTTGCGAAAGAAATTGTTGAATTAATTCATGTTGAAGGAGATAACGCATATATTTCAGGAACCATTTCAACTGGAGATATGGTGGTATCAGGCGGAGCCGAGAAGGTGATTGAGAATGAAATTTTAAAAGTAAACTAAATCATGTTTCTGCTCAAAATTTTATTTGACCGACCAAGGGTTTTCAGTTTACTTTTAACCTTTATTTTTTTAGCCGGCATTTTTTCTCTCAGCACTCTTCCTAGACAAGAGAATCCTGAGCTTGCTCAGCGATGGTCATCAGTACAAAGTATTTATCCCGGGGCATCACCAACACGAATCGAAACGCAAATTTTAGAGCCCTTGGAAGCCAAGCTTAGGGAAGTATATGAGCTTGATGAAATTATCTCATTTGCTTCTCAAGGATTTTCAACCACGGTTCTAGCTATTAAAGATGAGGTTCCACCGTCTCTAATAGAGCAAGTATGGTCTGAAGTTCAGGATAAAATGGATCAAGCATCATTTGTATTGCCTCAAGATGTTAAACCCCAATTAATTAGAAGTAGCGGCCCTCCAATAACTCTTCTTTATTCATTAACCTGGAACGGTGATGGAAAACCTCCATTAATTCTTTTATCACGCATTGCAGAAGACCTGCGACAAACTTTAGCCTATGTCAGCGGTTCAGATAGAAGTCATACATACGGCGCTGCCGATGAAGAGGTATTAGTTGAGATAGATAATGCTAAATTATCTGCGCTTGGTTTATCTTTTCAAGAAGTTGTTCAAGTGTTATCTGGGCTAGATACAAAAAAACCAATCGGGCAAATTTCACAAAATGGAAAAGAGCTTCTTGTGAAATCAAAAGATAATTTAACCAATATTTCACAAGTAGCCAACCTACCCATAAAGGTTTTTAATGACTACGAGATTATACGTTTGGGTGATATTGCGACTTTATCAAAAAATCCAAGAGATCCACCAGAAGAACTTTCTCTTTTTAATGGAGAAAGATCTGTATTGGTCAACATTAGTGGAGCTTTCTCACAAAGAGTAGACCTCTATGTTGATGATATTGAAAAGGTGGTTAATGAATTCAGAGATCAATTACCCTCCGAAATTTCTCTTGAGAAGGTGTATGACGAATCTTATTATTTCAAAGAAAAATTTAATACTTTATATACAAGTATTTTATTTGCGATCTTAATTGTCGTCGGGATAAGTTATTTCCTTTTAGGTTTTAAATCAGCTCTGATTGTTGGATCAGTTATTCCTCTTACAATTTTTTTAGTGTTATTTGGCTGCACATTGCTTGGACTTCCCTTGCATCAAACTTCAATGACTGGAATTATTATTGCTCTTGGCTTGCTGATCGATAATGCCATCATTGTGGTAGAAGATTTTAAATATAGGCGCAAACTAGGCCATTCTAGAGAGCAAGCCTCATATGAAACTTTTCAACATCTATGGATACCTCTTGCTGCAGCAACTGCAACAACAGCACTATCTTTTTTTCCAATTGCTGCCGGAGCAGGTCCTAGCGGAGAGTTTGTAGGAGGTATGGCAAAAACAGTAATTCTCTCAATAACTTCCTCGCTATTCCTTGCACTTTATGTTGTACCAGTTCTCTTGAACTATCTAGATCAAATAAAACTTTTTGAAAAAGAAATCTTTGGCGGCAATGGCTATTCAAATGAAAAACTTCTTCGAAGATATAGAGCTGTCCTAACTTGGTCATATGATGTTCCCAAAAGAGGCATCATGATTGCAATGATATTGCCCGCTCTTGGTTTTATCTCTTTTCCATTTCTAAAAGCAGATTTCTTTCCTGAGCTTGATAGAAATATGTTTAAGGTACTGGTAGAGCTTCCGCAAAATTCAAATGTAGAAAGTTCTGAAAAAGCAGTTTTAAAGTTAAGAGATTCCATTGCTAAAAGTGGAATTGTTCAAGATGATTTTTGGTTTATTGGTAGAAGATTACCAAGAATTCTCTATAACGTCGTTGGGGGTGATACAGCCTTGGGTGCTAATAATTTAGCGCAAGGTGTTTATATCAGCACTTCTTATAAAGAAATGGTTGAGAAACTACCAAAGCTTGCAAAAAGACTCACTGCTGAAAATCCTGGATTAAAGATAATTGTTGATAAATTTGATTCGGGGCCTCCTGTAGATGCAGCAGTTGAGTACAGTATAGATGGGCCTGATATAGATATCCTAAGAGCTTTAGGAAAAAAATTAGAGTTAATTGTTCGAGATGCTCCAGGAGTTTTCTTAACAAAAAGTGAGCTTGCTGGTGGAGCAACAAACTTGGAGTTTGCCTTTAATGAATCCAATCTTGCCTTGGGCTCAATTTCTGGAGATTTTTTTATTAATGAGTTAGCAATTGCAAGTGAAGGCGCAGTTGTTGGCACTATGCTTGATGGTAATAAAGAGCTTTCAATTAAAATAAGAGGATTGTCAAATGATTCAATAGAATCAACTCAATTTTTATCTGTACCTTCTCAAGAGGGTTTTGATTATTCTTCAAATTATGGAGAATTTGAGGTAACCAATCAGGCTAATTTTGTTTCTCGTGATGCTGGCAAGAGACAAAACCAAGTTTCAGCATGGATATGGCCTGATTTACTTCCATCTCAAACTGAAAAATATTTAGCAGATAAGCTAGAGACTTTTAAAGCTGAACTTCCTCCTGGATATATTTTTGAAGTAGGGGGAGAGGCTGAGGCAAGGGGTCAATCTCAGTCTAATATTTTCTCATCAGCCATCTTGTTTTTTATCTTAATAATTATCGCATTGGTTGCAGCATTAAATTCATTTAGACAGGCTGGCTTAATTTTGAGTGTTGCTTTCTGGTGCACAGGCTTAGCATTTTTAGGCTTAACAATTGGTCAAGCTAATTTTGGGTTTATTGGTCTGGTAGGTGCCATTGGGCTAGCAGGTTTATCTATCAATGATTCTATTGTTGTTCTGTCTCATATCAAAGAGGCAAATGCGAATTCACCCATTACCAAAGAAGATCTTGTTGAAGTAATCATTAGATCTACGCGTCATGTCATCACAACATCAGCAACCACCATAGGTGGATTCTTACCCTTATTAATTACTAGTATTTTCTTTAAACCTTTAGCTTGGGCAATGGCTGGGGGTGTTATTGGATCTGCAGTGATTGCTTTGTTTTATATTCCCGCTTGCTACGCGATTTCAAAAAAGCTATAAATTAACATTAAGCTATTTGAGGGGAGATAGTATGAGAAGAATAATCACAGGTCACAATCAAGAAGGTAGATCAGTTATTACTATTGATGGCCCTCCAGCTAGAACAATAGGTGAGGATGTCGGTGGTTTATTTGAAATTTGGAATACTGACGGCTCACCAATTAATACCAGAGATAGTCATGATAGAGCTGATTCAGAAATTATTTTATCTCCTCCTCCTAATGGAACAAAATTTAGATACTTTCAGATAAACCCAACACCTGAGGGAGTCCCATGGGAGATTTTGCAAGATGCAGCGGCTGAAGCTTTTGAAAGAATCGGAGCTGCTCATCACAGGATCGATACAAGCAAACATCCTGCTATGCATAAAACAGAAACCATTGACTACATTATTTTATTGCAAGGTGATGTTAGCCTCTTGCTCGATGAAGAGGAAGTGAGGCTGCAGCCATTTGATACTGTCGTTCAGCGAGGCACTAATCATGCGTGGGTTAATCATGGTGATGAGCCCGCATTGCTGATAGCAGTCTTGATTGATACAGAGCTAAAGGATTAAACTGAAAAGAGAAATTTTTTAGATTATTTATGTTTGAAGTAAACCCAATTGCAGCGGCACTAGGAGCAGAATTACATGGAGTAGATCTATGCCAAGATCTGTCCCCAGAGATTTACGCCGAAATTAGAAGATTGCTTATAGAACACCAAGTCATTTTTTTTAGAGATCAAGATATATCTTCAGCTCAGCACAAAGAGCTTGCTGAATCTTTTGGACCAGTTCAAACCCATCCCGCCTATGAAACAGTTGATGGATTTCCAGAAATTACCATATTAGAAAGCACCTCTGATAAACCCTCCAAAATTGAGGTGTGGCACTCAGATATGACTTTTCGTAAGCATCCCCCTCTTGGATCTGTTTTAAGATCAAAGATTTGTCCGCCAAAGGGTGGTGATACTATGTGGGCAAGCATGACTGCTGCTTATGAAGGTTTATCAAAGAATATGCAGGAATTTCTTTCAACCCTAGAGGCTGAACATGATTTTAGCTATGGTTTTAAAGAAAGTTTAGCTGAACCAGGCGGAAAGGAACGTCTTGCACAGGCTGTCAAAGATAATCCTCCTGTTCGACATCCCGTTATTAGAGTTCACCCTGAAAGTAATCAGAAGGTAATTTTTGTAAATGCATTATTCACAACAAAAATAATTGGCTTACCGGAGAAAGAGAGTTCTGCAATCTTACAATTTTTATATGACCATGTAATTACTGCTGAATACACATGTCGCTTTAAGTGGGAGCCAAATTCAATTGCTATTTGGGATAATCGAAGCACTCAACATAAGCCAATCAACGATTATTTTCCATCTCATAGATTATTGCAAAGAGTAGCAATCGATGGCGATAAACCCTATTAACCTATTTTCTAAGAAATTTTAATAGACTGTTAGCCACATCTAGATCATCAGTTTCCATGCTCAAAGTTTGACAAGCACGCTTATGCTTAGAATTTCCAATTTGCTCTTTTCTGAAGTCATATATCATTCGTGCAAATTTTTTATCTAATTCAATATGTCCTTGCGTACAAAAAATATGATTTTCAATCAAAAACATGCCAATTGGGCATGATACCGATTCTGCAATTAAGATTGCATTTTTGGGAAGTCTCTCTACTTCGTCTTGATGGCTAAAAACTAAGTTATATTTTTTACCTTGAATCCCATATTCTAAGGCATCCTTGTTGAGAGAAATTGAATCAACTCCGGCATGCCATCCATTGGGAGATTTTCTTACCGATCCCCCTAAAGCCTCAGCAATAATTTGGTGACCAAAACATACCCCGATTAACTTTTTTTTATTTTGATCCAAAGCCTTAATGAATTCTTTGAGAGCATGAATCCATGGCACATCGTCATAGCAACTAGCCTTGCTGCCAGTGATTAAATAGGCATCACATTCATTTATATCTTCTGGATAGTCACCGAATTGAACTTCGTATGTTTTGAATTGAATTTTCGGTTCCACAGCCCAAAATACTTTGGAAAACATTTCGGGATATTGCCCAAACTCAGCTGCCCCATCTATTTTGACTGTATCTGAGTTAAGGATTCCTATTTTCATAAATATTATTTTTTCTTAATGTAGTATATTCAATTCATGAAAAGCAATAGACTTATTTTTAGCCTTATCGCTATAGTTTCAGCGCCTCTGTCAGCAGCAGGAATTGATGCCTATATTAACTCTACCATCCAACCTTTAACAGATATCTTTTCTAGTTTTATTTTTTATGAAATTGAAATTTTTGGGGCACCTATGCCACTTATAGTTTTATGGTTAATCGGAGCTGCTATTTTTTTTACTGCCTACTTTAACTTTTTAAATCTGCGAGGGTTTAAACATGCCTTTCAATTATTAAGAGGAGATTATTCTCGCCCAGACAATGAAGGAGAGTTAACTCATTTCCAGGCTTTATCCACTGCTGTTTCTGGTACTGTCGGAATAGGAAATATTGCTGGAGTAGCAATTGTTATTTCTATAGGTGGGCCGGGCGCCACCTTTTGGTTGGTTGTGGCTGGCTTCCTCGGGATGTCGACAAAATTCGCAGAATGCGTAGCAGGTGTTATGTATAGAAAGGTTAATCCTGATGGAAGTATTTCTGGGGGACCTATGTATTATCTAGAAGCTGGATTGCGTCAAAAAAATCTATCTTGGCTTGCTAGGCCTATGGGTTTATTTTATGCAATGGCCATCGTTGTTGGATGTTTGGGAATAGGCAACATGTTTCAATCCAATCAAGCCTTTCAGCAGTTTATTTTTATTACTGGTGGGGATGCTAGTTTTTTCTCTGATAAAGGGTGGCTTTTTGGATCAATTCTAGCCGGAATCGTTGGGCTAGTCATCATTGGTGGTATCCAAGGCATTGCAAGAGTTACCTCAAAGCTAGTTCCATTTATGACAGTAACTTATGTTATTGGCGCCTTGCTTGTGGTTCTTATAAATGTAGACAAGGTTCCTTGGGCCATTTCAGCAATTTTGTCAGAAGCATTCAATCCTAGTGCTATGAGCGGAGGAATGTTAGGCATTATGATCTTAGGCTTTCAAAGAGCAGCATTTTCAAATGAAGCTGGGATCGGTTCAGCTGCTATAGCTCATGCCACCGTTAAAACACAAGAGCCTGTTACCGAAGGCTACGTTGGTTTAATGGAACCATTTATAGATACTGTGGTAATTTGTACTCTTACAGCTTTGGTGATTTTGACCACGGTATATGAGCCCTCAATGGCAAACGAAGGAATTCAAGGAATTGCTTTGACCTCTCAAGCTTTCAGCAGCACTTTAAGCTGGTCAGTGTTGCCGCTTTCTTTTATCGCAATCTTATTTGCATTTTCAACAATTCTTTCTTGGTCGTATTATGGTTTGAAAGGCTGGACATACATTATTGGAGAATCTGTATGGGCAGAAAATATTTTTAAAGTCTTTTTTTGTATTTTTATAGCTTTAGGCTGCATGATTAATCTAAGTGCAGTGTTAGATTTCTCTGACGCTTTGATTTTTATTGTAGCCCTCCCAAATATTTTGGGCCTTTATATTTTAGCCCCTGTAATTAAGAATGAACTTGCGAGCTACCAAAAAAGATTGAAAAGTGGAGAAATACAAAATTATAGAGAGTTATGATTAAAGGTTATTGTGATCCAAAATTTCAAAATGTTTATGATGCATTTTCTAACGCTATTGAGAGTGAGTTTGAAACTGGTGCTGCATTAGCAATTGAGCATCAAGGCAACATGATTGTTAATTTATGGGGCGGGCACCAAGATGCACAAAAAACTAAAGCATGGGAAGAAAACACTCTGGTAAATGTATTCTCTGTTACCAAAGGCGTCACTGCAACCTGTATCTCTAGATTAATTGATCAAGGTAAATTAGATCCAGGCAAAAGAGTTGGCTATTATTGGCCTGAGTACAGTTGCAATGGGAAAGAAGATACAAAGGTAAGTGATTTGTTATGTCATAGAGCTGCGATGTTTGGATTTAAAGAAGGCATTCCTTTGGGCTCATTCCAAGACTGGAATAAGTTCATTCAACAGCTTCAATTACAAACTCCATATAGAAAACCAGGAATTTCACAGGGATATCATGCATTAACCTTTGGTTGGCTGGTTGGTGAATTAATTAGAAGAGTAGATGGCCGTTCTGTTGGACAATATTTTAAAGAGGAAATAGCAGAGCCATTAAACATTGATTTTCATATCGGCCTTGATGAGATAGATTTTATAAGATGTGCAGATATGTTAATGATAGAAAGAGATAGCATGCAACTTCCAGGGCAGTTTCTAAGATATGTTCCAAGCTTTCTTTTGCCACAAAGGCTTAAAAATTTTAAGACCGCTCTACTAAGTGGAGATTTTCTAGAGGCTTTCCAAGAAAGAGAGGAAGAGGATGCTAATTATGTAAATTCACTTGATTGGCGAAAAGCAGAAATTCCTTCAGCAAATGGTCATGGGACTGCTAAAAGCTTGGCAAGGCTATATGGTATTTTAAGCAATGGGTGCGCAAGGGATGAAATTTCTATCATGAGCGAAGCATCTCTGCAGCATGCCATCACTCCTCATTCTAGCGGCCCCGATTCTGTGCTGTTTGGCGCTCCAATAAAATTTGGACTTGGTTATGAGCTAGCTCAAGGTATATCTACAGTGGGAAATATTTCCCCAACTTTAAATAATAAAATGTTTGGCCATGCAGGAGTTGGAGGAGCAGTTGCATTTGGCGACCCTGAAAAAGGTATTGGTTATGGATTTATATGCAATCAGCAACACAATCCAAAGGAATTATATCGTACCAGCAATCTCCTAACAGAAGAGCTATATTCAATAATTTCTTGACTTTAGATTAGTTTTGATTGGGTCTAGGAGCCTTTCTTGAAAAGAAATTCCATGAGGACGGCTCAGAACTCTCAAGGATTGAGCCTCCATTTACCTCAATGACACTTTCAATGTCTTCCATTAATTCAAAGTAACCAAGGGCTTGGTAGCACTCTCTTATAATTTTTAACGCTCGCATAGTTTCTGAGGAATTAGGAATATTCTCAATTACATACTTCGCTCTTCTTAGAGCTGCCACATAAGCTTTTCTTTTTAGGTAATACTCAGCAGCAACCAATTCATTTTTAGCAATTAAGCTTCTTAAATAAATCAACCTTTGTGAAGCATATGGTGCATATTGGCTTTGTGGAAATCGAGTTAAAAATTCAGACAGCTCACCAAAGGCTTGTTTAGCACCTGAGATATCTCTATTAGAGAGATCAGATTTAAATATCCTAGCAAACATTCCTTTATCTCTAGTGTAGCTAGCTATACCTCTCATAAAATATGCATAATCAATATTAGGATGTCTTGGGTTAAGGCGAATAAATTTTTCTGCAGCTTCATGTGAAGCTTCATCTTCACCATTCATAAAATAGGCATAAATTAATTCTGATTGAGCTTGCTCTGCATATCTGCCAAAAGGATATCTTGCTTCAATAGCTTCCAAAGACTCAATCGCAGAAAAGAAATTATTGGCTTTCATTCTTCTTTGAGCAGTATCGTAATAAACCTTTTCAGCTCGCTCCATGACTGGTGCATCAGAATTACAACTTGTTATTAATAACGGAAGAATAATCGCAGTTGTTAAATTAACTCGTAAATATTTTTTTATTTGTATCATCGGTATTGTATTTTACATTTATTCAAGCATTTGGGTTAATTCAATTACTTTAGATTGTAAGATAGTGAAAAAGTTTTTAGATTAGATATATGATCCTAAAAAATATAAATGAAGAGCAGAATAATTCTAGGCTAGATCAAGCTGCAACTTTCTTATTTAAGGATTATTCACGTAGCCAAATTCAAAGGTGGATATTGCAAGGGAATCTATTGGTGAATGGTGAAATTCTAAAAGCAAAAGATAAAGTTCACACGGGCGATGAAATCTCTTTAGACCCAGTATTTGAAAATAGGGTCTCGTGGGAAGGAGAAGACATACCTATTGATATTCTTCATGAAGAAGATGATTTTTTAATAATTAATAAGTCACCAGGGCTAGTGATGCATCCAGGTGCGGGATGTCATGATGGCACTCTGGCAAATGCTTTAGCATTTCATTTTCCAGATTTAAAACAATTGCCTCGATGTGGAATAGTTCATCGATTAGATAAAGATACCTCTGGGTTATTAGTGGTAGCTAAGAATGAAAAATTTAGGAATTTCTTTGTTAACAAGCTCCAAGAAAGAGAGGTTTTTAAACAATATGAGGCATTGGTTGTTGGTCAGGTAATAGGTAGTTTTTCTATAGATGATCCCATAGAAAGAGATCCAAGGAATAGAGTGAAAATGAGGGTGACAGATTTTGGAAGAGACGCTTTATCTCATGTGTCATTGATAAAATTTTATGAGGGTTATTCTCATATTTCTATTGAAATTGAAACAGGTAGAACACACCAAATCAGAGTCCATTTAAGCAATCAAAAGCTGCCCATCATTGGCGATGGATTATATAATCCTAGAAATCTTATTGCTAAAAATACTTCTGATAGTTTAATCACATACATTCAAAATTTTTCTCGCCAGGCATTAAACGCTTCCAAGATAAGATTTCCTTTGATCAAAGGAGGAGGTTTTTTTGAATTTCAAATAGATCTTCCTGAAGATATGCAACGTTTGATTAAGGAGTTGGAATAAGCGCTAAAGCCTTTCAAATCAGCAAAAAAACTTGTTTTTAACCATAATTAATGTATAAAACCATTTACTTTAAAGTAAATACCTTGAATTAATGAAACTGTCAGGCGGAGATCTGTTAATGCGTGCTCTCAGAGATGAGGGAGTAAAATTTATTTTCGGCTATCCCGGTGGCGCAGCTTTACACATCTACGATTCAATATTTAAACAAAAGGCTTGTGAGCATATTTTAGTTCGCCACGAACAGGGTGCAACTCACGCTGCAGATGGCTATTCTAGAGCAACTGGCAAACCAGGCGTTGCTTTGGTTACTTCAGGACCTGGAGCAACAAATGCAATTACAGGGCTTGCAACGGCTTACATGGATTCAATTCCACTTGTAGTTATTTCTGGTCAGGTACAAAGTCATTTAATTGGTACAGATTCATTCCAAGAAACAGACATGATTGGAATTTCTCGACCAATAGTGAAACATAGTTTTATTGTCCAAAATACTCAAGATATTCCTCGAATTGTTCAAGAAGCTTTTCATATAGCAACAACTGGAAGACCTGGCCCAGTGGTTATAGATATTCCAAAAGATAAAACTGACCCATCAAAGCTTTATGAATACAAAAGGGCCAAAGAAATATCTTTACGCTCATACCAACCAAGAGTATTGCCACATCCAGGGCAGATTAAAAAAGCTAGTAAAAAGATTTTATCTGCAGAGCGTCCAGTTATTTATGCTGGCGGAGGAGTTATTCTAGGCAATGCCCATAAAGAACTCATTTCTCTAAATAAATTATTAAAAGCGCCAGTGACCAATACTTTAATGGGACTTGGAGCATACCCTGCGAAGGACAAGTATTTCATGGGAATGCTTGGAATGCATGGAACATATCAAGCGAATATGGCGATGCACAATGCAGACGTTATCATAGCAATTGGTGCAAGATTTGATGACCGCATTACTAACACTCCTTCGATGTTTGCTCCAAATGCAAAGATTGTTCATATAGATGTAGATCCTGCCTCAATTTCTAAAATTATTAATGCTGATATACCAATAGTTGGACAGGTTAAAGAATCTTTACTTGCTCTTATCAAAGAGATTAAACGTTCAAAAATTAAAATAGATTCAGAGGCTTTGGATAATTGGAATATCCAAATTTCTCAATGGCGCGAACAACATGGCTTAGATCATGATTTATATTTAAGTAAAATAAAATCCTCAATGATTGCTCCACAAGTTGTTGTGCAGGAGCTATATCATGCTACCCAAGGCAATGCTTTTGTTACATCAGATGTCGGCCAACATCAAATGTTCGTTGCACAGTATTATCATTTTAATAAACCTCGAAGATGGATCAATTCCGGAGGGTTAGGAACGATGGGTTTCGGTCTGCCTGCCGCTATGGGAGTCAAACTTGCATTCCCCAAGCAAGAAGTTGTTTGTGTGACTGGAGAAGGCAGCATTCAGATGTGTATTCAAGAACTTTCAACATGCTTGCAATACAATTTGCCTATAAAAATTATTAATATTAATAATGAGGCGCTTGGCATGGTCAGGCAATGGCAGGATATGAACTATGGAGGAAGACATTCAGCAAGCACATATTCTGATTCTTTGCCGGACTTTGTAAAACTTGCCCAATCTTATGGGCATGTTGGCATGAAAGTTACTAAGCAATCTCAGCTTAAGAACACTCTAGAGAAAGCTTTTGCTATGAAAGATAGGTTAGTTTTTATTGATGTTTATGTTGACCCAAATGAGCACGTATATCCTATGTTAGTTGCACCTAATGGAAGCATGAAGGACATGTGGATCAAAAAAAATACCAAAGCATGAAAAGAATCATATCAATATTAATTGAAAACAAACCTGGAGCCCTTGCCAGAGTGGTTGGTCTGTTTCATCAACGTGGCTATAACATTGAAACTCTTAATGTTGGACCAGTTTTTGATGGCAGCTATTCTAGAATGACGGTTACTACTAGGGGCTCAGAGAATGATGTTGAGCAAATAACAAAACAAATCAATAAAATCATTGATGTTATCAAAGTTGCGGATTTAACAGAGGGCGATCACCATGAATATGAATTCATCATGGTCAAATTCAAACAAAGTGCAAAAATACAGAAAATATTAAAGGGCTTAAATGGAAAGATTCATGAAAAGGAAAAAGATGCCATCGTCATGTCTGCTTGGGGCTCATCAAGCGATATAGAAGTTGCAATTAGAGCTATAGGAAAAGCAAATCTTCTTGAGATAGCAAGATCTGGAAGTATAGGGTTGCATGAAGGTGAAAAGGTTTTAAAAATTTAGGAGAAAACTAGAATGAAAATTTTTTATGATGATGACGCTGATATCTCTATTATTCAAAAACTAAAAGTTACGATAGTTGGGTATGGATCTCAAGGGCATGCTCATGCAAATAATCTGCATGAGTCTGGGGTAGAGGTTACTGTTGCATTGCGTGATGGATCTTCATCTTGGTCTAAAGCAGAAAATGCTGGATTAAAAGTAGCAACAGTTTCAGATGCAGTATCTGACGCAGATCTAGTTATGATTTTAGCACCAGATGAATTTCAACAAGGCTTGTATGAGTCAGAAATTAAATCGAATTTAAAATCCAATGCAGTTTTAGCATTTGCACATGGTTTTAATATCCACTTTAAAAAAATTATTCCAGCTGATGATACTTCAGTTATTATGATTGCTCCCAAGGGGCCTGGTCATACTGTTAGAAGCACCTATCTTAATGGTGGCGGAGTTCCATCCTTAATTGCGATATATCAAGATGGTATGAATCCCAATAATCATAGCGCAAAAGAGATTGCCCTTTCATATGCTAAGGCTAATGGAGGGACTAGAGCAGGCGTTCTTGAGACTACATTTAAAGAAGAGACTGAAACAGATTTATTTGGCGAGCAAGCTGTTTTATGTGGGGGCATGACTGCATTGATTAAAGCGGGTTATGAAACTTTGGTTGAGGCTGGATACAGTCCAGAAATGGCATATTTTGAGTGCTTGCATGAAACAAAGTTAATTGTAGATTTAATTCATGAGGGCGGAATAGCAAATATGCATTACTCTATTTCTAATACAGCGGAGTTTGGAGATTATGTTAGTGGTCCCGAGGTAATTACCAATGACACTAAAGAGGCAATGAGAGGAATATTAAAAAGAATTCAAACCGGCGAATTTGCTGACAATTTTTTAAATGATTGTAGGCAAAGTAATGATGGATCAGGTGGTCCAATCATGAAAGAAAAGCGTAAAAACACCGCTTCTCATTCAATCGAGCAGGTTGGCGCAGAGCTTAGATCCAAGATGAAGTTTCTTCATTCAGAACGCCTTGTAAATAAAGATAAAAATTAGTTATAAAACTGGTTGATATTTCCAACTAAGGGTATACAATTCTCCGTTCCGGCCTAGAGCTGGCAAGTTCTTTTAACATATTTGGTTACTCGTGTGGGTGTTCAAAATACGAGATATATATTTTTAGTTACTTTTAATATTTTATAAAAGTAACACAACATGATTTTAATTGAAGAGTTTGATCATGGCTCAGATTGAACGCTGGCGGTAGGCTTAACACATGCAAGTCGTGCGAGAAAGTATCTTCGGATATGAG